>JANMTL010000209.1:0-13666 GCA_031390425.1 Rhizobacter sp.
GGGCCCGAGGCCCTGCATGGCGCGGCGCAGCCCGTAGATGCGCTGCAATTCCTCGGGGTGATAGATCAGCTCCTCCTTGCGGGTGCCGGAGCGATCGATGTTGATCGCCGGGAAAATCCGGCGCTCCACCAGGCCGCGGTCGAGGTGGAGCTCCATGTTGCCGGTGCCCTTGAATTCCTCGAAGATGATCTCGTCCATGCGGCTGCCGGTGTCGACCAGCGCGGTGCCGAGGATGGTGAGGCTGCCCGCGCCCTCGATGTTGCGGGCAGAGCCGAAGAAACGCTTGGGCTTCTGCAGCGCGTTGGACTCGAGGCCGCCGGACATGATCTTGCCGCTGTTCGACGCCAGCGCGTTGTAGGCGCGGGCCAGGCGGGTGATGGAGTCCAACAGGATCACCACGTCGCGCTTCATCTCCACGAGGCGCTTGGCGCGTTCGATCACCATTTCAGCGACCTGCACGTGGCGCGCAGCAGGTTCGTCGAAGGTGGAGCTGATGACTTCGCCGCGCACCGTGCGAACCATTTCGGTCACTTCTTCCGGGCGCTCATCGACCAGCAGCACGATCAGATAGACCTCGGGGTGGTTGGCCACCAGTGCGTGCGCCAGCTGCTGCATCATCACCGTCTTGCCGGTCTTGGGTTGTGCGACGAGCAGGGCGCGCTGGCCTTTGCCGATCGGGGCGATCAGGTCAATGATGCGGCTGGTGATGTTCTCTTCGCTTTTGATGTCGCGTTCGAGCTTGAACTGTTCTTTGGGGAACAGCGGCGTCAAGTTCTCGAACATGATCTTGTGCTTGCTCTCCTCCGGCGTCACGCCATTCACGCGGTCGACCTTGACCAGCGCGAAGTAGCGTTCGCCGTCTTTCGGCACCCGAACTTCGCCTTCGATGGCGTCACCGGTGTGCAGGTTGAAGCGGCGGATCTGGCTCGGGCTGAGGTAGATGTCGTCGGTAGACGCCATGTAGCTGGCATCCGGCGCACGCAAGAAGCCGAAGCCGTCCGGCAGCACTTCGAGCACGCCGTCGCCGAACACCTGTTCGCCGCCCTTGGCGCGCTTTTTCATGATCGCGAACATCAGCTCCTGCTTGCGCAGGCGGGTGACGTTTTCGACCTCCAACGCTTCGCCCATCGTGATGAGGTCGGAGACGTGGAGCGCTTTCAGTTCGGACAGGTACATGGAGGCGAAACCGGGAAGATGAACAACGGGTGTTTCTGGTCACGGACGCAGCCTGCGATCAGGTGCTTCGGTGAAGTGGCATCGACATCGACTTGTCGCGCGACGCAGTAGTGAGGGGAGGGCCGCCGACTTCGGGTCTGGCGGAATCACTGAATCGCCGCAGCCCGCGAATTGGACTGAGAGCGACCGACTGGGTGGAGCGGAGAACCCCACCTAACTTCAAGAGATTATAGGTTGCCATCGATGAAGGCTGTCAACTGGGCTTTCGTCAGCGCGCCGACCTTGGTGGCGGCCAACTGGCCGTCTTTGAAGAGCATCAGCGTCGGAATGCCGCGGATGCCGTACTTGGCCGGCACGTCGCGGTTGTCGTCGACGTTCATTTTGGTGACCTGCAAGCGGCCGTCGTAGGTTTTCGACACCTCGTCGAGGATCGGCGCGATGGCTTTGCAGGGGCCGCACCATTCGGCCCAGTAATCCACCAGCACCGGTTTGCTGGACTGGATGACGTCGCTGTCGAACGAGGCGTCGGAGGTGTGTGTGATCAGTTCGCTGCTCATGGGGGTGTCCTTGGTACGAGCGAGCCCGGAGGTAGGCTGCAAGGCACAATGATTTTGACACAACGGGTGGTTTGGCTCACGCCCTGCGGCGCTGGCGAGACGAGTCCTTTCCTATCGCCACGATGACGAAAATCATTCTCGAATATGCAGGCAGCGATCCCTGGTCGGTCGCTGTCTCCGCGTCGACGCGCTGGGCGGATGGACAGGGCGCGAACCTGCGCGACGCCGTCTTTCTCGTGCCTTTCGCGCAGCACTTGCCGCTGGCGCGCCAGGCTTGGTCGGCGGTCAACGCCTGGATGCCGCGCATCGAGACGACCCAGACGCTGGCGCGCAGTCTGGCGCCCCCCGAGCCGGTGGCGGATCACGACATTTGCTTCGATGCCGCGCTGGACGGGTTGACCGCGCGCCGCCTGCTGCGCGGGCAGGTGGCCTTCGCGGCGTGGCTGCGGCAGGACGCGCGGGCGTTCGATCAGGCGGCCACGTCGGTGATGCAGTCGGCGCAGGCGATGGCGCGCGCGATCGCGGCCGTGCCGCCGCTGCAGCGCGCGGCGCAACTGGGGCTGGCCCGCGACGCGGTCGGCGCGATTGGCGGTGTCGGTGGCACCGAGCGCCACCTGGCACGCATCGCTTTCGAATGGGCGGCTGCCACCACCGCTGCATCGACCGATCTGCTGTTTTCCTTGCGGCCGTCGGCATGGATCGTCATGCAGGCGGGCGGCGCCGACTCGCTGACGCAGCGACTCGCAGACGGCGCCACCTGCCCGGTGCTGTGGATCGACGCCGACCCGCCCGGCGACGACCCCATCCGGTCGGTGGCACCGCAGGCCCGCGCGCAGGTGCAGGTGTGCAGCGGGTTCGAGGACGAGGCGCAGCGCGCCGCCGCGCAGGTGCTCGCCGACCTGGCGACGCGCGGCGCGCCTGTCGCCTTGATCGCCCAGGACCGGCTGCTGGTGCGACGCATCCGCGCGCTGCTGGGCCGACAAGTCGTGGCGCTGCGCGACGAGACCGGCTGGACGCTGTCGACCACCCGCGCCGGTGCCGGCGTCAGCATTCTGCTGCGCGCTGCGGCGCCGACCGCCACCGTCGACGAGGTGCTGGATGCGATCAAGTCGTGGCCGGCAGCCGACGCGATCGGCGTTGCGCACATCGCCACACTCGAATTCACGCTGCGCCGCTATCACTGGGCGCGTCCGACCGCTGTCGATCCGCAGCGTTTGAGTTCGGGTGCCCGCGCGCTGTGGGAACTCGCCGCACAGGTCACCGAGTCTTTGCGTGGCGCCGGAGGGCAGACGCTGGTCGGCTGGTGCGCTCGCCTGCGTGCTGCGCTGCAGGCGAGCGGCCTGGCCGCCGAACTTGCGGCCGACGACGCCGGACAGCAGGTGCTGCCGGCGCTGCAACTGAGCGACGCCGGTGCGCTGGCCGGCCACTCCGAAATGCACACACTCGCCGACTACACGCGCTGGGTCGATACCGCGCTGGAGCACGCGACCTACGTCCCCGCATCGCCCGACGCGCCCGCGGTGATCGTGATGCCGGCGGCGCGCGCAATGCTGCGGCCGTTCACCGCCATCGTCTGGCCCGGCGCCGACGAGAAGCACCTGGGGTCCGCGCCGTCGCCACATCCGTTGCTGAACGACTCGGAGGTCGAGGCGCTCGGCCTGCCCACGGCGGCGCAACGGCGCGAACGCGAGGCGATCGCGTTCGCCCAGGCGCTGCGCGGCGCACCGGTGACGCTGCTGCGGCGCACCGAAGACGACGGCGAGCCGCTGTCGCCCAGCCCGATGCTCGAACGGCTGGTGTCGGCCCGCCGCGAGGCCGGGTTGGCGGCGCTGGCCGATGCGGCCGACCTGCGGGGCGTGCAGATCGTGTCCCCGAACCCGGTCGCGCATCCGCTGCCGTCGGCCCCGGCGCTGCTGCCCGATCGCCTGAGTGCCAGCGCCTGCGAGGCCTTGCGTGCCTGCCCCTACCGCTTTTTCGCGCTGCGCATGCTGGGTCTGCAGACGGCGGACGAGCTCGACGGCGAGGTCGAGAAGCGCGACTACGGCACCTGGTTGCATGCGGTCTTGCATCGTTTTCATCTGGCGCGCCCTGCGCCCCGTGCGTCGAACGACGACGCGATCGCCTTGGGCGCTGCGGCCGTCGACGCGCAGGCGGAGATGGGCCTCAGCGATGCCGATTTCCTGCCGTTCGCCGCGAGCTTCGAGCGCTTCGTGCCGCGCTACATCGCGTGGCTGCACGGACGCGATCGCGACGGTGCGCAGTGGCTCGACGGCGAACGCGAGTGGACGGTGCATCCCGAAGCCTGGCAGGGCATCGCGATGCACGGGGTGATCGACCGCATCGACAGCGTGTCCCGCAACGATGGGCCCGTGACGCAGTTGATCGACTACAAGACCGGCAGCACGCAGGGCTTGCGCGCCACGGTCAGGCAGCCGCAGGAAGACACGCAACTTCCGTTCTACGCGGCGCTCGTGATCGAGCAGGGTCGCGTGGCGCACGGGATCGGGCCCTTGGACGCGATCTACCTGTCGCTCGACGATGCGCAAAAGATCGTCGAGGTGCCACATCCTCACGTCGAGCACAGCGCCGACGAGCTGGTCGAAGGTCTGGGACGTGATCTTGCGCGCTTGCGCGGCGGCGCGGCGCTGCCTGCACTCGGTGAAGGCGCGGCCTGCAACTACTGCGACGCGCGCGGCCTGTGCCGCCGCGATCAGTGGGCTGCGGTGGCGGTCGGCGGAGCGTCGCGTTGAGTTCGCCCACTGAAGCGGCGACGCCCGCCTACCGCATCGACGGCGCAACCGTCGGCGCCGACGTTTTCTATGCGGTGGCCTGCGACCCGCGCCGCGCTGTCGTCGTCGAAGCCTGCGCTGGCGCGGGCAAGACCTGGATGCTGGTGTCGCGCATTTTGCGTGCGCTGATCGACGGCGCCGAACCCCAAGAAATCCTCGCGATCACCTTCACCCGCAAGGCGGCGGGCGAGATGCGCTCGCGCCTCGCCGAATGGCTGACGGCGCTATCGGCCGATGGCGGCAGCGACGCCGAGCGCGTCGAAGCCTTGCAGCAACGCGGGCTCGACGCCGCCACCGCACAGGCACTGGCTCCGACGCTCGCCGGCTTGAAACATCGCCTGCAGCAGGCAGGCCGCGCGGTCGAGATTCGCACCTTCCACGCCTGGTTTTCGCAGCTGCTCAAAGCCGCACCGCTCGATTTGCTGATCGAGCTCGGCGTACCGCGCGATGCACAGATCGTCGAAGACATCGCCGACCATGAGAGCGAGGTGTTCCGGCGCTTTCACGGCGCGGTCGTCACGGATGAAACGATGCGCGCCGACTACCACCACCTGGTGCAACGCCACGGCCGCTCGCAGCTGCGCAAGTGGCTGGACGCCGCCTGGGCCAAGCGCATCGAGATCGAGTTGGCCGACGCGGCGGGCACGCTCGAATCCAGCGTCGCGGCGCCGACGTCGCCGTGGCCCGATGCCGATGCGACGGTGCATCCGACGCAGTGGATTCATCTGCCGTCGCTGAGACAAACGATGCAGCGCTGCGCCTGCGTGCTGGGTGCAGGCGGAAAGGCGAAGGCGACCGAGGCGGCGCGCGCGATCGAGGCCGCGCTGTCGATGCCCGCGCTGCCGATCACCGAACACGCTGTCGTGTTCGACGCGCTCTGGCTGGCGCTGTTCACGCTGGCCGGCACGCCGCGCAAGGGCTTGGGCGATCGCCCCGAGCAGCAAGCGGCGATCGATGCGCTGCTCGCGCTGCGCGACGCGCTGGCGCAGCACGACGCGCGCGACGAGCACCTGCGCATGGTGCGGCTGTCGCGCGCGCTGTTCGCCGGTCTGGCGTCGTACAAAAGGTCACGCGGGCTGGTCGAGATGGCCGACCTGGAGCGCTGCGCGGTCGCGTTGCTCGGCGACTCGACGCTGTCGGGCTGGGTGCAGCAGCGGCTCGATGCACGCGTGCGCCATGTGCTGATCGACGAGTTCCAGGACACCAGCCCGTTGCAGTGGCATGCGCTGGCCGCCTGGCTGTCGGGCTATGCAGGTGCGGGCGGGGGTGTCAGCGGGCAGCGGCCGCCGAGTGTTTTCATCGTCGGTGACCCGAAGCAGAGCATCTACCGCTTCCGCCGCGCCGAACCCAAGGTGTTCGAGGCGGCGCGCGACTTCGTGCAGCACGGCCTCGAAGGCCAGGTGCTGAGCTGCGATCACACCCGGCGCAACGCGCCCGAGGTGCTGGCGGTGCTCAATGCGGTTTTCTCGCAGGCCGAGAACGACGGAGCGTTCACAGGCTTTCGGGCGCACTCGACGGCGTTGGGCTCGGTGCCCGGCGCGGGCGTCTGCCGTCTTCCGCTGGTGCTGCGCGAGCCCAAGGATCGCGCTGAAGAGGCCTTCGACGACGCCTGGCGCGACACGCTGACGATTCGCCGCGTCGAGCCCGAGCAGGCGCTGCGCCAGCAGGAAGCCGATGGCGTGGCCCGGGCGGTGCGCGAGATCTTGGCGTCAGGGGTCGAGTCGGCCGAAATTCAGGTGCTGTGCCGCAAGCGCGAGTCGCTGCGGCTCGCCGCCGGTGCGCTGGCTGCGCTCGGTGTGCCGTGCGCGGCGGTCGAGGAGGCCGCCTTGTTCGACGCGCCCGAGGTGCGCGACCTGGTCGCGCTGCTCGATGTGCTGGCGTCGCCCGGCCATGCGCTGTCGCTCGCCCGGGCCCTGAAGAGCCCGGTCTTCGGGTGCGGTGACGACGATCTGGTGCAGTTGGCAAGTGCGGTGGCCGCGGCCCGTGGCGCCGCCGAGTCGCCGAGTCGCCGGGCCGATCCGCTCGGCTGGTGGCTCGCACTGCACAGCGTCGCCGAGCCCAGCCTGGCGCTGCGTCGCGCGCGCGATCTGCTCGGTGCTTGGCAACAAGCCGCCCGCGTGCTGCCGCCGCACGATCTGCTCGACCGCATCGTCGACGAAGGGCAGGTGATGGCGCGCACGCTGGCCGCTGTTCCGCCGATGCGCCGCGCCGCAGCTCGCGCGGCCATCGAGGCTCTGCTGGCGCAGTCGCTGATGCTCGACGGCGCGCGCGGGGCGACGCCTTACAACTTCGTGCGCGCGCTGCGGCGGCGACGCCTGAAGATCGCCGCGCCGTCTCAACCGGACGCGGTGCAGTTGCTGACCATCCACGGCGCCAAGGGCCTGGAGGCCGAGGTCGTGTTCGTGATGGACACGCAGCCCGAGCCCACCGCTGCCGACACCGCGACCTTGCTGGTGCAGTGGCCGGTCGAATCGACCTATCCGCTGTGCTGCGCCTTCGTCTACGCCGAGTCGCAGTGCCCGCCGTCGTTGCGGCCCTTGTTCGACGAGGAACTGGCCGCCAGGCGGCGCGAGGAGCTCAACGGCCTCTACGTGTCGATGACGCGCGCCAAGCACCGGGTGGTGTTCAGCGCCACCGTTCCCTACGGCAAGTCGCCGACGGCGTCGTGGTGGCAGCGGCTGGAGCCGCATGCGATTGCATGGTCGCCTGCGCCCTTTGCTGCGGCCGATGCGACGCTGCTGAGCCCTCCGATCCCGGACGTGCATCTGCAGGTGCTGCCGATCTGCCCGCCGATCGCTGCGGCCGCGGTCGATGAAGCCGCCCTGCGCCTGGCCGACCGATCCGGCAGCGATGCGTCCAGCCGTCTGGGCCAGGCGGTGCACCGCGTGCTGGAGTGGGCGGTGCGCGACGACGCCGCGCCGCAGGCCTCGATCGACACGCTTTGCATGGCGGCGGCCCGCGAATTCGGCGCCGAGGTCGCTGCGGTGCAGCGGGTCGCCGCGACCATCCTGAACAGCGCGGCCTG
Source organism: Rhizobacter sp. (assembly GCA_031390425.1). Taxonomy (GTDB): domain Bacteria; phylum Pseudomonadota; class Gammaproteobacteria; order Burkholderiales; family Burkholderiaceae_C; genus PBB1. The sequence continues at coordinate 7,548 of JANMTL010000209.1, forward strand.
CCGGCGCTTTTTCGATTCCAGCGGGCTGATCTGGGCGGGCAACGAAGTCGGCGTGTCCGAAGCCGGCGAGCTGCTGCGCATCGACCGCCTGGTGCATCTTCGCGATGCCGACGACGCGGCCGGCGTCTGGTGGGTGCTCGACTACAAGCTGCGCCAGGCACCCGAACCGGCGCACCGGCAGCAGTTGCTGCGCTACCAGCGCGCGGTGTCGCGTCTGCAACCGGGGGCCACGGTGCGGGCCGCTTTCATCACCGGCAGCGGCGCCGTCATCGAATTGGGCTGAGCGCCTACGCGGTTTCGCGGTTCGGCTCGGGTGCGGCAGCACCGTCGGTGGCGGTGCCGGGGGCTCAAAAGCACCGTAAACGTCCCTGATTTCACGGCATGGACGCGGCCGCCTGCCGATTCCAATGGGCAATATCCGTTCGCCTCGACCATGACCGAAGCAGCTCCCTCCACCGCCAGCGCGCGAGCGACCCAGCTCGGGCGCAGCTTCGGTCGTTTCGACCTGCTGAAACTGCTCGGCAAGAGCCACGGCAGCATGGTGTGGCTGGTCAACGATCCGCAGGTTCAGCAAGAGCGGGTGCTGACGATGCCGCGGGTGCAACCGGCCGATCCGGCGGCTCTCGAGCGCTGGCTGTCGCTGGTCCGTCAGGCCGCCCGGCTCGATCATCCGAACCTCGCGCAAGGCGTCGAGGTGGCCGTCCAGGAGCAGTGGCCTTTTCTGGCCGCCGACCGCGCCAAGGGCGTCACGCTCGGCGAGTGGCTGGCGCTGCACCCGAAGCCGTCACCGATCGAGGCGGTGGGCTGGGTCTGCCAGGTGCTTGAAGGCGTGGCCTTCGCCCACGAATCCGGTTTGGCGCACCACGATCTGCAACTGCACAGCCTGCTGATCAACGACACGGGTCGGGTCCAGGTGATGGCCCTCGCCACCTCCAGTGGCCAGGCCGCACCGGTTGCTGGCGAGGCTGCGAAGCGCGGCCTCGATCACGCGATGCGGGTCGAGTCCGATGCCTTGCGCGCTCAGCGTGAAGCAGCCGAGCGCGATGTGCTGGCCTGCGGCCTGCTGCTGCATGTGCTGCTGACCGGCGCTGCGGTGCTCGACGAACCCGACATCGCGAAGGCGATGCTGCGCTTGACTCCGCTGGGCCGCGACCTGGTGCGCCTGCCGTGGAACACGCCGCACCCCGTTCCCGAAGCGCTGCGCGCGATCGCCAACCGCTGCACGTCGAGCCAGGACCGCCAACGCTACTTGAGCGCGCGCACCTTCCTGCGCGCGCTGCAAGGCTGGCTGGAGGCCGAAGCCCTCGGCCGCGACGGCCCGCTCGAATTGATGCTCGACCGCCTGCGCACCGTCGGTGCCTTGCCCGCGCTGCCCGGCATGAGCGCCCGCGTCGAGCGCATGGCGGCGATGGAAGGACAGCATGTCGAAGAGATTTCGCACCTGATCCTGCAAGACATGGCGCTCAGCTTCGAGCTGCTGCGCGAGGTCAACTCGGTGCACGTGCAGGGCACGCAAGCGGCCGGCTCGGCGCCGGTGCTGACGATCCGCCGTTCGATCGCGCTGATCGGCCTGAACGGCGTGCGATTGGCGGCCAACGGACTGCGTCTGTGGCCGGGGCCGCTGTCCGACGGCGGTGCCAAGGCGCTGCGCACGCTGATGGATCGGGTGCGCCTGGCCGGCCACACCGCGCAGGCCTTGCGCCCGGCTGGCTACGACGCCGAAGTCGTGTACCTGGTGACGGTGTTGCAAAACCTCGGTCGCCTGCTGGCGCAGTACCACTTTCCGGACGAGTCGGAACAAATCCGCATCCTGATGCAGGGCACGCCGCCCTCGGCCGATGCGCCACCGGGCACGCTCGGGGTGGCGGGCTGGGCCGAAGCGGACGCGTCGTTCGCGGTGCTCGGCATCGACATCGAGGCGCTGGGCGCCGCCGTGGCGCGCCACTGGGGCCTGGGCGACGAGATGCTGCACATGATCCGACGCTTGCCGAAGGATTTGCCGGTGCGCACGCCCGACAGCGACAGTGACGTGCTGCGCCTCACCGCCAGCGCGGCCAACGAGGCGGTCGACGCGTCTTTGCAGGGCGCGCCAACGGCGCGTGCGGGGGGTGCTGCCGCCGAGTCCGACGAGACCGCCGCCGATCCCGATGCCGACGCAGCACCCAGCGCCGCGTCCCAACGGCCCAAGCGCGGCGCGCTGCGGACCTCGGTGGCGCAACGTTACGCGCGCAGCCTCGGGTTGACCTCGCGCATCGTTGCGGAGTCGCTGACCGCAGCCCGCGAGACCTTGCGCACCGGCGCGCCGATCCAGTCCGCCCCGGCACGCCCGGACGATGCCGCCGTCGCCGCACAGCCTGCGGCGGCAGGAGGTTGAGCCCGCCCATGACCGCCACGCTCGCCCCAACCCCGCCTGTGCAGTCGCTGGGCCGCTTCGAGTTGCGCCGCTTGCTGGGCAAAGGTGCGCAGGCCAGCGTGTGGCTGGGCTTCGATACGCACCTCGAACGCGAGGTGGCGGTCAAGATCATCCGGCAGGCCGGTGGGGTCGGTGCAGTGGACGCCAGCCAGTGGCTGCAGGAGGCGCGCAGCGTCAGTCGGCTGACCCACCCGAACATCGTTCCGGTGTTCGAAGCCGACGTGCACGAGGGGCAGCCATTCCTGGTCTTCGAGTACGTGACCGGCCAGACGCTCACCGAGGTGCTGCGCGCCCAGGGCGCGTTTGCGCCGCAGGTGGCGGTGTCCACCGTCATCGACATCCTCAGCGCCCTGCACGCCGCGCATGAGTCGGGCATCGTGCACCGCGACCTGAAGCCATCGAACATTCTGATCGACACCAGCGGCCGGGCGCGGGTGATGGACTTCGGCATTGCGGTCAAGACCAACGACAGCACGCAGAAGAACCAGATCGTCGGCACACCGGGCTACCTGTCGCCGGAGGCCGCCGAAGGTCTGGCACCGACCCCGGCGATGGACGTGTTCTCGACGGCGCTGGTGCTGGCCGAGTTGCTGGTCGGCCAGCCGGTGATCGCCGAGAAGGACCCGTACCGTGCGATCTACCGTGCCGCCCACGAAGACCTGATGCTGCCGGACGGCGTCGGCGCTGCCGTCGAAGACGCGCTGCACGCCATCGTGCTGCGCGCGATGGCGCGCGATCCGGCGGGTCGTTATGCCAGCGCCGAAGCGTTCAGCGCGGCCTTGCAGGCGTGGCTGCAACCCGCGCCAGCTGCGCCCGCAGCGGCAGCCGCCGACGCCGCATCGAACAGCGGCACGCTCGAATTCCTGCTGCGCCGGATGCGCCACAAGAGCGACTTTCCGGCGCTGTCGAATGCGGTGTCGCGCATCCAGCGCGTGGCGACGTCGGAGTCCGAAAGCCTCGACAGCCTCGCCAAAGAAATCCTGAAGGACGTGGCGCTGACCAACAAGCTGCTGCGCCTGGTCAATACCGCCGGCTACCGGCATGCCGGCGGCGGCAACATCAGCACGGTGTCGCGGGCAGCGGCGCTGGTCGGCTTTGCCGGCATCCGCAACATGGCGCTGAGCCTGGTGCTGCTCGAACGCATGCAGGACAAGGAACACGCCAACCACTTGAAAGAAGAGTTCCTGCGCTCGCAGATGGCCGGCACGCTGGCCGGCGAGCTGTGCGGCTCCGGGCGCGACAGCGAAGAGGCCTTCATCGGCTCGATGTTCCAAAACCTCGGGCGCCTGTTGACCGAGTTTTACTTTCCAGACGATGCCCGCCAGGTTCGCAACCTGCTCGGTCGGCGTGTCGCGCCCGGCCGGGCGCCGCAGCCAGGCGTCGAGAATTCGATCGCGGTCGAGGTGCTGGGCTTGAGCTTCGAGGAACTCGGCGTCGGCGTCGCCAAGTCCTGGGGGCTGCCGGACAGCTTGCAGCGCTGCATGCGCAAGCCCGGCGGCGAGCCGCCGTCGCGTCCGCCCGATGCGTTGCCCGAGCGACTGCGCTGGCTGGCGATGGCCGCCAACGACCTGACCGATGCGCTGCTGTGCGCCGACGCGGCGGCGTCGGTCGGCGCGCTCACCGACACCGCCGAGCGCTACACGCGGGTGCTGGGCATGAGCACCAAACACATCTGCGAAGCGACCGCAGCGGCGCGCACCAAGGTCTCCGAGACTGCGCGGGCGATGAATCTGGACGTCAGCAGCACCTCGCGGGTCCACCGCTTGTTGGTGCCACCGCCCGGCACGCCGGGTGTCGGCAGCCTGGCGAATGCGCTGCATGCCCCGGCCGACTCGCTGACGCCGCATGCCTTGCCCGCAACCGCCACCATGCTGCCCGGCACGACCGGCAGCGACGCAGCGCCTGCGGGCGGTGCCAGCATGGCGGCCGACATCCTGGCCGTCGGCATCCAGGACATCACCAACGCGATGGTGGAGAGCTTCAAGCTCAACGAGGTGCTGCGGATGATCCTCGAGACGATGTTCGGCGCGCTGGGCTTTCGACGGGTGCTGTTCTGCCTGCGCGACCCGAAGACCGAGACCCTGACCGGCCGCTTCGGCCTCGGCGAAGGCGGCGACGCGGCGGCGGCACTGTTCAAGGTGCCGTTGAAGGGCGGCACCGACCTGTTTTCTGCGGTGTGCCTCAAGGGCGTCGACACGCTGATCCGCGATGCCACCACCCCCGCAATGGCCGCGCGGCTGCCCGCTTGGTACCGCAAGACGCTGAACGCGCCGTCGTTCTTGCTGCTGCCGTTGCTTATGAAGGGCGCACCGTTTGCGATGATCTACGCCGACCAGGCGCAGCCCGGCGGCATCGAACTCGGCGAGAAAGAGTTGGCGCTGTTGCGCACTTTGCGCAACCAGGCGGTGATGGCGTTCAAGCAGGCCAGCTGATCGCTGGCTGGCGCCCGTCCGACGCGCGCCCCGCCATGGCGGCTTTCGAGATGATCAAGGTGACGAGCCTGACCCCGGCACTGGTCACAACGGTTGGGGCTGCTTCGTTCCCGACCTGACCCGATTGGCCGCGCTTCCATGCGGGGAGGCCCGTCGCCGACGATTCTAGGCGACGCGTTGGCGTTCACCGGGTCGCAAGGTCAGCGCAACTGCAAGGCGTCGTCGCCGAATTCGAGCCCCAGCGGCTCGATCAGCAGCCGCTTCGGGCCCGCTTCGACGCGGCCCGCCACCCAGGCGCTCACACCTTGCGCATGGGCCACCGCCACCGTGCGCTCGGCTTGGTCGGCCGGCACGAAGAGGGCGAAACCAGCCCCCATGTTCAGCGTGCTGTAGGCCTCGCGATCGTCTTGCTGCGCGTGGCGCTGCATGAAGCGCAGCACCGGCGGCACGTCCGGCACGGTGTGGATGCGGTACGTGTGCAGCGCCGGATGGCGCAACAGCTTGCGCCAGCCGTGGCCGGTGATGTTGACGCAGTAGTTTGGCGTGACGCCGCCTTTGTAGAGCGCTTCGGTGACCGGCGAATACAGCACCGTCGGCGCGAGCAGCGCATCGCCGTAAGTCAGCTCGGACACACTGGGCTCGACGGGTGTCAAGTACCCCTGCGGCAGCCGCTCGACCAGCTTGCGCGCCAGGCTCAGGCCGTTGGCGTGGATGCCGCTCGATGCGAGCAGCACGATCGCGTCGCCCGGTGCCAGCCGGTCGCCGACCGACAGCCGTTCCTTCGGGTTGATGAGCCCGGTGCACGAGGCCGCGAGGTCGATTCGGCCGGCCTCCACGATGCCGGCCAGCGCCGGTGTTTCGCCACCGCCCCAGGCCACGCCGCAGCGATCGCATGCCGCCTTCCAGCCCGCGACCAGCGCCTGCGCCCGCTGCGCGTCGGCGAACCAGTCGGAACCGCCGGCCGCCCAGTAGGCCTGCACCACCAGCGGCGTGGCGCCGACCGTGATCAGGTCGTTGATCGCCATCGCGATGGTGTCCTGCGCGATCGCGTCGTAGTAACTTTTGCCGGTGAGCTGCCGCATCTCGTCGGCCACCAGCGCTTTCGAGCCCAGGCATTCGACGATGCTGGCCAAATAGAACGGACCGACATCGACCACGTAGGCCGACTCGCCGCGCGACGCCGTCACCTCGCTGAAGCCGTGCGCGGCGAGGTGCGCGCCAGTGGCGGCGGCGGCGCGCTGCGCAGCGACCTTCAACGGATCGATCAGGTCGTA
>JANMTL010000235.1:0-3870 GCA_031390425.1 Rhizobacter sp.
GGTGGCCGACCCAACCCCCCCGACCGCGGGGCAAAGCGCCGGACATCTGAGCGAGAATCGTGGTTGAAATGTGTGCTGCAAAGCACGTCATCTTTGCTTCGAGGGACTGCCGCCGGGAGCATCGGCAAGGCCGCACTGCACTGCGGCACTGCGGCACTGCATCCAACGGCACTCAACGCCAAGGCCGCCCGACCGTCCATGTTCGAAGACCGAAGCTACAAGCGAACCTTCTACAGCGCACCCCAATCGGTGACGTCGCTTGTCGCCGCCTTCTTAGAGCCCTCGCTGACCGTCTTGACGTTTCTCCTGGCCAATTGGTACATCGGAGAGCGGGTCAACCGCCCGGAGCTCACCCTGTGCCTGCTGGTGTTCGCGCTGACGTTCCCGGGACGCAACCGTTTCCGCGACAACCTGCTGGCGGCCAGCGTCGACGTCTTCATTTCGTGGGGGATGCTGCTCGGCATCTTGGCGTTGTGTGGTTACGCGACACGCAGCCTCGGTTACTTCGACGGCTGGGTGCTGATGATCTGGGCCTTCGGAACGCCGCTGTTGCAAATCGGTGCGGTCTGGCTCGGCAAGAAGACGCTGCAGTTCCATTCCGCCCGACCGCAAACCCGCCGCTCCGCCATCGTGGTGGGCGGTGGCACGCTGGCGGTGAAAGTGTCGCGCGCGCTGGAGGGAAGTGACGACCGCGGCGTCGATTTCCTCGGCTACTTCGACGACCGCGCCGACGAAAGGCTGCACGAAAATGCCGCCTCGAATCGCCTCGGTGGTCTCAAAGACGTAGCCACCTTCGTGCGCCAGCGTGGCGTGCATGAGGTCTTCATCACCTTGCCGCTGGGCGTGCAGCCGCGCATCGTCGAACTGCTCGAACGGCTGCAAGGCACCACCGCGTCGCTGTTTTTCGTGCCCGATGTGTTCGGCATCAGCATCATTCAAGGCCGGCTGCAGGACATGAACGGCGTGCCCGTGGTCGGCATCTGCGAAACCCCGTTCACCGGCACCAACGAGCTGGCCAAGCGCATCAGCGACTTGGTGCTCGCCTCGCTGATCCTCATCCTCACGTCGCCGCTGCTGTTGGCGCTGGCCATCGGCGTGAAGCTCAGTTCACCCGGCCCGGTGATCTTTAAGCAGCGTCGCAATGGCCTCGACGGCGGCGAGATCATCGTCTACAAATTTCGCTCGATGACCACCCAGGACAACGGGCCGGTGGTGCGGCAGGCGATTCGAAACGATGCGCGCCTGACACCGTTCGGCGCCTTCATCCGCCGCACCTCGCTGGACGAACTGCCGCAGTTCATCAACGTGCTGCAAGGCCGCATGAGCATCGTCGGGCCGCGCCCGCACGCGGTCGCTCACAACGAGGAGTACCGCCAGTTGATCAAGGCCTACATGGTCAGGCACAAAGTCAAGCCCGGCATCACCGGTTGGGCGCAGGTCAACGGCCACCGCGGCGAGACCGATACCATCGAGAAGATGCAAGCACGCGTTGAATACGACCTGGAGTACCTGCGCAATTGGTCGCTCGGGCTCGACCTGCAAATCATCGTGCGCACCATTCGCGTGGCATTCTTCGAGCGGCACGCTTACTGACGACGTTCAGACAGCCCCTGCCCTGCCTTTTACCGGACGCATTCCATGCCGATCGAACGCTCACGCAGACTCTCCCACTCCGCATGCTGGGTGCTCGCCAACCTGCTGGTCCTGAGCGGGATCGGCACCGCACACGCCGACCCGAATCCGTATTACATCGGCGCCAGCGCGGCAGTGACCCACGATTCAAACGTCCAGCGACAGCCGCGGGCCTTGTCCGACACTTACTACAGCGTCGGACTGCTCGGCGGCATCAACCAACCGATAGGACGCCAACGCTTTTACGCGAGTGGCGTGGTGCAGAACAACCAGTTCGAAAGCCTGAAGCAACTCGACAACACCAGCTACGGCGTCAACGCGGGGCTCGACTGGGCGACGGTCTACAACTTGTCCGGAACGGTGAGCTTTTCAGGCAAGGAGAATCTCTTCAACAGCGCGGAAACCAACACGATCCGCACGACCCGTCGCAACATCGAGAAAAGCGACCAGTCGCTGGCCCGCATCAGGTACGGCATGGCATCGCTGCTGAGTCTCGAAGGGTCGTTCACGCATCGCCGCCTGTCGTATTCCGATCCGGCCACCGACAGGCAGCGCGGTTTGTCGCAGGACATCGTCAGCGCGGGCCTCAGTTACCGACCGCGCGCCGGCTTGACCTTGGGCACCGCGTTGCGCCACACGCAAGGCGACTACATCTCGGGGTTCCAATTCAAGCGGAACGATCTCGACCTCACAGCCACCTGGGTGCCGAGTGGCCTCAGCACCGTTTACGCCCGTCTCAGCGCGGGCCGACAAACGGGCCAGAGCGAAGAATTCAGAACCAATTTCTCCGGTCTGACAGGCTACGCCAACTGGGTCTATCGGCCCACCGGCAAGCTTCAGTTGAACACCTCGATCAGCCGCGACACCGGCGCCGAAAACGGATTTCTGAATTTCAACGGACAGCAAGTCGGTGGCGTCGGAGACACCAGCCGCACCACCGAGACGGCTTCGCTGGACGCGATCTACGACGCGACCGCAAAGATCCGCGTCAATGCGAACCTGCGGCTCAGCCATCGATCGCTCGCTGAACGTGGTCTCGACGGCAGCGACACGCTCCACCGCGCGTCGATCGGTCTGACCTACATGCCGCTGCGCAACGTGTCGGCCACCTGCACGGTGGGGCGCGACCAGCGCAGCGCATCGGGCGCGCCGATTTCGTACTCGTATCAGGCCAACACCGCGTCCTGCTACGCCCAGATCACGCTGCAATGAGCCAGACGATTCTGCTCACCGGGGCCACCGGGTACATCGCATCGCACACCTGGCTCGCGCTGTGGGCAGCGGGGTTCGATGTCGTCGGCGTCGACGACTTTTCCAACAGCTCACCCGAGGTGCTGAACCGGCTGCAACGCCTGGGCGGACGCACGGCGGCCTTCGAGCGCGCCGATGTGTGCGACGGCTTGGCCGTGGCAGCGCTGTTCGAGCGCCATGCGATCGCAGCGGTGGTGCATTTCGCCGCGTTCAAGGCAGTCGGTGAAAGCGCCGCGCAGCCGCTGGCCTACTACCGCAACAACCTCGGCGGGCTGTTCAGCGTGGTGGGGGCGATGGCGCAGCGCGGCGGTAAAGCGCTGGTGTTCAGCTCCAGCGCCACGGTGTACGGCTCGCCCGAGCGGCTGCCGATCGCCGAAGACGCGGCGCTCGCCACCACCAGCCCCTACGGCGCCACCAAGCTGATGAGCGAGAACATCCTGCGCGACATCGAGCGGGCCGACCCGGCCTGGCGCATCGCGCTGCTGCGCTACTTCAACCCGGTCGGCGCGCACGACAGCGGTCTGATCGGCGAAGACCCGCGCGGCACACCGAACAACCTGATGCCCTACATCAGCCAGGTGGCGGTCGGCAAGCGCGCCAGATTGCAGGTGTTCGGCAACGACTACGACACGCCCGACGGCACCGGCGTGCGCGACTACATCCACGTCACCGATCTGGCCGAGGGCCACGTGGCGGCACTGCGGCATCTGCTCGACGGCGGCGGGCGGTCGTTCACCGCCAACCTCGGGACCGGCCGCGGCTGCAGCGTGCTCGAGTTGGTGCGAGCCTTCGAGCACGCCAGCGGTCGCTCGATTCCCCATGACCTCGTTGCGCGTCGGCCCGGCGACGTGGCGGCGTGTTATGCCGACGCCTCGCGGGCGCAGGAGTTGCTGGGGTGGCAAGCCACGCGCGGCATCGACACCATGTGCGCTGACACATGGCGCTGGCAAAGTCTGAATCCGAACGGTTACGCCGAGTGAGGTCGGC
>JANMTL010000256.1:0-10881 GCA_031390425.1 Rhizobacter sp.
CATGGCGGCACGCTTCGTGCGCTTTTGCGTTGCTTACAACATCCCGGTGCTGACATATGTCGACGTGCCGGGATTCATGCCCGGCACCGCGCAAGAGTACGGCGGCATCATCAAGCACGGCGCCAAGCTGCTGTACGCCTACGCCGAATGCACCGTGCCGAAGATCACCGTGATCACCCGCAAGGCCTACGGAGGCGCCTACGACGTGATGAGCTCGAAGCACCTGCGCGGCGACGTCAACTTCGCGTGGCCGAACGCCGAGATCGCGGTGATGGGCGCAAAGGGCGCGGTCGAGATCATCTTCCGCGAAGACAAGGGTGACCCGGAGAAGCTGGCCGCGAAAGAGGCCGAGTACAAGGCGCGTTTTGCGAACCCGTTCGTGGCGGGTGCGCGCGGCTTCATCGATGACGTGATCCAGCCGCACGAGACGCGCAAGCGAATATGCCGGTCGCTGGTGATGCTGCGCGACAAGAAGCTCGAGAACCCGTGGCGCAAGCACGGGAACATTCCGCTGTGATCCACCTTTACTCCCTCTCCCTCTGAGAGATGCGACAACCTTCTCCCTCTCCCCCTGGGACAGGGAGTAAATACCCAAAGTACCTGATATGTTCACCAAAATCCTGATCGCCAACCGCGGTGAGATCGCTTGCCGAGTCATCAAGACCGCAAAGAAGATGGGCATCCAGACGGTGGCCGTCTATTCCGATGCCGACAAGGACGCACGCCATGTGGCACTCGCCGACGAGGCGGTTCACATCGGCCCGGCGCCGTCGCGCGAGTCCTATCTGGTGATGGACAAAATCATCGCCGCCTGCAAACAAACCGGCGCGCAGGCGGTGCACCCGGGCTACGGATTTCTGAGCGAGAACGCCGAGTTTGCGCGCCGCGTCGAGGAAGAACGCATCGTCTTCATCGGCCCGAAGCACGCGTCGATTGCGGCGATGGGCGACAAGATCGCGTCGAAGAAATTGGCCGGTGACGCGGGTGTCAACACGATCCCCGGCTACAACGCCGCGATCGACACCGCCGAGCGCGCCGTCGAGATCGCCCAGGGCATCGGCTACCCGGTGATGATCAAGGCCAGCGCCGGTGGCGGCGGCAAGGGCCTGCGGGTCGCGTTCAACGACAAGGAAGCGTTCGAGGGGTTCACCTCGTGTCGCAACGAGGCGCGCAACAGCTTCGGCGACGACCGGGTGTTCATCGAGAAGTTCGTCGAGGAGCCGCGCCACATCGAGATCCAGGTGCTCGGCGATGCGCACGGCAACACCGTCTACCTGCACGAACGCGAATGCTCGATCCAGCGCCGCCACCAGAAGGTGATCGAGGAAGCGCCGTCACCGTTCATCACCGAGGCCACCCGCAAGGCGATGGGCGAGCAGGCGGTACAACTGGCTCGTGCGGTGAGCTACCAGTCGGCAGGCACCGTCGAATTCGTCGTCGGCAAAGACCAGAGCTTCTACTTCCTGGAGATGAACACGCGCTTGCAGGTCGAGCACCCGGTCACCGAAGGCATCACCGGGCTCGATCTGGTCGAGCTGATGATCCGTGTGGCAGCCGGCGAGCGGCTGTACCTGACGCAAGAAGACATCAAACGCGACGGCTGGGCGATCGAATGCCGCATCAATGCCGAAGACCCGTTTCGCGGGTTCCTGCCGTCGACCGGGCGCTTGGTGAAGTTCGCGCCGCCGGCCGAGACCTGGACCGCCAGTGGCCCGGTGCCTGAAGACGGTGGTGTGCGGGTCGATACCGGTGTCGTCGACGGCGGCGAGATCCCGATGTACTACGACTCGATGATCGCCAAGCTGGTCGTCAAGGGCCGCGATCGGCCGGATGCGATCGCCAAGATGCGCGAGGCGTTGAACGCATTCGCGATTCGCGGCGTCAGCTCGAACATCCCGTTCCAGGCGGCGCTGCTCGCGCATCCGAAGTTCGTTGCGGGCGACTTCAACACCGGCTTCATCGCCGAGCAGTACCCGAACGGCTTCTCCGCCGCCGCCGTGCCGGACACCGATGGCGCGCAGACCGAGGCGATGCTGCTGCGCGCGCTGGCCGCCGTCGCTCACCGCATCCACCTCGACCGCTCGGTGCGCATCAGTGGCCAGTTGCCGGGGCACGAGTTCGTCATCAAGCCCGACTCGGTGGTCATCACCAGCGACGGCAAGGGGCAGTCGGAGAGTGTGCCGGTCACCGTTGTGCCCGACAACGGCGGCTTTCGCGTGATGCTGGGCGGCGCCAGCTACGTCATCGAGTTCGACACGCCGCTGCGCGAAGTCGTTATCCACGGCCGCGTCGATGGGCGGCCGTTCTGCGCGCAGATCGAACGTGTTGGACTGGCCTACCGGGTGATCCACAACGGCACCCAGATCGATGCCAAGGTGGTGTCGCCGCTGGCCGCGCAACTGTCGGCACTGATGCCCTTCAAGGCGCCACCCGATTTGTCGCGCTTCTTGCTGTCGCCGATGCCTGGCTTGCTGGTCGACGTGACGGTCAAGCCCGGTCAAAAGGTGCTGGCGGGCGAGAAGCTGGCTGTGATCGAGGCGATGAAAATGGAGAACATCCTGCTGGCGACGCAGGATGCGGTGGTGGCGGAGGTGCGGGCGGCCAAGGGCGAGAGCCTCGCTGTCGATCAAGTCATCATCCGATTCGAATAGGGCCCCCGGTCGCTGCGCTCCTGCCCCATGGAGCCGAAGGGGCCACCCAGCGGCCCTTGGGCGCCGCCAGGCGGCCCGCCAAAGCCGGTTCTTCGGGCGCTGCTTGATCGGCGCTTCGCTTCGCTTGCGCATCAACGAGAGTTCATATGACCACAAGACCATTCCGCGTTCTTGGCATCCAGCAAGTCGCGATCGGCGGCCCCAGCAAGGAGCGGCTGCGCACGTTGTGGGTCGACAAGCTCGGGCTCGAAGTCACCGGGAATTTCGTCAGCGAGCGCGAGAATGTCGACGAGGACATCTGCGCGATGGGCCACGGTGCGTTCAGGGTCGAGGTCGATTTGATGCAACCTATCGACCCCGACAAGAAGCCCGCGGTTCACACGACGCCGCTGAACCACATCGGCCTGTGGATCGACGATCTGACCGCCGCGGTCAGCTGGCTCAGCGCCAACGGCGTGCGCTTTGCGCCGGGTGGCATCCGCCAAGGCGCGGCGGGCCACGACATCTGTTTCGTGCATCCGAAAAGCAACGATGAATTCCCGGTGGCCGGCGAGGGCGTGCTGATCGAATTGGTGCAGGCACCGCCGGAGATCATTGCGGCGTTGGGCGGGGCTTGAGCGCGTGCCTCGACAGGATCATCGCTTGAGCGACTCTGGCGCAGGCTCATTGAGCAGTGTTTTCACCGTCTTGTGCAGTTGGTCCGAACTGAACGTCGGGTTGCCGGGGTCGAACGCAAACTGATATGCGGCACCGGAGTCCCCGCCGTGCAGTTTCTGGGTCTTGAGAAAAAACGACAAGAACTCCGCTCGGCGGGTTCGATGCTTCTCGAACATCTGCCGCGCTTGATCCAGCGACAGCGAGCGCAGCGGATGAAACTCGGTGACGCCGTAGCTCTTGTGCTTCGACTCTTCGTACCAGTCAAAAAAACTGTCGCCATAGGTCGCTTCGCCGTACAGGCTGACGCCCAGATGCATGTCAGGCAGCGGTCGCAGCGAGGCATCGACCGCAAACTTGTTGAAATCCCAGCTCGGGTTCGGAAACGGAATCAGTTGATGGACGTAGGTCTTGGTGTCTTTCAGGCACGATCTGCGCACGCGCTGGTCGATGTAGCGGAGGTAGCTCACGACCTGCTCATTTCGAAACTCGTGCCACAGCGGCACCAGCGGGTTGTAGTAGTAGGACGACAGATTGACTGGATAGTCCGTCGACCAGCGCAAGGTCGGGTCGGGCGACGCCGCCGACAGCAGGTATCTCTGCGGCATCAGGCGCGGCTGGGCCTGGCTGCTTTCCATCACCGAGATGTCTCGGGTGTCCACATGGACCCAGTGATCGGGCCGTTCTTCGAGCACGACAGCGATCCGGTGCACACCCGGTGTCAGTTCGGAGAACTTCAAATCGAAGCGCCAGCCGACATCGGCGGTGCCGAAACCCGGGTTCGCATCGCGCACGTCCTGGCGGCTCAGATTCGCCGGAACCCGTTCCAGGAATTTTCCGTTGAGGTAGACGCGCACCCACGGCACGGCGCGGGTCCGGGCCGAAGGCAAGTACACCCAGCCCGCGATCGGCAAGCTGCCGTGGGCAAAAGAGTCGATGTGTTCGGTGAAGCGGGTCAGTGGCTGGGTGCGGATGTCTTTCGACGGCGGGGCGACCTCCGAGAACGCTTTGTAGTTGCTGTCCAGCACCTTGTTGAGCGCGCGCGTGCTGCCGAATCGGCTTTCCAGGAACGTCCGAAACCCGTCGACCGAGGCGCGGCTGTAGTCGGTGATGAGGTAGTTGTCTGAAAAGCCCATACCACCTTGAAAGTTCGGGAACAGGTGGTGCAGTTCGCCAAGCAAGGTGATGGCGCGTATCTTGTCGTGGTCGCCCTTTGGCAGCTTGCAGATCTCCCCCACCACCGCATCGATGGCTTGCACACGGCGCCGCGTCAGCTCGTTGTCGGTGGTCGCAAACGTCCACGGAAAAATGTCGTGTTCGTAGTACTTGTCACGCACCAACGGGCCGGCCGTCGTCACCGCCAGATTGCTGGGGTCAGACGCCAGCACCGGCTCGATCGGCGAGTTGAGCCCGAAGTGGGTGGAAAACAGGTACACCAGCACCGGCCGGTCGTTGTCGTGCAGCGTGCGCACCATGCGCTCGATGACCGGCTGGTCGATCACCCAGGCCGCGTTTTCACGCTTGAACAAGCGCATCAAGGGAAACTGCAGCGTGTAGCCCAGCTCGAAACGCCCGTTCGCGCTGACGCGCGGGCCGAGCATCGACAAGGTGTTTTCTACCAACGCGGCCGCCGAGCCGCCGGGCCGGTTGCAATCTCCGATGGTGACCGGATCGACCTCGGGGTTACCGCAAGGATCGAACACGTTGAACATGGGCGCAAGAAACAGCGGCCGGATCGGCTCCGGGTCGCGTTGGTTACTGAAGTAGACTCCAGCGGCGGCTATCGAGATAACTATCGATACGAGTATGATTCGCGTTTTATTTATCTTTGACATTATTTATTGCGCCCATGGCAGTAGAATGAGTGCACCGGCTGTCTAGTTAATAAATTGGCAAGGGTTTCTATGATCAGTAAAAGTTATGAAAAGAATTTGTGGATTGATTTGCCCGAAGCAGACGAAATTCTTGAAAACCGCCGAAAACTCGAGCCCATCATTCAGAGAAACTACGCCGAGCTGCAGTTTTTCATTAAGAACGGGTATGTCATTTTAGAGCGCGCGGTCAGCACATCGAAAATAGACGACTACCTCGAAGATTTCGAGAAAACGCTGCAGCGAGAAACCGCATTGCTGGCCAGCGTGCCCAAATCCGGACCCGAAGACAAAAGCATCATTCCGGCTCACTTGGCGACCCGCGGCGCACCGTTGACCAAGTATCTCGACACCTACTGGATCATTCCGTCCGCATCACCGGTCATTTTCAACCACAGAGCACAGGAGTTTCTGTCGGTTATTTTCAATGATCTGCCCTATGCGTTCCAGGGCTTGCATTTCGAGACCGGCTCGACCCAGGCCATTCACCAGGACACGGCGTACGTGGTTTGTGAGTATCCGAAATCGCTGGCTGCCAGTTGGTGCGCTCTGGAAGATGTGCAGGCGGGGTCGGGCGAGTTGATTTACTACGAAGGCAGCCACCGGCTTCCCGACTGGCGCTACAGCAACCAGTACAAGCATTTCAACCACGAGCGCGATGCCCACCAGGAGCACCTCGACCATCTCGCATTCTTGAAAACCGAGTCTGAGCGCAGAGGCTATCCGTTGAAGCGGTTTCTGCCCAAAAAAGGCGATGTGCTGATCTGGGCCGCTGATTTGGCGCATGGCGGAGCGGAAATCGAGAACGCATCTTTGACCCGCAAGTCATTGGTAACTCACTTCTGCCCTGGGGCGCTGAAGCCGCATTACTTGCAATATCTGCCCGCCGCCCGGCAAGTGGCCCAAGACTTCGGCGATCTGGGCAAGGCGTCGACGTTCTACTATGACCTGGAGCATACAAATCAACTCGATTTGAAATACTCGGGGATGACCTTCGCCCGTTCCGTGGGCAGGGCGCTGCGACGCATGATTCGATGATCGTCGGCCGCCGCAGCGCTGTCGAACGCGCAGCGCCCCCGCACGTCATGGCTGCACCCGGGCGGTCGTCGGGGTGTCGGGTTCGGGTCGGCGTGGGTTGAGCCACAGCTTCTCGAACGCGTGCCACGAAAACGCCGCGAGGATCGTGGTGAGCAACACGGTTGTCGACAGCAGTCGGATTCCTTTCCACGGCGTCTTTTCCAGCAAGGTCAGCAACACCGGCATGTGCCACAGGTAGATGCCGTAGCTGATCTCGCCCAGGTAGCGAAACGGGCGCGACAGCCAGCCCGGTGACAGCGGCAGCATCACCACGCAGGCGAGCAACGCGGTCAATCCCACCGTCAGCAAGGTGCGCCAGAACACGACCATTTCCGGCAGATGCCAGTAGTTGGCGCGTGGCCAGAAGATCAACCAAGACGCGCTCAGAAGCATCGCGGCCACCACCGCAGCGAGCGCGAATCGAAGCGGGCGAAACCTCAGGTGCCCGGATACCGCCAACTTGGCCAGACACACCCCGAATCCGAATTGGTCGAGCGTGCCCGGCAACTGCGTGGCCGCGACGCGCTGGCTGTTCGGGTCGCTCTGCCCGGGAACCCAGATCCAGGTCGTGGCGTACCGCCAGGCGATCGCGATGGCGACCCAGGTCAGCAACATCCGCCACCACGCCGTGCGCGCCAGCCACGGTGTCGCCAGCGCAATCAGCGCATAGAACTGCACCTCGAGCGCCACCGACCAGTTGGGCCCGTTGATCGAACCCGCTGTCGACGGCGTCAGGTTGTGGATGAACAGCACATGGCTCAGCACATGAACCACCGAGTGCCAGCCATGACGAAGGATCTCCGGGCTCACCAGGGCGACATAGGCGATCAATGTGGCCAGGTACAACGGCACGATGCGGCGAGCGCGGCGTTCGACAAACGTTGCGCGCCAGTCCGGTGTCGACGCATGCGCTTGCAGCGCGGCCTTGCCAATGACGAAGCCGCTGATCACAAGGAACAGGTCGACGCCGACCCAGCCCATGCGCGGCAGCTTCTCGATGCCGTGATGCGGGAAAGTGACCCACTGGCCGTGTTCGATGACGTGGTACCAGACCACGAGCAGCGCAGCGATGCCGCGCAGAACGTCGATGTACGGATAGCGCTGCATAGCCCGCTATTCTCGCCACCATGTACGCCGCATTCTTCGGCCTGAAACAGGCGCCGTTCTCGATCGCTCCCGACCCGCGGTATCTGTTCATGAGCGAGCGGCACCGTGAGGCGTTGGCGCACTTGCTGTACGGCCTGGGCGGCGGGGGTGGCTTCGTGCTGCTGACCGGCGAGATCGGTGCCGGCAAGACCACGGTGTGTCGCTGTTTCCTGGAGCAGATTCCCGAGCGCTGCAACGTGGCGTACATCTTCAACCCCAAGCTCACGGTGATCGAACTGGTCCGCTCGGTGTGCGACGAATTCCACATCGTCTACCCGCATCGCGAGCCGGGAACGGCCACGGTCACCGACTACCTCGATCCGCTGAATGCCTACTTGTTGAAGACGCACGCGGCGGGGCAAAACAACGTGCTCATCATCGATGAGGCACAGAACCTGTCGGCCGATGTGCTGGAGCAGTTGCGGCTGATGACCAACCTGGAAACCAGCGAGCGCAAGCTGCTGCAGATCGTGCTGATCGGCCAACCCGAGCTGCGCGGGATGCTGGCGCAGCCGGGGCTGCAACAGCTCGCCCAGCGGGTCATCGCGCGTTTCCACCTCGAGGCGCTGGGCGAGGGCGAAACGGCGCATTACATCCGGCACCGGTTGGCGGTGGCCGGCCTGACCGGGCCGATTCCGTTTACCGACGACACGCTGCGGCGCATCCACCGCATCTGCCGCGGCGTGCCGCGCCGCATCAACCTGCTGTGCGACCGGGCGCTGCTCGGCGCCTACGCTCATCGCAAGACGGTGGTCGATCGTCGCACCGTCGACCTGGCGGCAAGCGAGGTGTTCGATGCCGCAGAGGTCGGGTTTGCCAAGGCTTCCGCCCCTCAGCGCCAGATGCTGCTCGCAGCGCTTTTGATGGGACTGGTCGGAATGGTCGTGGCCTACGCTGGCACGGTGCGGTGGTTCGATGGTTCGAGCGCGCGCGCCGCCCGGTTGGCTTCGGCCGGGTCGGCTCCAGCGGCCCGCGCGGCCCGCGTGTCGGCTTCAGCGCCCACGTCGCTCGCCGCGGCCTCCGCAGCAGCGACATCGTCCGCCGTCAGCGTGCCTGGTTTATCCGCCACCCTGCTGCCGTTCGACGCGAACACCGCGTTTGACACGCTGCCCCGTCGCGAGGGCGACGCTTGGCGTGCGCTCGCAACGCGCTGGAAGGTCGATCCGGGCGATGGCGACGGCGATCCCTGCTTCGCCGTGCAGGCGCAAGGGTTGTCGTGCTATCGAGTGACGACGACGCTGGCGCTGATTCGGCAGCTCGGCCGGCCGGGCATCGTGACCCTGCGCGATGCGAACGATCAGCCCGGCTACGCGCTGCTCACCGGCCTGGGGCCGGATGCGGCGACATTGACGGTCGGCGAGTCGACAGTGACCGCACCGCTTGGCGCGCTGGCCGCGGTCTGGCGCGGAGAATTCGCGACCTACTGGCGCGCACCGCCCGGCTATCGCGCGCCGCTGCAATCCGGCAGCACCGGGCCGGTGGTCGACGCGTTGTCGACCCAGTTGGCGGGCGTACTCGGCGAGCCGTCACCGGTCGGTCGGCAGATCTTCGATGCGAAGCTGAAAGCTCGGGTGGCGGCCTTCCAGCGCGCCCAGGGTCTGCAGTCCGATGGCATCGCCGGTCCGACCACCTTCATGCAACTGAACCGGGTCACCGGGGTCGATGAGCCTCGGCTGCACGGCGCTGCCTCACGTCCCTGAGCCGACCATGTCGTACATCCTTGATGCGCTCAAGCGCGCGGAATCCGATCGCAGTCGCGGTGCGGTCCCGAACGTCCACACGCAACTCGGCGTTGGCAACGAAACTGCTTCGCGGGCCGCCGTCGCAAGTCGTCTCGGGTGGGGGTTGATCGTGGTGACCGCCTTGGTCTCGGCTGCGGGCGCCTGGTGGTGGTTTTCAGCCGATCAGCCTGTGGCGCTTAACCCGGCCGATGCGCCGGGCGAGGTCAGGTCGCCTGCGCTGTCGATGGCGCCCGTCGTATCGCCCACCGAGCCAGTGGCACCGATGGCGCCGAAGCCCGCCGCACCGCTCGCCGTCGTGCCAACTGCCCTGCCTGCCCGCAAGCCGACTGCGGCGACCCCAGCGCCCAGCATCGCACCGGCGGTGGCGGGCGACGGTTTGTCGCCAGCGGCGCGACCGATGGCCCGGGCACCCTCGGCCGTGGCGCCGTCACCGGCTGCCGAGGAGCGCGTCTACGCGCTCAAAGAGCTGCCCGACGACATCCGCAACAGCCTGCCCACGCTGGCGATCGGCGGTGCGACGTACTCAGAAAACCCGGCCAACCGGATGCTGATCGTCAACGGCGGCATCTTCCACGAAGGTGACAAGCTGGCGCCTGAGCTGACTCTGCAGCAGATCAAACTGCGTGCGGCGGTGCTGAATTTTCGCGGCTACCGCTACGCCATCAGCTACTGAAGCAGATCGAGGACTGGCCCGTTCGGGTCAACCGAGGCTGTCAGTTCGTGATGTGAACTGACACATTGAAGCTCCATCTTTTATCCATCTGCAACAAGTACGCTCAATTTCGGAGGCGAATACGGGCATCAAGCTCGGCACCCTCGCCATCGTGTCAACCATTGCAACCGCTTCTTCACGCTGACCGGCAGCACCTTGATGCGGGTTTCCGCATTGCTTCCTGCTGGCAGTTTCGTCGTGAACGACCCTGCACCTGCGGGCGGCGTGGTTGGCGGTGAGTGGGCCTGCAAGAGCGGATTGTCCGGAGCCCCCGGCCGTGCCCAGTCGGGATTGAATTCGTCCGGATTGGGATTGTTCGGTTCGGGTGACCGTTTCCCGGGCCCGGATCTCGAAGCCCCCGCCAGCCCGAACGGTGTGGAGTACGGCATCGTTTCGTCGGGCTATGTTGCAGGGTCGGGCAACGCCGGGATCAGGAGCACTGGGTTGATCGACCACGGCGTGATCTTCACGCTGGGAACGCAGGCCGGCTGCTTGTTCTCGAGCGGCAACCTGTCTGCCGTTTCATTCCAGTACGGCACCGCTCTCGTCGAACCCCGTCTCGTGGGCACAGAGGGTGGAGGATCGACTGCTGCAGTACCACTTCCCGCTGCGGCCTGGTTGCTTGGCAGTGGCTTGCTGGCGATCGGTTCTGTGCGCCGCAAGAGAATCACACCGCGACCGGCGCCTTGATCGCCGGGTGCGGGTCGTAGCCCTGCACCTCGAAATCGTCGAACTCGTAATCGAAGATCGACGCTGGGCGGCGTTTGATGTGCAGCGTCGGCAGTGACCGGGGCGTGCGCGACAGCTGCAACTCGACCTGTTCGGCGTGGTTGTCGTACAGGTGGCAATCGCCACCGGTCCAGATGAAATCGCCGACCTGCAGATCGCACTGCTGCGCGACCAGGTGCGTCAGCAGCGCGTAGCTCGCAATGTTGAACGGCACGCCCAGAAAGATGTCGGCGCTGCGTTGGTAGAGCTGGCAACTGAGCCGACCGGTCTCGCCTGCAATGTCAGCCGGTGCCACATAG
>JANMTL010000278.1:0-8141 GCA_031390425.1 Rhizobacter sp.
CGCGGCTGCCGCACTCGAAACCTTGCTGCCGATCGACGTGCTCGGCATGGCCTGCGGCCAGCAGCGCTACGGCTTCTTCACCGACGCGCACGGCGGCATCCTCGACGACCTGATGCTGACGCACTGTGCTGTCGAGGGCCGCAGCGAATGGCTGCTGATCGTCAACGCGGCCAACAAAGACGCCGACACCGCGCACCTGAACACACGCATCGGCAGCCGCTGCACGGTGCAGCCGTGCCCCGATCTGGCGCTGCTGGCGCTGCAGGGCCCGCTGGCGGTCACGGCCTTGGCGCGCTTGAATCCCGACGTCGCCCCCATGCGCTTCATGACCGGCGCCGCGCTGATCTTGAACGGCGCGCGCTGCTTCGTCACCCGCTCCGGCTACACCGGCGAAGACGGCTTTGAGATCTCGGTGCCCGCCACGCAGGTCGACGCGCTGGCCCGCGCGCTGCTGGCCCAGCCCGAGGTGAAGCCCGCCGGTCTGGGTGCGCGCGACACGCTGCGCCTGGAAGCCGGCCTGTGCCTGCACGGCAACGACATCGACACGACCACGACGCCGATCGAAGCCGGGCTGGCCTGGGCGATCCAGAAGGTGCGTCGGGCCGGTGGCGCGCGCGCGGGCGGTTACCTGGGCGAGGCGGTCATCGATGCGCAGATCGCTGGTGGCACGACGCGCCGCCGCGTCGGCCTGGTCGGTCTCGATCGCGCGCCGGTGCGGGCTGGCACGTCCATCGTCGATGCCGACGGCATACCGCTCGGCACCGTCACCAGCGGCACACTGGCGCCTACCGTCAACCGGCCGATCGCGATCGCCTACCTGCCGACCGAGCACTCGGCAATCGATCACGAGGTATGCGCCGAAGTGCGCGGCAAGCGCCTGCCGATGCGGGTGACGGCGCTGCCGTTCGTGCCGCACCGCTACCTCAGAACGCCTGCGCGCTGAGCGCTCGCATCTTGCTTGACTCGTCCCCGACACTTTGCAACCGGAGCCCCCGATGACTCTCCTCTACACCGCCGACCACGAATGGATCGACACCACCGACCCGACCGCCGCGGTCGTCGGCATCACCGTGCATGCGCAGGACGCACTCGGTGATGTCGTCTTCGTCGAGTTGCCTGGTGTGGGTTCCGCTTACGCCAAGGGCGATGTGGCCGGCGTCGTCGAATCGGTCAAGGCCGCGGCAGACTTGTTCATGCCGATCAGCGGCGAAGTGGTCGAAGTCAACGAGGCGCTGCGCGCTGATCCGTCGCTCGCCAACAGCGATCCACTCGCCAGCGGCTGGTTCTTCAAGGTCAAGCTGTCCGATGCGGCGCAGCAGGGCGATCTGCTGGACAGCGTGGCCTACGACACGCTGGTCAAGAACCTCTGATCGTTCGTTCTCCGTCCTCACGCACCCCTGCCTTGCAGGGAATGCACCTCCGTACATGGCGACTCGTTCTCGGCTCCGGGGAACCCACCCGGCCCACGAGGTTCGTCCCAAAAAGGTTGCAACCATGTTGATGTCCACCCACGTGTTCCCCGAGCCCGGTTCACTCACCGAACTCGAAAACCCCGCCGAGTTCGTCGCCCGCCACATCGGCATCACCGAAGCCGACGAGCGGCACATGATGTCGGTGATCGCGCCCGGTGTGCCGCACTTCACCCGCCGCGCGCTGATCGACGCGATCGTGCCGCGCTCGATCGCGCGCGCTCGTCCGATGGTGCTGCCCGCCGCGCTCAGCGAAGCGCAGGCGCTGGCCGAGCTGAGGGCGATCGCCGCGCAAAACCGTGTGCTCAAAAGCTGCATCGGCCAGGGCTACCACGGCACGCACACGCCCGGCGTCATCCTGCGCAACATCCTCGAGAACCCGGCCTGGTACACCGCCTACACGCCGTACCAGGCCGAGATTTCGCAGGGTCGACTCGAAGCGCTGCTGAACTTCCAGACGATGGTGTGCGACCTGACCGGCATGGCGATTGCCAACGCATCCATGCTCGACGAGGCCACCGCCGCTGCCGAAGCGATGACGCTCGCGAAGCGCAGCGTCAAGTCGAAGAGCGACACCTTCGTCGTGGCAGGCGACTGCCATCCGCAAACCATCGAGGTGATCCAGACGCGCGCCGCGCCGCTGGGCTTGAAGGTGGTGCTGGCGAATTCAGCCACCGAGTGGGCTGCGCTGATCGCTGACGGCGACTATTTCGCCGCGTTGGCGCAACTCCCCAGCACCAGCGGCGCGCTGCACGATCTGCGCGGCGATGCCGAGCGCATCCACAAACACCATGCCGCGTTCATCGTCGCCGCCGACCTGCTGGCGTTGACGCTGATCACCCCGCCGGGCGAGATCGGCGCCGACATCGCGCTCGGCACCACGCAGCGCTTCGGCGTGCCGATGGGCGCCGGTGGTCCGCATGCGGCCTACTTGGCCTGCCGCGACGAGTTCAAGCGCTCGATGCCCGGCCGGCTGGTCGGCATGAGCATCGACGCGCACGGCGCACCCGCGCTGCGGCTGGCCTTGCAGACGCGCGAACAGCACATCCGCCGCGAGAAGGCGACCTCGAACATCTGCACCGCGCAGGTGCTGCTGGCGGTCGTCGCCAGCATGTATGCCGTCTATCACGGCCCGGCCGGACTCACCCGCATCGCACAGCGCGTGGCCCGCTACACGGCGGTGCTGGCGCAGGGCCTGAGGGAGCTGGGCTGCAGTGTGCGCTCGACCACCGCGTTCGACACGCTGACAGTGGACACCGGAGACCAGACTTGCGCCCTGGCCGAGCGCGCGCGCGCCCACGGCATCAACCTGCGGCGCTACGCGCAGTGGGGCGACACGATGCTGGGTATCGCGCTCGATGAAACGACGACGCGCGACGACATCGCGACGCTGTGGCAGGTGTTTGCTGCGCAAGATTCGGCGCTGCCATCGCTGGCGCTGTTCGATCAGCCGACCCTGCCGATGATCCCGCCCGAGCTGCGCCGCACCAGCGCCTTCCTGACGCATCCGGTGTTCAACACCCACCACAGCGAAACCGAGATGCTGCGCTACATCCGCAGCTTGTCTGACAAGGACCTCGCACTCGACCGCACGATGATCCCGCTGGGCTCGTGCACGATGAAGCTGAACGCGACCAGCGAGATGATCCCGATCACTTGGCCCGAGTTCGCGAACATGCACCCGTTCGCGCCGAGCGATCAGCTTGCGGGCTACGACGTGCTGCGCCAACAGCTCGAAGCGTGGCTGTGTCAGGCCACCGGCTACAGCGGCATCAGCCTGCAACCGAACGCAGGCTCGCAGGGCGAATACGCCGGGCTGCTGGTGATTCACGCGTGGCACGTGTCGCGAGGCGAAGGACACCGCGACATCTGCCTGATCCCGGAATCGGCACACGGCACCAATCCCGCGTCGGCACAGATGGCCGGTCTGCAGGTGGTGGTCGTGAAGTGCAGCGTCGAAGGCAACGTCGATCTGGCCGACCTGCGCGCCAAGTGCGAGCAGCACCGCGACAAGCTGGCGGCGGTGATGGTGACCTACCCGTCGACCTACGGCGTGTTCGATCCGCATATCAAGGAACTGTGCACTCTGGTGCATCAGCACGGCGGGCGCGTCTATGTCGATGGCGCGAACATGAACGCGCTGGTCGGCGTGGCCGCACCCGGTGAATTCGGCGGCGACGTCAGTCATCTCAACCTGCACAAGACTTTCTGCATCCCGCACGGCGGCGGCGGGCCGGGCGTCGGGCCGGTGTGCGTGGTCGAGGATCTGGTGCCGTTTCTCCCGGGCCACCGCACGGCTGCGTCAGCGACCCCGGGTGGGGTCAGGGGTGTCGGCGATGCGCGACAGGTCGGCGCGATCTCAGCAGCGCCACTGGGCAATGCCGCCGTGCTGCCGGTCAGTTGGATGTACATGCGGATGATGGGCGCGGACGGCCTGACCGCCGCAACCGAGACCGCGATCCTCAGCGCCAACTACATCGCGGCGCGGCTGGCCGATCACTACGACATCCACTTCAGCGGCGGTGTGCCGGGCCTCAAAGGCGGCGGCGTCGCGCACGAATGCATCCTGGACCTGCGGCCGTTGAAGGAGACCAGCGGCGTCAGCGCCGAAGACGTGGCCAAGCGGCTGATCGACTGTGGCTTCCACGCGCCGACGTTGAGCTTTCCGGTGCCCGGCACGCTGATGGTCGAGCCGACCGAGAGCGAGCCGCTGCGGGAGCTGGACCGGTTTTGCGACGCGATGATCGCGATCCGCGAAGAGATCCGCAAGGTCGAAACCGGCGTGTGGACGCAGGATGCGAACCCGCTGAAATCGGCACCGCACACGGCCGAGGGCTTGCTCACATCAGAGTGGTCACACCCGTACAGCCGCGAAGAAGCCGCCTACCCGATCGCCAGCCTGCGCCGCAACAAGTACTGGGTACCGGTCGGCCGCGTGGACAACGTACATGGCGATCGCAACCTGGTGTGCAGTTGCCCGCCGGTGTCGGACTACGTCAGCGAGTGAAGTCCCCGACGCCGACGCCGCTTGCTTGCGGCCCTCAGTCAAACGATCGAGGTATCGCTTCAAGCAGCGACCAGCGTATTCGTCGTGGGGCCGATGCGGGCGCAATGGACCCGCGATGCCGCTATTCCGGCGTCAGCGGGTCGTTGTCGGCACCACCGTGTGCCAGCGCCTGACGCGTCAACTCTTCGTCGCTCAGTTCGGGCGCGGCCTCCAGCGCGGCCAGCTCTTCCAGCATCTCCGGAGAAGCCTCGGCGTTGCCGAGCAACACGTCCTCGAACGATGCGTGCGGCGCCTGGCGCTCCTCGTGGTCGGCAGGCGACGGATGCACCGAGGTCGGCGCCAGCGCGGGAAGCTTGGATGCGGCGAGTTCGAGCTGCTCGTCGATCAGCTTGGTGAAGGGGCCTTCGTGCGGTGTGTCGTTGGCGTTCATGGGCAGTCTCCTTGCAGCACCGATGTTCCACCCTTCGGCGGTTTTGCGCCAGCGCGGCTTGCCGCAGGGTCTGCGAGATGAGTACCACGCGGGCTCCCCGCAGATCGACGGATCGTTCGGAACCGTGAGAATCGGTGCCTCAGCCGGACGGGCACGGACAAGGCGATCGACAGGATGCGGTTCACGAGTTTCTCCGAGGTGAGTCCGACCCCGCGCAGGCGCGGTCTCTGCGAGCCACCGCCTGCGGCCAGCGACCGGGCCGGCGCATGAACACCGAACGCAGGCCGCTGACGCTCGCACTGCTGCTGTCCCTGCTGAGTCATGCGCTGCTGTTGAGCCTGTCTTTCGGTGGCGATGGATGG
Organism: Rhizobacter sp.; assembly: GCA_031390425.1. Taxonomy (GTDB): domain Bacteria; phylum Pseudomonadota; class Gammaproteobacteria; order Burkholderiales; family Burkholderiaceae_C; genus PBB1. The sequence continues at coordinate 5,269 of JANMTL010000278.1, forward strand.
CTTCCGGGCTTCGGCTTTCCGTGGCAAGAGCGGCGGATCGAGGCGCCCGATCTGCGCGTCGTGCTGATGCCGACGCGCGTCGCAGCGGCTGCGCCGGTGGGGATGATGTCGATCCAGCAGCCCCGGCAGCCGACGTCGGTCGAGCGGCCTGCTGCCGGTGAGGCGCCGTTGATGCCTTTTGCGTCCCTTGCGCCGACCCGGGGCCGGACGGCTGAAGTGATTGCGCCCGAGAACGAGACCGAGACCGACCGATCGGCGCAGACCGAGCCGACGGCAGAGATGAAGCCAGCACCCTCAGTCACGCCCGAGCCGCAACCCGACACCACGACCGAAGCCACTCCGGCGAATGCGCCGCTGCGCACCGATGGGGCCGGTGAGGCGGCGCCCACACCGACCCCTGCGCCGGAAGTAATCGCCGTGGAGCGCGACGAGGCCGCGTGGGTCGTGCCCGCCGCGGCATCGGCGCCGACGGCCGTGATCGCTGCAGCACCCAGCGCGTCGGGCCCGCAGACGGTGTTGCCGGCAGCGCAAGATACCGGCGACACCGCGCGGGAGGCCGAAGCACAACGGCAGGCGTTGCAGTGGGAGTCGGCACGGATCGAGTCCGCGCGCATGGAAGCTGAGCGCGACGAGGCCGTGCGGCAGGCGGCGGCGCGACGCGACGTCGCCCGTCAGGAAGCGCAGCGGGCCGAGAACGCCAGACTGGAGGCCGAACGCCAGGAGGCAACTCGTCAGACGACGGCGAGGCAGGACGCTGAGCGGGCCGAAACGGCGCGGCTTGAGGCAGAGCGCCAAGAGACCGCGCGACAGCAGGCTGCCCGTCGGGAAGCGCAGCGGGCTGAGAACGTCAGGCTGGAGACCGAACGCCAAGAAGTCGCACGGCAGGCAGCCGCCCGCCACGAGGCTGCTCAACAGGAGGCTGCGGGTCGGGAAGCGCAGCGGGTTGCGAGCGCGAGGCTGGAGGCCGAACGCCAGGAATCAGCCCGTCAGGCTGCGGCCCGCCAGGAGACAGCGCGGGTGGAGGCCGCGCAGCAGGACGAGGCACGACGCGAAGCGTCGCGTCGCGCGATGGGACGTCAGTTGGATGAGGAGGCCGCCCGGCGCGAAGCGACTGCGCTTGCTGCGAACCTGCCGTCCAGGCTTCCACCGTCGTCCAGCGGCGCGCGTCGAGGTCGGCTTTTCGGGCGCACCGACGCCAACGCCGAGCTGATTCGGTACGCTGAAGCCTGGGCCCGGAAAATCGAGTTGAACATCACATTCGACATGGTTCGCGACGTGGCGAAGCGGCCCCACACCCATCCCCTCGTGACAGTGGCTATTCGAAGTGACGGCTCGGTGGAGTCGGTGACGTTCGTTCTTTCCAGCGGTGTCGCGGAAATCGACGAAGCGATACGGCGCGTCGTGCAAAGCCAGTTGCCCTATCAAGCATTCCCGCCGGGCCTGTCTCGCGAGTTCGACGTGATCGAGATCCGCCGGACTTGGCTCTTCGACACAGCGGTCCGGTTGTATTGATGCGACCGTTAGATTTCAAGTCCGGTCAAACGGGGAAATCGGCTGTGCGTGAGCGCGATCGACGGGTCGATCGAAGCCGTGTGCATGACGCCGTGACTGACAATCTCGCTGCATGGCCAAACCCGTCCCGCGTCTGAGCGCAGAAGAGATCCAGCGCGTCATCGCCACCGCGTGGGACGACCGGCCACCGTTTGCAGCCGTGCTGCGAAGCCATGGGCTGTCGCCGGGTCAGGTGGTGCAGTTGCTCAAGCGCGAGTTGACGCCGAACGCGTTCAAAACGTGGACGACGCGGACCCGGGGAGTGGCGCCCGCAGCATCACGGCCGACTCGGCGGGCACCGCGGAAATAGCACGCTCAAGCCGGACGCAACAACTCGGTAGAGCCACCGCTGCATCAGCGGCTGCGCGCCGCCGCCAACGGGCCTGCCAGATCGGCCTGCGCCATCAGTTGATCGAACCACACGCGGTAGCCGGCATCGCTCGGGTGCAGGCCATCACTGGCGTTCAGCTCGGGGTGCAGCACGAACGGGTCGACGGCGCGCTCGTGGAACAGGTTCACATAGACGGCACCGTGCTGTGCCGCAGCGCTGCGAACGAATCCATGCAGATCGCGTGCGCGGCGGGTCATCCACCACGACAGCGGCGGGAAGAAAAACGGCGCGTTGCCGACGTTGCCGGCGGGCATCACGATCACCCGATCGCTGTGCTCGCGCGCCCGTGCGGTCACCTGCTCGATGTCGGAGCGCAATGCGTCGAGGTCGCGCAGGCGGATCACGTCGTTGCCGCCCGCCTGCACCAGCACCAAATCGTAGCGATCGCTCGCGTCCAGTGAGCGCAGTTGGCTCAGCACATCGGCGAACTTGGCACCGTCGCGGGCGCGGTTGTCGATGCGCAGCAGCGGGTGATCTTGCGCGAGCAACCCCGCCAGACTGTGCTGCGCCGAGCTGGCCCCGGTCCCCACAGCCGTGCTGTCGCCGACGATCAGCAGCTTCAAGGTCGCAGCGGAGGGCGCCTGTTGCAGTGGCTCGCTGCGCCGTGCCAGCTCGGCCGACTCTGCGATGCGCCAGGCCGCACAGCCCGACAGCGTGAGCAGCACCGCACCGCCGGTGATCAGCAACAGCGGGGTCCATCGAGGCGGTTTCATGGCGCGAAGCAGTCGGATCTGCACAACATCGGGCGCCGCTTCAGTTCCGCAGCACCGCGTCGAGCGTGATCTCGGGCACGCTCGCCAGCGCCTTGGACAGCGGGCACTCGCGCTTGGCCGCCGCAGCGATGTCCTGGAACCGCGCACTGTCGATACCCGGCACGCTGGCCTGCATGGTCAAGGCGATGCGGTCGATCACGAAACCCTCGGCCTGTTTG
>JANMTL010000280.1:0-6620 GCA_031390425.1 Rhizobacter sp.
CCCTCCGGGGGCGGGCCTTTGCGGGCGATGCGCCGCGTTCCGAAATCGGGGGCGGGCAGAGAGCCCGACCCCGACTTCGCGCCTTGCGCCTCATCCCGCAAAGACTCCGCCGCGCACGGCGCGGACTTGTTCAGCGTTGCCTTAGACATGGCGCAACGCGTCCACGATGTTCATGCGCGCCGCGCGTGCTGCCGGCAGGATGGCGGACACGGCGGCCACGACCACGAGGGCGATGGCACAGCCCAACATCATCGCGTGCTCGCCGGTCAGGCGCACCGACAGCGCGACCTGATCGACGCGGCCCGGCGGAATCCAGGTCAAACCGAGCTGGTTGACCAGCCACTCGCCGCCGAAGGCGGCTCCGATGCCGAGGACGGCACCGAAGCAGCCGAGCACGATGCCCTCGCTGACGAACATCGCCCGGATGCCGCGCTGACGCAGGCCGATCGCGCGCAGCGTGCCGATCTCGACGGTTCGCTCGACGATGGCCATGCTCATCGTGTTGGAGACGGTGAACAGCACGATGGCACCGATCAGCACCGAGATGAAGCTGAAGATCGCAGCGAACATGTCCAGCGTCTGACCGTAAAACGGGTTCAGCGTCTCGTAGTCGATGATGCCCAGCGGTTCGTCCTTGAACGTCGTGTTGAGCAACTCTTCGAGCCGCGCGCGCGCTTCGGGCATTTCAGCCGTGTGCTTCAACTGCAGCGCGATCGCCGTCACTTGCGGAGCACCCGCGCCGAAGATCAGCCGCTGAGCCTGCGAAAGGTGCAGGCCGACGTACATGTCGTCGAGTTCCTTCACGCCCTGAAACTCCGAACGCAACACGTTGACCGCCGACACGTTGGGCGCACCACGGGCATTCGTCGCGAGGATTTCGATGCGAGCCTGTCCCGGTGTCACTGCGACTGGCGCTGCAACCGAGCTTGCCAAATCGGCGATGTCATCGGCGAGCGCGGCGCCCTGCGCTTCGGTCTTGACGCTCTCGGGAGCGCAATCGGGAACGTTCAGCGCGGCACACAGTTGCAGCACGCGCGCCACGCCGGTGCCGATCACTGCGGCGTCCGCTGCGGTGCCCGACAGCGACAAATGCGGCGTCAGGATGCGACGTTCGTAGTCGTTCCATTCGCGCATGCGGTTCTGGTCGTCCACCACCATGCCGCTCACCAGCACCGTGCGCGACACACTGGCGGCGAAGTTGCCGGCGATGCCGCCGAACTGCAGCGTCGGCGTGACCACGATCAACAGCGGGGCGAGTTGCGGATCCTGCCGAACCGTGTCGATGATGCGCTGGTAGTTCGAGATGCCGTAGGACGCCGGGTTGCCGCTGCCGAAGCGGAAGTAGTCTTTGTGCTGGATCTGCAGGTGGCCGGTGCGTTTCACGCAGTCGGTCTGGATGGCGTACTTGATGTCCTTGATGTAGCCACCAAACAGCAAGATGGCCATCAGACCGAGCACCATCGCGAACAGCGTCATCAGCGATCGGCGCCGGTTGCGCAACAGGTTCCGCCAGGCCAGCGACAGCGTGTTCACGCGCGGGCCTCGGCCAGCGCAAGGCGCCGTTCGATCGACGTGATGCGCCCGTCATGGATGTGCACCGCGTCGTCGGCCGCTTCGAGCACTTTCGGGTCGTGCGACGAGAAAATGAACGACACCTGATGCCGTTGCTGCATGTCGCGCATCAACTGGATGATCTCGGCGCCGGTTTTGCTGTCGAGGTTGGCGGTGGGCTCGTCGGCCAGCACGAGCTGCGGTCTGCGCGCCAACGCGCGCGCGATCGCCACCCGCTGCCGCTGACCGCCCGACAACTGACCCGGCCGATTGCCCGCACGATCGGACAGGCCCACCGCGTCCAGCAATTTCTCGACCCGCGCTCGGCGCTTTTCGGGCGGCATGCCGGTGAGCACGAGCGGGTACTCGACGTTTTCGTACGCAGTGAGCACCGGCAGCAGGTTGAAGTTCTGAAAAATGAAGCCGAGTTGCCGCGCCCGAAAGTCCGACAGCGCATCGTCTTGCATCGTCTGCACCGGCTTGCCGCCGACCATGATCGTGCCCTGATCGGGCCGGTCGATGCAGCCGATCAGGTTGAGCAGCGTGGTCTTGCCGCTGCCCGACGGCCCCGAGAGCACGGTGAAGCGGTTCGGCAGGATCACCAGATTGATGTCGGTCAGCGCCGGCACATCGACCGAGTCGAGCCGGTAGGTGCGCGAAACACCCTTCAGCACGACGGGGTGAGCGACGTTGCGCAGGCGTTCGCCCGGCAGCGTTTCAAGCGGCGGCATGCAGTCCAGTCCTCACGGGCGACGATCGAATATCAGCATGTACAGCCGCAGTCATTCGGGGGAGTTCAGTGCGCGAGTGAGCCTCGTCTGCACTCACTCCAGGCAAGTTGGGATGCTGCCGATGCTAACGGCACCGCATGTAGCGAAAAGCAGCGGTATTTCGGTGCTTTATCGGCTGTCGGCGGCAGGGGCGCCAACAAAAAAGTCCGCCGTCTTTCGACGGCGGACTGCGATCGACCGGACGGTGAATTACTTGGCCGCTTCGCTCAAGCGCCGCCCCAGCGAAACGCCGTAAGGCGCCGCGCGCGCCAGCAGCACCGGATCGGCCGAGGGCTTGATCCCCTTGGGCAGCACCAGCGGGTTGAAGGTGATCTTGTCGCAGGCGCCGCCTTCTGCGGGCTCGACCTTGTCGATCACCAACCGCCCGGCCGGCACCACGGTGCGCGCGGCAGGCCAGACCTTGGTCGAATCGATCAGCACATCGCCTGCTTCGGCGAGCTGCAGCTTGAAATCGAACGCGACCGGCCCGGCGGCCACGCGCTGGCGCAACTCATCGGCCAGAAAGTTGTCCGGCATGGTTTTCATCTGCTCGTCGGTCAGGCCCAGCGTGCCTTGCTCGGGCACGAACTGCCAGCGCACGAACTGGCTCTTGCCACGCGCGTTGATCAGCTCGAAAGCGTTGACGCCCCAGAAATTGACGGCGCCGAAGCTGGCGGGCACCGGCGCCTTGGACAGGTAGCCGGCCTGCAATGTGGTTTCGGGATTCAGCTCGCTGAACAACTTCAAGTTGATCGGGTCCGGCTTGCCGGTGGCCGGATCGGGCACCCGGGCGGCGAAGAACGGCGCGAACATCTCGGGCTTGCTGATGAAATACATCGGCGTCGAGATGTTGGCCGTGAGCCACTGCTCGCCCTTGGGCAGGCTGAACTGCAGCGCCAGGCCGCGCGCCGACTTCGACTTGTCGCTGGCCTTCGGATTGCCGCCGCCGACCGAAAAGCGCGCCACCACCGGCACCTTCTCGCCGCTGAACACCGATGCGCTCGACAGTGACCGGCCGACCGTGTTGCCGACGAAGTAGCCGCTGGCGCACAGCCCTTTGGCTTGCGCACGGCGGAAACCCGCGTGCTTGCCGAACACGTTCTCCAGCGCATTGACCTGTGCTTCGGGCGCCGAGGTTTGGGCATGGGCAAATGGGACCAACACGCTGGTGGCCAGGCCTGCGACGGCTGCGGCCAAGGTGGCTTTCTTCATGGAATCAAACTTTCTGAGAGTGGTTGATGAAAACGGGTGGCCGGGCCAGACGACGCGCCCTCCACCAAGATGCGGGGCGCGTTTTGCTGAAAACGTGGATGCCGACACGACGGGTACGCACAAACCCGGAGATTGGATGTTATCGGGCGGTCAGGCCGATGCGGCCATGCGCAGCCGGCGCGCCGATTCTTCCGCGCGCGCATCGTCGATCTCGCGCATCACGCTGCTCAGATCGACGGCGCCGGTCCGGTGTTCGTAGCGGCCGGTCAGCGCCACCTCGGGGGTCAGCATGCCGCGCACGTACAGGTCCCAAATCTCCGCGCCGTATTCGGTGCCCAGCAGCTCGGGTGCGTAGCGGCCGAAGTAGCTGCGCAGGTTGGCCACGTCACGCAGCAGCATGCGCGGCGCGTGGTTGTTGCCGGCCGCGTCGATGGCCTGCGGCAAATCGATGATCACCGGCCCATCGGCGGCCAGCAGGATGTTGAACTCCGACAGGTCGCCGTGCACGACGCCGGCGCACAGCATGCGCACCACCTCGGCGAGCAGGCTCGCGTGGTGGGTGCGTGCCTCGTCGGGCGTGAACGCCACGTCGTTGAGCCGGGGCGCGGCGTCGCCATTGGCGTCGGTCACCAGTTCCATCAGCAGCACGCCGTCGTGGAAGTTGTGCGGCTTGGGCACCCGCACGCCCGCCGCAGCCAGCCGGTACAGCGCATCGACCTCGGCGCTTTGCCAGGCCGCTTCCTGCGCTTCGCGGCCATAGCGCGTGCCCTTGGCCATCGCGCGTGCCTGGCGGGTGTTCTTGACCTTGCGGTTTTCGGTGTAGTCGACCGCCTGCCGGAAGCTGCGCTGCGTCGCTTCCTTGTAGACCTTGGCGCAGCGCGTCTCGTCGCCGCAGCGCACCACGAACACCATCGCCTCCTTGCCACTCATCAGCTGGCGCTGCACCGAGTCGATCAGGCCTTCGTCGATCAGGGCTTGCAGGCGGGCAGGGGCTTTCATGGTTGCATTGTCTGCCGGGCGCTTTGCAGCTTGCTGGCGCATGGGCGTGCGGCAACGCACCAGTGCCGCATATACTGGACACATCAACAGTTCGCATCGATTGCGGCGCGTGTTTGTCAGGCTTAAAGCGCAGGGGACCGGATGCCTTACGACCTCACCGATGAACAGCGGGATCGCTATCGAGCCACCTCGATTCGCTCGCGCCTCAGGAAGCAGCAGCTTCTTCACGGGCATCGAGATGACGGCGTTCCCTCCGCAGTGCGCCTAGGGCAACGCCTCGATCCAGCTGACCTGATGCCCGAACTCGAAGCGAATGGCCTCACCTGCCTGTCATTGTTCGCGGGTGGCGGTGGCCTCGATCTCGGTTTTGAGCGCGCAGGCTATGAACACTGCGCATCGTTCGAGCTGCTCGACGTCTGCGGCGACACGCTGCGCGCAAACCGGCCAGATTGGGACGTTCGATCCGGGGCTGAGAGCGGCGACGTTCGCACAGCGGTGTTCACTGCGTTTCGCGGTGTCGATGTGGTTCACGGCGGCCCGCCCTGCCAACCCTTATCCACGGCGGGCAAGCAGGCGGGTGCTTCCGATCCACGCAACATGTGGCCCGACTTCGTGCGCTGCGTGCTTCAGACCCGCCCCCGTGCGTTCATCGCTGAGAACGTGCCGGGCATGCTCGACCGCAAGTTCGAATTGTTTGTACGGGACAACATACTCGAGCCCTTGGGGGAGCGATACAAAGTCTTCAAGTTCAAGTTGGCAGCGCACGATTTCGGCGTGCCGCAGGCGCGCCGAAGGGTGTTCTTCGTTGGCTTTCGTGCGGCGCGCGACGTTGCTCAATGGTCTGAGCCGATGCCGACGCACGGCGATGTCGGCACCTTGTTCGGCCCGGTACTGCCGCGCAACACGACGCGCAAGAGCCTTGGCCTTCCCGACTTCGGCTATGACGAGTTGGCGCCGACGCTGCGCTCGGGCTTTACCGGCCCGCGCAACACCACAGGCGTTCTGAACAGCAAGGCCGCGCTCAAGGTGTGGAACGACCTGAAGGTGTGGCCCAACGGCGTGCAGCACAGCCGCGCGATCGCCAATGCTTACCCGCCCGAGAACGAACACTTTCGCATGGCCGTCGAAGACTGTGCGCTGCTTCAGGGCTTTTCAGCCGACTGGCGTTTCAGCGGTGCCGTCTATCAGGCGCTCGGACAGATTGGCAACAGTGTCTGCCCCCCCGGTGGCGTACGTGGTCGCGCGACAAGTGGCTCGCGCGCTCGGAGCTGCCTGATGCCCGTTCAAGACGATGAAAGGGAGCGAGAACTGGCGCGCCTCTTCAATCTGAATTGGGACGCAGCGCACGCTCGCGGCGGAGAAGATGCGGAACTGGAGATCGATGCCGGCGGCGGCACTCGGTACCGCTTCTGTGTCGAGGTGAAGTCCACCACGGGCAACACCGTATCGACAGCGCGCGATGTGGGGCTGGACCACATCGGCAAGTGGCGCCGCAAGCTCTTTGTCATCGGGTTCTACTTGCCCGGAGGAAGGCGGCCGGAGTTGAAGAAAAGTCTGTGCCTGACGCCGATCGACATGGAGCCGTGGATTGCGTCGATCGACCGGAAGGTCGCGCCGGATTTCAAGATCGCCGAGTGGGCATCGCGCCGACTCACGCTTCAGGATTTGTACGATGTTTGCGGCGAACAAGACAACTACTCGATCGACGATGCAAAGCGGCTTCTTAAACAGCAGTGGTCGGGTGAGCAATACAAAGCGGCGCGAGACGTGCAAGTCGGGCCTCGCCTGTGCATCTCGCAGCAAGGCATGCTGGACATCCTTCGTCTTCGCTCGAAGTACATCGCCGAGCGAGGCGCGACGCTGAACAACCCACACATCACGAAAACACATCTACAGCAGTTTTGGGGAACGGACCGCGAGATTCCCGTCCGGGGCGACTGCTCCGCTGCGATTCGCAGGATCGCGTTGTCGTTCCTTCGCGACCATCCGGGGCACCCGACCGCTGTCGTGATCTGATGCCGTGCCGTGGCGCGCCGATGGTCTCGGTCGAGCCACACTCCCGCCCTCACACCCCACCGGAGACCGGCT
>JANMTL010000073.1:0-3175 GCA_031390425.1 Rhizobacter sp.
GGTGGTTCGTCGAAGCGGATCCAAGTGATGGTTGGGCCTGCGGTGTTTTGTCCGTCACGTTCGTGCAGTGACAGCAAGCGGGGCCGAACACTTGGGGCAGGCGGATTGCTGGCAGCTAGCCTGAGCTGAGTTCGCCCTCACTCAACTGCGCGGACGCCTTCCACCAGCCATGGTGAGGCCAGCAGCGCCGCCGCGCTGAGTGCAGTTGTGCAAGTCTGTGTTCATCAGCGAACGCACCGCATCCAGCCGCTGGTGATTCGTCCGCTGCTGCCGCAGTCCGGCGCGGCGGCTGCCGCAGCCGCGTCGCCGGGCAGGCGGCATACTCGTGTCATGTCGTCCCGTGCCGCTGAACCTCCGCTGCGTTTGCTGCACCTTGAGGACTCCGAACTCGACCACGAACTCACGCTCGCGCACCTGCGGCGCGGCGGCTTGGTCGTCGATGCGCGACGGGTCGATCACGAAGCCGACTTCCTGCTCGCCCTCGACGAGCGCTGGGACGTGATCGTTTCCGACTACAACCTGCCCGGCTTCTCGGGTCTGGTGGCGCTCGACCTGCTGATGGCGCGCGGCAGCGACGTGCCCTTCATCTTGGTATCGGGCGAGATCGGCGAGGACACCGCCGTCGAAGCGATGCGCAACGGGGCCAGCGACTACTTGCTGAAGAACAACCTGGCGCGCCTGGTGCCGGCGCTGCTGCACGCCGTCGAGGCCAGCGAGAGTCGGCGTGCGCGGCAGAGCGCCGACCGGCAGCTCGGCGAGTCGCAGTTGCGGCTGCACGAACTGGCGCAGCATCTGCAGACCAGCATCGAGATGGAGCGCGCCGCGATCGCGCGCGAGATCCACGACGATGTCGGTGGTTCGTTGACGGCGCTGAAATTCGACTTGGCCTGGATCGCCCGCCACAGCGACTCGGCTGAGGTGCAGGGCCGCGTGCAGAGCGCGCTGGAAACCGTCACGGCCGCCATCGAAGCCAGCCAGCGGATCATGCACAACCTGCGTCCGGCCATTCTCGAACAGGGTCTGCTGGCCGCCTTGCAGTGGATGACCGCTCGCTTCGAGCGGCGCACCGGCATTGCGTGTTCGCTGCGCGCGCCGACGCAGCCAATGCCGCTCGGCCCCGGTGTGCCCCTGGTCGCTTACCGCACCGCGCAGGAAGCGCTCACCAACATCAGCAAGCACGCGCAGGCCACCCAGGTGGTGATCGACCTGTCGATGGCCGGCGGGGTGCTGTCGCTGGAGATCAGCGACAACGGTTGCGGCCTGGCCGCCGACGACCTGACAAAGGCGCGCTCCTTCGGCATCCGAGGTCTGCACGAGCGCGCCCGCACCGTCGGCGGCTGGGTCGATCTGAGCAGCGGCCCGACCGGCACCACGCTGATCCTGTCGGTGCCGCTGGATCACACCGACCCGAGCGCTGCGCGTCATCCCCCGGACGCCGACGATCCGACCGGATGGAGCGACCTATGATTCCGCCATGATCAATGTGATGCTTTGCGACGACCACGCGCTGATACGGCGTGGCATTCGCGACACCTTGTCCGATGCGCCCGACATCCATGTCGTCGGCGAGGCGGGCGACTACGGCGAGTTGCGCAGCCTGCTGCGCACCGCCACCTGCGACGTGCTGGTGCTCGACATCAACCTGCCCGGACGCAGCGGCCTCGACGTGCTGCACGCGTTGAAGGAAGAGGGCTCGACGCTGCGCGTGCTGGTGGTGTCGATGTACCCGGAAGACCAGTATGCAATCCGTGCGCTGCGCGCCGGCGCGTTCGGCTACGTCAACAAGGGAGGCGACCCGGCCTTGATCGTCGCGGCAGTGCGCACGGTCGCGCAGGGCCGCAAGTACGTCACGCCCGAGATCGCGCAGATGCTGGTCGAGAGCCTAACCACGCCATCACATGAACTTGCGCATCAGAAGTTGTCCGATCGCGAGCTGCAGACGTTGGTCATGATCGCCTCCGGCAAGCGGCTGTCGGACATCGCCGAGGAGTTGATGTTGAGTCCGAAGACGGTGTCTGTGTACCGGGCGCGGGTGCTGGAGAAACTGGCGTTGACCAACAATTCTGAGATGACGGTTTATGCGATCCGCAATGGGCTGGTTGGTGGAGGCGTCGGCTGACTTTTTGCCCGTGGGCGGCAGTGCGCCCGGTCTCGGCGCGCTTTCACCGCCGGAGGATCAAGGTCAACGCAGCTTGAACGGCTGCCGATACAGCCACACCGTCCGTCCATCCGGACAAGCATGCACCGCATCGGGCTCGAGCTGCAACGCCTCGAACTCCAGACTCGCCAGCCAGCCCCCTGCGGCCAGCTCGCGTCCGGCTTTGTCCACCGCCCGCGGCAGGCTCTCCGGCCGCTGGAACAGGTACACCAGTTGAAAGGCGGACCAGTCGGTCTTCCACAGATCCCCCCGCGTCACACGGGCGAAGCCACAGCGCCACTGGCAGGCCCACCGCAGCGGCCAACTCCACTCGACGCCGTCGATGCGCGCCGTCGGATATTCGGCCTGCAGTTCGCGCAAACCGTCGCCCAGACCGCAACCGGCTTCCAGCACGCGCGCACCCTCGGGCAAGGGCACGCGGCGGATCAGGCCCCGCAAGGCACCGCGCGGCGTCGGGAAGAACGGCGCGTCGCGCCAGGCATTCAGCGGATACAGCAGCGCCAGCACGCCCAGCGGCAGCAGCCAGGCCCAGGCGGGCAAGTCATGCGCTGTGCCGGACAGGGCCAGAGACAGCGGGAACCCGAGCGCGATGAAGGCGCGGCGCCAGCGGGTCAGCGGCCAGGGCGAGCCGATTGCCGGCAACGCACCGATCACGGCGCCGCACAGCAGCGCGACGACCGACGGCGCATCCACGGCGCGCAGCAGGGAGAAGGCGGACCAGGCGACAGCCCAAGTCAGCAGCGCAGGCAGCGGCCACGGCGGCATCGCAGCGGGCGAAGACAAACCCATCAGCGGCACGCTCGCCGCACGGCCGCCCGAAGGCGAGCAGCGCCCCTCGGGGGCAGGAGCGCAGCGACTGGGGGGCACGCTCGCCGCACGGCCGCCCGAAGGCGAGCAGCGCCCCTCGGAGGCAGGTGTGCAGCGACTGGGGGGCACGCTCGCCGCACGGCCGCCCGAAGGCGAGCAGCGCCCCTCGGGGGCAGGAGCGCAGCGACTGGGGGGCACGCTCGCCGCACG
>JANMTL010000091.1:0-21699 GCA_031390425.1 Rhizobacter sp.
TGCCCCATCGACTGCGGGTGCTTGTTACCGCAAATGACCCGGTAGGCGTCGTTGTAAAGCTGCACGAGGCCCGACCCCCAAATGACGCAGATCGGCAGGTCGGAGGCCAGGCAGATGCTGACGGTGGTGCGCAGGCTTTGCGGCCACCCAACCACCGGCCCCAGCGAGGTTTGCGACCAGTCCATCGAACGAATCAAGCGGCCCATCTCGCCGCCCCCCATCAGGAAGGCGAGGGGATCCGGATCGGCGAAGGACTTGTTGCTTCGATTCATGAGCGCCTTGCAAGGTCGAAGCATCGCCACAGCAAGTCGGCGGTCGGTTGAGCAGCCCGCCATTTTGCACAACCCGGTGCTCGCGACGCTCCATCGCCGCCCGCGGCAAAGCAAGCACAGTCGAAGGGCACGACTTCATCTTGCTGGTGCCGAAGGAGCGTCTGCGCTGGACACGGCCTCTGGTTTTCCTCGACGGCCACAACCTGACCCGTGATTTCGGCTGGGTGACCCGGAAGCACGATGCGCCCTACGTCAAACGGCGTAGTGGATCGACGCCGCAATCACCCGCGCCCATGCTAATTTTCTTCGCAGAACGCCGACCCTGAGAAAGTGCCGAATGACGAAGTTTTTGTGGATGGGATGGATCGCTTTGATGGCGAGCGGCTGTGGCGAGCTGTCGTACAAACGCGGCGCGTCGACCCAGGATCTGGAAGTGTCCCGGGCAGCCTGTCAATCTTTCGGCAGCGGAAAAGCGTTCGACAAGTGCCTTGAAGACAACGGCTGGGTCGTCAAGAAATGGGACGACGTCGACTTGTTTGCTGTCGCCGGCGTCAGCCCCAACAACCGCAATCCGGCCGCGGCTCCAACCACGAGCGTCGCTGCCCAGTCGGTGGGAACAAGCATCACCCCGACGTCCGCGACTCCGCCACCACCGGCCGACCCGATGGACACCTACACGATCAAGACATGGTTCAAACCGGGCGCGGGTCGAGAGGTGCTGGAAGCCGACACGAACGACTGCGCCGCTCGGTTGGGCGAAGCGCACAAACCCGACAACAAGACGCAGCAAGTGACCCGGGCGTTCGTCATCTGCATGCATGGCAAGGGTTGGAAGGCGCTGAAGGGCGACTGATCCGACGGCCTCGACAGTCACGGTGCTGAAGACGCAGCGTGATCGTCGCGCCCGGGCACGGCGGCCCTGCGCTCGGTCTCAGCGCACTGTGTTGCGCCCCACGCGCATCAGTCGTCGGTGCGCATGCGGCTGATGATCCAGCAGGCCGCCGCGATCAGCAGGATGGCGCCACTTTCGTACAGCAAGATCACCGGATCGCCCTCTTTGCCTTGCAGGATGATCAAACGGCTGAGCGCCGTCATCGCGATAAACAGCGGCAGCGTGATCAGATTGCGCTGCCGACTGTAGAAAGCCGCGAGCATGCCGAGCACCTCGGCATAGATGAACATCAGCAGCAGGTCCTGCAACTCGACCTTCCGGTGGTCGATCAACAACAGAATCTCCTGACCCATCGCGACCACGGTGAACCCGGCAATCACGACCAGAAACACCCTTTCGGTCGTGTCGATGATTTGCTTGATGTTCACAGTGGCACCTCGGAGCCTGACACGGGGTTGGTTAACGTTGCGTCGGCGTCGCCCCCCGCTTCATGAGGGATCGGCTACCGGTGCCTGATCCCGAGTTTTCCACATCGACACGACAACGCCACCAGCAATCAGCCCGAAGGTCACCGCCAGCGAAATCACCGGCGGAAACTTGCCGATGAAGCCCACCAGGAAAATCTTGGTGCCGATGAAGACAAGCACCAGCGCAAGCGCGTACTTGAGGTACTTGAATCGGTGGATCATCGCCGCGAGTGCGAAGTAGAGCGCGCGCAACCCAAGGATCGCGAAGATGTTGCTGGTGTAGACGATGAACGGATCGGTGGTGATCGCGAAGATGGCGGGTACCGAATCGACGGCGAACACCAAATCAACGAACTCGATCAGTATCAAAGCCAGCAGCAGCGGGGTTGCCCATCGAACCGTCTTGCCAGTGGCCGGGTCCGGCCGATGGACCCAAAACGCATTGCCGTGTATCGCGTCGGTCACACGCATTCGCTTGCGCAGGAACTTCAGCAATGGGTTGCTGGCGATGTCGGGCATGTGATCGGCAAGGATCCACATCTTGACGCCGGTGAACACCAGGAATGCGCCGAACAGGTAGAGGATCCATCCGAACTTGTCGACCAGCGTGGCGCCGAGGCCGATCATGACGGCGCGCAAGACGATCACGCCCAGGATGCCCCAGAACAGCACCCGATGTTGGTACTGACGCGGTATGGCGAAGTAGGTGAAGATCAGCGCGATCACGAACACGTTGTCCATCGACAGCGACTTCTCGATCATGAAGCCGGTGTAGTACGCCATGCCGCTTTGCGCCCCCAGGTACCACCAGACCCAGGCACCGAAGGTGAGCGCGATGCTGATGTAGCCGGCCGAAAGCAGCAGACTTTCCTTCACGCCGATGACGTGATCGTCTTTGTGCAGCACGCCGAGGTCGAACGTCAACAAGGCGGCAACGATGCCGACGAACAGCAGCCATATCCAGGCCGGTTTGCCAAAAAGGTCTGCGGTCAGAAATGAAGTCAGCAATTCCATGGTGGGCGTTCAGTGCGATGAAGCGAGCGTCGGTGTGCTGACCCATTTCGCGCAAAGCCCTACTGCTCGGCAGCGCTTGTCTGCACCGCCGCGCGCTCCGTCGACGTTGGAGAACTGCACCGTGGCTCGCGATACCCACCACGTCCGCCGACGCGAAGCGAAGCGCAAGCGGTGTTCCGCGAGACCGCGGAGTTGTTGGCCGTTGGCGACGCGAGAGGTGCAGAGAACTTGCATTTCAAACTCCGGTTGGTTGACAAGGTGCCCGGACCATAGATCGGATAAAGATATTGATAAAGCAGACAATCGAGAACGTTAATTTCGTAAAAAACTGAACATGAGCCCGAGCTTCAGCTATCGCCATCTCTACTACTTCTGGGTCGTCGGCAAGGAAGGCGGCATGGCGCGCGCCGCTTCGCGGCTCGGCATGGCGGTGCAAACCGTCAGCACTCAGGTGCGGGAACTCGAACGCGCGCTCGGTTACGCGTTGCTCAAGCCCGCAGGCCGCGGGCTCGTGTTGACCGAGGCCGGAACGGCGGCCATGCATCAGGCCGAACAGATCTTCGCCCTGGGAGAGCAATTGCCGGGCGCCGTTCGCGACGCGGTCAGTTCGCCGAGCTCGCGCTTGGTGGTGGGCATCTCGGACGGACTCCCCAAGCTCGTCGTACGCAGCCTGCTCCAGCCGGTGGTCGAAGAGCCTGGTTTGCGGCTGGTCTGCCAGGAAGGACAGATCGCAGACCTGCTGGCGGCGTTGGCGTTGCACCGGCTGGACATCGTTTTGGCAGACCGGACGGCGCCGCCGCATGCCAACGTGCGGGTGTACAGCCACCGACTCGGGTCATCCGCGCTGGCCTGGTATGCACCGCCGACCCTGGTGTCGGCAGCTCGACGTGGGTTCCCGCACTCGCTGGCAAAAGTACCGGTGCTGCTGCCGACCCCACAGGTGGCCGTGCGCGCACTGGTCGACCAGTGGTTCGAGCGGCATGGCATTCGACCTGGCTTGGTCGGCGAGTTCGAAGACAGCGCGCTGCTGAAAACCTTCGGCGCCAGCGGCATGGGTGTCTTCCCCGCCGTCGAGTTGATCCACGCCGACCTGACGACGCGTTACGGGGTGAAAAGAGTGGGCCTTTGCGATGGGGTCGAGGAACACTTTTTCGCCATCGTCAGCGAGAAAAAAGTACATCACCCCCTGGTACAGCGCATCTTGACGGCGGGCGCGGGCGCTTGATCGCTTTGGCAAGCGCCGTGCGGGTCACCCGCCTGCGTACCGCTCAAAAAACCGCGTGATCACCGCGCTCTGGCGCGATCGCACCGCTGACCAAGCCCGCATAAAAATCGAACAGCGTCTCGGTGCCGGTCGACGGCGTTCGGGCCGCGTCGTAGCGGCCTGTCACCGGGTCCAGCACCAGCATTGATTCAGTTGCGTAGTAGCGGCCGATGCGTGCCAGCTCGGCCTTCGCCGCGAGTGCGGGCACCACGCGTCCCGCGGTGCCCAGCACGCCGATGATCGCGTCGAGCAGCCCGACCGGCACCTGCTTGAAACGCGGTGTGCGGCCGAGCAGCGAAAACAGGTGCTCGCCCTGTTGCCGCGGCGTGATGGCCGCGCCGGGTCCGCCGATGGGCAGCACGCGGTTGTGGCGGCTGGCATCGTCGAGGCAGTCGGCCAGGTAGTCGGCCAGATCGTCGTCGCTGATCGGTTTGCACGCGGTGAGCGTGCCGTCGCCGAACACCAGGAACGGCTTGCCCTTCTTGACGCGTTCGATCTGCCCCGACAGCGACTTGAAGAAGGCCGTCGGCCGCACGATCGAATAGGTCAGGCCCGATTCGACCAGCACTTTTTCAAACGCCAGCTTGGCGTGCTGAAAGCCCAGCAAGGGCTTCTGCACGCAGATGGCGGACAGCAACACGACCTGCGAGACGCCTGTATTTTTTGCGGCAGTCAGCGCCTGAACGTGCGCCTGGTGGTCGATGGCCCACGCATCCTTCGGTGCGCCGGTGCGCGAGGCGAGGCACGACAGTAGCGCATCGAAATGCTCGCCCCGGAAACCTTCACGCACCAGCGACGCCGGGTCGCTGACATCACCGATGCGAACCGTGGCGCCGTCGAACAGCCGCAAGCTGTCGTCGGGCGCGAGCTTGCCACCGACCCCGGCGCGCGGGCGCACGAAACACACCACCTCATGCCCGCGCTCGACGAGCGCGCGCACGGTGGCACGGCCGATGGTGCCGGTGGCGCCGAGGACGAACACGCGGCGCGGGTGCGGTGAGCGCAGCGCAGCAGCGGGGGTCGGTGATGAAAGAGGGGTCGTCACAAGGAATGTTTTGCGTAGGCCGCTGCCATCTTCTGGTCGTATTGATACCGCGCGTAGTTCGGGCCGTTGTAGGCGCGGGCGAAGGCGGGCCAGTTGCGTTCGCGGATGGCTTTCAGCAGCGTCGGGTTGGCGCGAACGAAGGCGACGAAGGCTTGCAAATGCGCGACCTGCGATGTGGTCATTGCCCGCGCGTAGTCGGCCGCGTTGGCGTACCCGCAGGCCCGGTGGTTCTCGCCGAGGATCTGGAACATGCCCCACGACGGCGCTTTCACCGCCGCCGCAGCATCCAGGCCGTAAGCCTTGCCCAGCTTGATCCATTGCTGTGCGGTGTTGCCGAAGGTGCCGGGCGCGTAGGGCTTGTTGAAGGACACGTCGGGGTGGGCCGCGTTGTGCTTGCCCTTGGGCGCCGTGTTGCGTGCAAAGACATGGCGTTCGTAGAGCAGCGTGGGTCGGCGCTGACTGTCGAAGCCGCTGCCGCGCGACTCGACCTCGGCCACGGCGCGCACGGCTGCCACCTCGCAGCCCAGGGCCTGCGCGGCTTCGGCGAAGGCCTGCTCGCCGAGCGGCTCGCCGGTGTAGCTGGCGAAGAAATCGGCTGGCAGGCCGACCACGCTGGGTGCGGCGTCGCTGCCGCGTGTGCGTCGCCCGGGCGGCGCGGGCGCTTCGGCGTCGAGTTTGTCGAGCTGCGCTGCCGGGTCGAAGGCTTCAGCCGGTTGCGCGGCGCGGGTCGTGCGCGTTCGCGGGGCCGCTGGCGCCACCCCCGCTTTGCCAGCCGCCTGGGCCGAAGGGGCTCGCTTTGCCGGTGCGCGCTTCTTTGCAGTGACCATGATCTTCTCCCCGTGTCAGAGTGAGGCTGTTGCTACGACGGTCTGCGGCCGCGCCTCGCGGATCGGCAGGTTCACGAACGCTGCCGCCAGCGCCAAGGCGGCATCGGCCCACCACATCCAAGCGTAGCTGCCGGTGCCGACCACCGCGAGCCCGCCGAGCCAGGCGCCGAAGAAGCCGCCGATCTGGTGGCTGAGCAGCGTCAGGCCGAACAGCGTAGCCAGGTATCGCGTGCCGAACAACTTGGCAGTGAGCCCGGCGGTCGGCGGCACGGTGGCGAGCCAGGTGGTGCCGAGCACGGCGGCGAAGACATAAAAGGTCCACGGCTCCTTCGGTGCGGCCATGTAGACCACGATCGCGAGCGCGCGCGTGGCGTACATCCAGAACAGCAGCATCTTCATGCGCACCCGGTTGCCCAGCGCGCCGGCTGCCAGGCTGCCGCCGATGTTGGCCAGGCCGATGATGGCCAGCGAGGTCGCCGCCACGTTGGCGCCGAGTCCGCACAGGTTCACCTCGCCCGGCAGGTGCGTGACCAGGAAGGCGATGTGAAAGCCGCAGGTGAAAAACCCCGCATGCAGGCACCAGTAGCTGCGGTCGCGCGACGCGATGCGCAACTGTTGGCGCAAGGGCAGTTCGGCAGGCGAGGCAGCCGTCGCCTGCGCTGCGGGGGGCTTGTTCTGCCCACGCAGAAACCAGGCCATCGGCAGGGTGCCCAGCGCGGCCACGGCCATCATCCACATCGCCTGCATCCAGCCGAAGGACGACATCACGGCCTGGCTCAACGGGGCGAAGACGAACTGCCCGAAGCTGCCGCCCGCGTTGATGAAGCCGCCGGCGAAAGATCGCCGCTCGGGTGGCAGGCGCTGCGCAGTGGCGCCGATCAGAACCGAAAAGCTGCCGCCACCGGCGCCCGCCGCGGTGAGCACGCCGAGCGCGAAGATCAGCCCCCACTCGCTGGTCACCTGGGTGGTGAGCACCGAGCCGGCCGCCAGCATCACGGAGCCGAGCACGATCACCCGGCCGGGACCCCAGCGGTCGGCCACCGCGCCGAACACCGGCTGCGCCGCACCCCAGACGAACTGACCTATTGCCATCGCGAAGCTGATGGTGGCGATGCCCAGCCCGGTGTGCGTGTTCAGCGGCGATAAAAACAGGCCCAGCGACTGTCGGGTGCCCATCGTGATCATCAAGATCGCGGCGGCGACGAGCATGAACGGCCAGGCGCTGCGAGCCATCGGAGTTGCTGGTTGCATGGTTCGGTGATTCAAGCACATCGCTCGCCGCAGCGAGTCCGGACCGGCGAGCGGACCGGCACGCTGCGCCGAACCCGACGGCGCTATCCTGCCGACGGATTGCAACGGTCTCCCCTCAGGCATGCGCCCCGCCCAGGTTTTCATCAGCTACCGCCGAGACGACTCGGCGGGCTACGCGCGCGCCGTCTACGACGAGATGGCGACGCATTTCGGCGCCGAACGGGTGTTCATCGATGTCGACGACATCCACGCGGGCCAGCCGTTCAGCGAGGTCATCGAACACGAGGTCGGCGCCTCGCAGGTCTTGCTGGTGCTGATCGGTCGGCGCTGGCCCGGCGAGCGGGACGGCGCGCCGCCGCGCCTCGGCGACCCGGGCGATCTGGTACGGCGCGAAGTGGCCGCCGGGCTGCGCAACGGTGCGCGGGTCATTCCCGTGTTGCTCGATGGCGCGCCGATGCCCACCGAATCGCAACTGCCCGATGAGTTGCACGCGCTGGCCGGGCGTCAAGCGCTGGAGATCGGCAACTCGCGTTACGCGGCCGACATGAGGCGCCTGGTCGATTCGGTGCGCGAGGCACTCGGCTACCCCGAGCCGCCCGCACCGCCGCCGAAGACGGGTGCGACCAAAGGCGTGCGCCTGGCGTGGGCGGGCGGCTTGATGGTCGTCGGGCTGGTCGTGGGCGGTTCGGTGGCGCTGTGGCCACTGGGCAAGACGGGCGGCGCGTCCACCGACACGCGAGCCCGCTTGCCCGATCGCCCGCCCGACCGCCCGCCGACCGATGCAGCCCCGACACGCCCGGGGATCAACGGCCTCTGGCAGGCTGAAGTCACCTACGACTGGCCGAATGCAAACCACATCGAGCGCTTCGACTTTCGCGGCGACGTCAGCGTGCTGTACGGCACGGCCGCCTTCCTGGGCGTGCCGCGCGGCGTGCTCGAAGGCCGCACCGAACCGGGCGGTTTGCGCTTCGTCACCCGAACCACCGAAGTGGCTGGAGGCAGCAGCACGGAGATCGTGCACCGCTATGTGGGCCGGTGGACCGATCATGACAACGGCAACGAGATCCGATTCGTTATGCAGACTGAAGGCGGCAGCACACCACACGCGCCCGTCGAGTTCGTCGCGCGGCGGTTGGCTGGGTCTTCGGGCCGCTGACGCACCCGGTTCGGCCTCGATTCCATCCTCACTTTCCCTGTGTGTGCGTCGAGGTCGGTCGGGTACACCAATGTTCATTGCTTCCTACTGGTGAATCCCATGAAAACCATTCTGAAAATTGCGCTGACCCTCAGCGGCTGGACGATGGCTGCTCACGCGGCGGCGCAGGTTACTTTCTACGAGCACGACGACTACCAGGGCCGCTCGGCCAGCACCCAACGCGCGGTCGCCGACTTCGCGCAGATCGGCTTCAACGACCGCGCCTCGTCGGTGGTCGTGCGTGGCAAAAAGTCCGATCGATGGGAGGTCTGCGAGGACAGCGACTTCGCCGGTCGCTGCGTGGTGTTGCGCCCGGGTGAGTACCCGTCGCTGTCGGCGCTCGGCTTGAACGATCGCATCTCGTCGATGCGCAGCGTCGACCGAAATGCGCGCGTCGAAGACGATCGCTATGCGAATGCGGTGCCGCCGGCCGACGCCGGCCAGATCGTCCTCTACGAGAATGAAGGCTTCCTGGGCCGCAGCTTCGAAGCCACGACCGCCGTGGAAGACTTTCGCGACAGTGGCTTCAACGATCGCGCCTCGTCCATCCTGGTTCGCGGTGGCCGGTCGGATCGATGGGAGGTTTGCGAAGACGGTGGTTTTCGCGGCCGCTGCGTGGTGTTGCGCCCGGGCCAGTACGCGTCGCTGTCGGCGATGGGCTTGAACGACCGTGTCTCGTCGCTGCGCAGCGTCGATCGTGACGCGCTTGTCGACGACGATCGGTATGCGCCGCTGCCGATGGTTTCGCGTGATTACGGTCGGCGCAACAACGAGCGCCTGTTCGAGGCCGACATCATCGCGGTGCGTGCCGTGGTGGACGACGGCGGTCGACGCTGCTGGATCGATGCCGGGCAGGCAGATCAGGAACAGGAGCCGGAGCGCAATGGTCGCCAGATCAACGTGCCCGGCGCGGTGATCGGCGCGGTGCTCGGCGGCATCCTCGGCCACCAGGTGGGTGGAGGCACCGGCAAAAACGTCGCCACCGGCGTCGGTGTCATCGCGGGCGCCGTCGTGGGCAGCACGGTGGGCAACCAGGTCAGCCGCAACCGGAACCGCGACGACAGCCGCAACGACAGCCGCAACGACAGCCGCAACAGCGGTCGCTACGACGATCGCCATCCAGGTCGGTACGGCGATCAGCAGGTGGTGACGACGCAGAACGTTCCGCGGTGCTCACGCTCGGTCGGCCAGACCCGGCCCGACTACTGGGACGTGACCTACCGCTTCCGCGGCCAGGAGCACCGGGTGCAGATGACAACGCCGCCCGGCAACACAGTGACCGTCAACGAGCAAGGTGAGCCGCGCGCCTGAAAAGGGCCCCTGCGCGGTTTCGGACCGCCGGAAAAGGCGTCGCTGCGATCAGGGCGGTGCGGTGAGGCAGGTGGCGGCGCCCCGCGAGGTCCTTGCGCGCGGCGGAGCCATGCCGCTCAAGTCTCACCCGCCGCATGACGAAGAACGCTGATGAATAGCGTTCTGATGCGGAAATTCCTGTTGGCCTTCGGGCTGACGATGGTGAGCTCGTTCAGCACGCTGGCCGCTGACCTCACCGCCGTCGAGGCGCGTTGGCTGAAGGGCATCGGGCCCGTCGTGTCGTTCGCGAAGCAGCTGCTGCTGCCGCTGGACATCATCGTGCAACCCCAGCCGACGCCCGGCGCCGCGCCGCTCGCACTGGCGTTTATCGACAGGCGCTGCAAGCTGGTGCTGTCGATGCGTGGCAATGAACAGGCGCAGTCGACGCTCGACGCGGTCGAGCCGGAGTTGCTCGATGCGACGCTCGAACTGATGGCGGCACACGAACTGGGCCACTGCAAGCGCTATCTCGATGGTGTGTGGCAAGGCGTGCCGTCCGGATTCACGGCCGACCTGTCCGTCGAGGTCGGTGCCGAGTTGCGAGCCGCGTACCTCGACATGCAAGCCGCCCGTCGGGAGGAGGGTTACGCCGATCTGGTGGGGCTGGCGTGGACGCGCCAGCACCATCCGCAGCTCTACGGACGGCTGCATTCCTGGCTGCTTGCCGAACGGTCGACGGCGTTGATACCGGGGTCGCATCACGACACGCTGGCCTGGCTGCGATTGGTCACCGACGGGACGGCGCTCGGCGATGCCTCGCTGTTTGCGGGCGCCAACGCGCTGTGGGCGGTCGGGCTGACGGCCGGCGATTGACGCTACCGGTGCTCGGTCGAGCGGGCGCGCGAGTGGGAGCTTGGATCCGCTGATCGATCGACCTTTTCGCTGACGCAGTCGCTGAAACAGCGGTCGGCGAGCCCCGCTTCTCAGCGGCCTGCGCCAGCGGGTCGCTCGTTATCGTGGCTGATTCGTGATGCCGGGCGCCGACGGCGCGAACCTGCCGGGTTGCGTGCACTGACGATTTGACTTCGAGACGACCCGATGACGCCGCTGATCCATCTTTTCAAGCGCGCCCGCGCGAACCCCCGCATGGCGGTGGCGCTTGGGGTGATCGCTGTCATGGGCAGCGCCCTCGTCGCGCTGAACGGGCAGGTCGCGCAGGAGGCCACGGCCCGCAAGAGCGCCGACGTTGTGCTGCTGGAGAACGCCCCGCAGGATTGGCTGGCCCATCAACAAAACATCTCCGAGTTTCGACGCGCGCTCGATGCCGACGCGCTGTCGCTGGTGGGGCTGGTGAATGGTCAACCGGGCCTGGTCCTGTACACCCTGAAAACCGGCGAGAAGGCCAGCTCGACGGTGCCCGGATGCACCGTGTCCGGGTGCGCAGGCAGCGTGCTGGACAAGCTCGTCGACAGCAGCGCGCGCGCCGGGTTCGCCCTGGTCAGCGTGAATGTCGATCCGCGCACCCCGAGCCGACGCTGGCTGGACGGGGTGAACGCGCTCCTTTCGCCGTTGCTCTTGATGGCGGTGCTGGTCGGGACCCTGTTCGCCGGTTTGAAGCTGCAGGCCGGAGCGGGCGGTGCCGCGTCGCGCTTGTCGATCCGTCCCGAGACCCGTTTCGCCGATGCGATCGGAAACGCCGAAGCCAAGGCCGCGCTGAACCGTGTGAAGACTTTCATGCACGACCCGGCTCAGTACGCCCGGCTGGGCGCCGCTGCGCCGCGCGGCGTGCTGCTGGTCGGGCCGCCCGGCACCGGCAAGTCGCTGCTGGCCCGCGCCCTGGCGGGCGAGAGCCAGGCCAACTTCATTTCGGTGGACGGCTCGTACTTCACCGCGACCTTCTACGGCGCTGGCGTGAGCAAAGTCAAGGAGCTGTTCAAGCTCGCCCGCAAAAGCGCCCCGTGCGTGCTGTTCATCGACGAGGTCGACGGCATCGGCAAGCGCACGCGAGGCGGCGAGGGCGGTGGCGCCGAGTCGGAGCTGAACCGCATCATCAACCGCGTGCTGGTCGAGATGGACGGCATCGAACCGCTGGCCAACGTGGTCGTGGTGGCCGCCACCAACCACGAAGACAACATCGACGAGGCGATGCGCCGGCCCGGCCGCTTCGACCTGCTGGTCCGTCTCGGGCTGCCTACTTTGCCCGAGCGGCAAGGTCTGTTCGACCTGTACATCGGCAAGTTGGCGCACGACGGCTGCGCCGACACCGCAGCGCTCGCCCGCATGACCGCGGGCATGTCGCCGGCCGACATCGCCAACACGGTGAACAAGGCGGCTTCCAGCGCGGCCGAGGCGCGCTCTGCGCAGGTGTGCGGCGACGACTTCCTGCGCGCGGTCGAAACCCACCAGCTCGGCGGCGAAGTCTCGTCGGTGAAGGAACTGCTGACCCAGGACACCCGCAACCGGCTGGCCTATCACGAGTCGGGACACGCGCTAGTCGGCCACTGGTTGAAGGCCGGCCTGGTCGAGCGGGTGACCATCGAACCGCGCGGCCAGGCGTTGGGCGTGACCTACATCACCCGCGAAACCGAAGACCCGCTTTACAAGCAGGCCGAGCTCAGCGCTCGGTTGGCGATGATGCTGGCCGGACGCGAGACCGAATTGTTGGTCTTCGACAGCGTCTCGACGGGGGCCTCCGATGACCTGAAGCGCGCCACCGAACTGGCCATCAAGATGGTCGGCTCGCTCGGCTTTTCGGACGCGTTCGGCCTGCTCAGCGTGGCCGGGGTGCCCAAGGAGCTTCTCGGCCCGGACATCCAGGCCGCCGTCCTGAAGGAAGCGCGCACGCTGCTCGAGAAAAGCCAGCTCGCCTGTCAGCAGCTGTTGCAGGCCAACCGGACCCAACTCGACGCGCTGGCGCAGCGGCTGCTCGAACGCGAAGTCCTGTCGGGCGAAGAGCTCAAAGGCTTGTTAGGCGACGGCATGCCGCATCTTTTGGCCGCTTGACGGGCAGCCCTGACCGGGCCTTGCACGCCGCAGCCGCTGGCCGACCGCGACGCCGTCGGTGAGCCCGAATCCGTTGCTCAGCGCAGCACCGGCCCTGGCGGTAGGCGCGGCGGAGGAGGTGGTGGCGGTGGTGGTGGTGGCGCGGGCGCAGGTGCCACAGGCGGTATCGCGGCCGGGGCGGTCGCCGGGTAGCGAGCACTGTCGCGCGATCGCTTTCCCTTGTCACTGTCGCGTCCCGCGAGGATGGCGCCCACCAGCGCGCCGATCGCGAGGCCGACGGCGATTCCTGTGCCGGACACACCGGTCTGCGCAGGCACCAGTTTTTCGAGGCGCTCGACCCACTCGCGGGTGAGCCGGAGCTCGTCGGCGCTGGCCGGTGTCGGCTGCGGAGCCCGCGGGTGAGCCACCGCCCTGGAGCCGGCCGCCAGCGTGACCGGATTCCAGGCCCCGGTGGTGGAGTCGACGACGACCGTGCCATCGAACACGACCACGGTCGTCTCACCGCGCGGTCCGGTACGCACCAGGTACGCGGTGCCGCGCGCGCCCGCCTTGACGAACGTGGTCTCGACCGCGAACAGGCCCTTGACCTTGACGAAGACTTCGCCGATCACCTCGGTGAACGAGCCGATGCGCCCGCCGCTGTTCGCCCGCATGAACACCTCACTGCCCGAGGGATATCGGATCACCACATCGGCGCTCGGGCCGGTCTCGACCCGGTCACCGACGAGCAGCTCCATGCCGACGCGAACATCGACCGGCGCCCCGTAGCGCAGCACCCGCACCAGGGCGGCATCGGTCGGCCTGGCGAGCCGCTGACCGTCGACGACGATGCCGTCGAGGCGCACCGTGGCAGGCGGTTTGGTAACGCAGCCGGACAGCGTGGGCAACAGCATCGATGCGGTCAGCAGGCTGACGATCCATCGACGCAGGGATTTCAGACGCCATGCATTCATGTCGAATCCTTCCGTTTCAAACGGGGTGCCACCCAGGTGCCGAGCGTGAGCGCCACCAGGCCGTAGGTCAACCCGACCAGTTGCTGCTGAACCCGGTACCACCCGACGCTGGCGATGACGAACAGCAACGCCAACGCAACGCACGCGGCAACACGCCAGCAGGTGGGCCGCCTGCGCAGCCGAAAAGCGACGAAGGCGCCGATCAGCCCGAGCGCACTGGTCAACAGCCACTGCGGCAGGCCGCCGAGCGGCCGGATGGCGGTGCCGCGGCCGAGCGCATCGATCTGTTCGGCAATCAGCTCTACACCCCAGCGTTCGCCCGCCGGGCCGAGCGACAGCACATCGTCGTTCGCGATCTGTTTGCCCACCAAAACGATCTTGCCCTTGAGCAGCGCCAGCGTGGCCGCATCGCGCTGCAGCACGCGCTCGTAAGCCACGCGCTGCGGCGGATGGCGCAGGGCCGGCAGCGCCCGCGGGTCGAACAATTGGTAGGCCACGCGGTCCCGGCGGTTCACCGCCTCGCAGCCGGGCTGAATGCTGGCCACGGTTTCAGCAGCAAAATAGGCGACAGCCTGTGAGCGTTGCTCGCGCGCCAGCAGCACCTGCACCGACTGCGACGCGTCGTCGAGCGGCTCGACCCGCCCGCCGCCGCTGAACGCAGCAAGCGCCAGTGAGGGATGCACGGCGAAACGGTCGCGACGTGGCGCCGTCGATGGCACGGACGGGCTCAGCGTGCGCTGCACCGCCAGCGGCATCGAGCGCGCCTGCCCCAGCCTCAGGCCAGCGCAGGCGATGCCCCAGCCGCTGTGGGCCGCAAAGCGCGGCAGCAGCAGCGGCGAGCTGCCATTCATCTGCTGCACGCCGAAGATCACCGGCATCGAGGCGTGCGTCGCGGCCAATGCGCGTTCGAGGGCGGCGTCGGCGGCCTCGGTGCCCGGGCTGTCCAGCACCAGATCGAACGCCACGGTGCTGGCGCCGGCCGACGCGGCGTTCTCGATGATTCGGGCGTGCTCGGCGCGCCAGCTGGCATCGAATTTTCGGCCGATGGCCCGCTCGCTGCCTTCATCGATGCCGACCAGCACCACCCGGCCGCTCCAGCGGGAGGCGTCGCCCGAATGTCCGACGCCTGCCAATCGCATCGTCGCGGTGGCCAGCCGGGTGTCGAGACCGAAGAAGTCGAACAACGCGATCCAGCCGGCGACGAACATGCCGAGGCCGATCAGCACACCAGCGATCTGCGCCCGGCGCCTGCCTGTCATTTCGACCTGCAAATCGCGGGCGACGGCCTCGAAGGTCTGCTGCTGGACGGCCTCCAGCAGCGTGTTCATGCTGGCTTGCAGAGCGCGCTCGTCGAAGGTGAGCATGCTCAGGCGCTGCAGCCCGGCGATATCCTCCGGCAGCGCCTTCGCCGGTGGCTTGCTGCCGCCGACGAGCAACGGCAGCAATCGCGGCCGAGCGGGCTGGCCGACCGCCGCTTGCGCACGCAACTGCAGGGCGCGCGCGACCTCGTGGCGCACCCAGTCATCGCCGCGCAGCCTGGCGTCGATCATCTGCGCCCACTGCGGGCCGATCACCACGATCACGACGTCGGCCGCTTCGAGCTGGGTGTCGATGGCCCGCACGAAATCGTCGCCGTAGCCGATGTCGTCGATGTCCATGAAGACATGCCCGGCACCGAAGCGTGCGGCCAACTCGTTGTGAACGAGCTTGGCGTGGACGATGCTGTCGTCGCGGCGATAGCTGATGAAGATGTTCATGGTCGCTCGGCGCAGGATAGTGGCGGGCTCGCAAATGAACATCCCCAGGAAAGCGAGCCGTCAATTCGCCGCGAGCGGCTGCGCGGTGGACAGCGGACCGCTGCGGTTCTAATAGGTGTTTTCTGTTACCGATTTCTTAAGGAGACCCTGATGTCGAATGTCCAGCAAGCGCCGAAACAGGTCGACGCTGTCGTTGTGGGTGCCGGTTTTGCCGGGATGTATGCGTTGTACAAACTGCGCGAACAGGGTCTGAACGTGCAGGCGTTCGAGGCCGGCACCAGCGTCGGTGGCACTTGGTACTGGAACCGCTATCCCGGCGCGCGCGTCGACTCGCAGTCCTACATCTACCAGTATTGGTTCTCGAAGGAGTTGCTCGACGAGTGGGATTGGAGCGAACGCTTCCCGGCACAGCCTGAGACCGAGCGCTACCTGAACCACGTCGCCGACAAATTCGACCTGCGTCGCAGCATCCAGTTCAAGACCCGCGTGATGGGCGCCAGCTTCGATGAGGCGACCCAACGCTGGACGGTGGCGACCGACGACGGACAAACCGTCAGCGCGCAGTTCCTGATCATGGGCACCGGCGGTTTGTCGGTGCCATTGGTGCCGCCGTTCCCCGGCCGCGAGCGCTTCAAGGGCCAGATCGTGCACACCGCGCAGTGGCCCAAGGAAGGCGTGGACCTGAAGGGCAAGCGGGTCGGCGTGATCGGCACCGGCGCCACCGGCATCCAGGTGATACAGACGATCGCCAGCGAGGTCGGCCACCTGACTGTGTTTCAACGCACCGCGAACTACAGCATCCCGATGCGCAACCCGACCTACGACGACGCCGACCGCGCCGAGCTGCGAACCCAGTATCCAGAGCTCGAGCAGCGGGTGCAGCGCACCTTCGCCGGCTTCGACTACGACTTCGACCCACGCGACTTCCTGACGCTGTCTTTCGAGGAGCGCCAGCGCAAGATGCAAGAGCTGTGGGACGACGGTTCGCTGAGCTTCTGGATCGGTGGTTTCACCGGCGTCTTCTTCGACGAAGGTGTTAATGCCGAGTTTTCAAAGTTCGTGCGCGATCGCATTCGTGCGCGCATCACCGACCCGAAGGTGGCCGACATGCTGGTGCCCACCGACCACGGCTTCGGCACCCGCCGCGTGCCGCTGGAGACGAAGTATTACGAGGCCTACAACCGCGACAACGTGACGCTGGTGGACGTTCGCGCCACGCCGATCGACAGCCTGACCGAGACCGGCCTCAAGACATCGGCCGGCGAGTACCCGCTCGACGTCCTGATCTTCGCCACCGGGTTCGACGCCGGTACCGGCGCGCTGACCAAGACCGATGTGCGTGGCCGCAACGGCTTGCTGCTGCGCGATGCTTGGGCGCAGGACGGCATCCGCACGACGATGGGCTTGCAGGTGCACGGCTACCCCAACCTGTTCATGACGATGGCGCCGTTCTCACCGGCTGCGGCGTTCTGCAATGTGCCGACCTGTGTGCAGCAGCAGGTGGACTGGATCACCGACTGCATCCAGTTCGTGCGCGACCAGGGCCGCAAGTCGATCGAGCCGAGCGCCGACACCGAAGCCAAGTGGGTCGCGCATCACGACGAGCTGGCCAGCGTCATGCTGGTCTCCAAGACCAACTCCTGGTACATGGGTTCCAACGTCGCGGGCAAGCCGCGTCGCCTGCTGGCCTATGCCGGTGGTGTGGGCACCTACCGCGCGGCTTGCGACAACGTGAAAGCGAGCGGCTACGAAGGTTTCGTGACGGCTTGATCTCTGCGCGGCACGAAAAAAGGGGCGGCTCAGGCCGCCCCTTTTTCGTTTGAGCGCGCCGGTCAGGCGGGCTTGCGTGCACGGCGGCGCTGGACGGCGCCCAGGCCCATCATGGCCGCGAAAATCAATGCGGCGCTCGACGGCTCGGGCACGCGATTGGCGAACACCTGATCCTGGAGTCGGCCGCTTTCCAGCACCTGCACGTTCATGGTGTTCGGGCTGAGGCCCAGCGCGTCGAGCCAACTGTCGGCCAACGCGAGCGCACCATTCGGGTTGGCCGCGCTGCCGCCCGTGAACTTCGCATCGCCCAGCGCCAGGTCGTATCCGTTCGGACTGGTTTCGTAGGTGAGTTCCCAGATCGCGATCTGGAACGCGGCCTGTTCGACCGAGTCGTTCACCTCATGACCGGCAGAAAACAAGCGACCGATGTCGTTGAACGCGCGGGTGTTGGCAAACACATGTGCCGAGCCGTTGACCTGGGTGTAGCTGGCCGCATAAGGCGTGTTGAACGAGATGTGCTGATACAAATCGATGCAGTAGGCCAGCAAGGACTGGCCGTCGAGTGTGGCCATGAAGCCGCCGGCCGACGTCGCGCCGCTGATCGACGGGGTGTTGGCGCCAGACAGCGAATAGTTGACCGTCTCCGAACCGTTGGCGAAACCTTGGAACATCACTGCCGCAGCGTGTGACTGGGCGGCGCCCAGCGCCAGACAGGCGGCGAACAAAGGTTTGATGAAGCGGCTGGACATGGAAAGTTCTCGCTGAAAAGTTCGGTTTGCAGGCAACTGGAAGGTCGATGAAATGAAGGTTATGGGTCCGCCCACCCGTCAGCACCCCGCAGCCGAGGGGTGCCACAACGTCATTTCTCTGTCGTTCGTGAGCCGGATCACGCAGCGGCGAGATGACCCCTGATTCACGGGGTGCGGCGCAACGTCGTCCGACGCCAATTCGGCGGCGATAACATCCCGCCCATTCACTTCACAAGAGAGCAGTCGCGATGGCAATGGACGTGGTCGATTACGAGATCAAGGGCTCGGAGATGCAGTTCGTCGAGGTCGAGCTCGACCCCGGCGAGGCGGCGGTCGGCGAGGCCGGCAGCATGATGTTCATGGACGCTGGCATCTCGATGGACACGGTGTTCGGCGATGGGTCGGCTTCCACCGGCGGCTTGTTCGGCAAGTTGCTGGGTGCCGGCAAGCGCCTGGTGACCGGCGAATCGCTGTTCACCACCGTCTACACCAACCAGGGCCGCAGCAAGCTGCGCATCGCGTTCGCGGCGCCGTATCCGGGCAAGATTTTGCCGATGGATTTGCGCCAACTCGGCGGCATGCTGATCTGCCAGAAGGACGCCTTCTTGTGCGCCGCCAAGGGCGTCTCGCTCGGCATCTTCTTGCAGCAGAAGATGTCGGTCGGATTCTTCGGCGGCGAAGGCTTCATCATGCAAAAGCTCGAAGGCGACGGCTTGGCCTTCGTGCACGCCGGCGGCACGGTGCTCAAGCGCGAACTGCAGCCCGGGCAGACGCTGCTGATCGACACCGGCTGCGTCGTCGCGTTCACGCCCGACATCAACTTCGAGATCCAGTACGTCGGCAAGATCAAGACGGCGATGTTCGGCGGTGAAGGCTTGTTCTTCGCCAAGGTCACCGGGCCCGGCACCGTGTGGCTGCAGAGCCTGCCGTTCTCGCGGCTGGCCTCCCGCGTTTACGCTGCGGCGCCGCAGCGGGGTGGCTCGCGTGAAGAAGGCTCGTTGCTCGGCGGCGTGTTGGGCGGTGGCCTGCTGGGCGGCACGATCTTCGGCGGGGACGACGAATGAGCGGACGAATGAGCGTACGCCGCGTGCCGAGGGCTGAAGCCGTGCGCTGACGTATCCTGCCTCGCATGAAATTGCTGATCGATTCGTTCTGGCGAGCCGCCGCGTATTGCCTGCATCCACGCGTGATCGCACTGTCGTTGCTGCCGCTGGTGTTGATGGTCGCGGTGGCGCTCGGGCTCGGCTACTTTTTCTGGGAGCCGGTCGTTGCCTGGGTCGCGTCCCGCATCGAGTCGCATGCGTGGGTGACGACGCTGATCGCCTGGCTGGAAAGCGTCGGCTTGTCGGGGCTGAGGAAGGTGCTGGCGCCGCTGTTGGTGGTGTTCGCTGCCATGCCTTTGGTCGTGGTCGTCTCGCTGTTGGTAGTCGCGGTGATGATGACCCCGGCGATGCTGAGCCTGGTGGCAGAGCGACGGTTTCAGGCGCTGGAGCGTCGGCACGGCGGGTCGGCTACGGCGGGTGCGTTTGCGGCCTTGTTTGCGACGCTGGTCGCGTTGATCGCGCTGGTCGCGTCCATTCCGCTGTGGTTCGTGCCGCCGCTGGTGCTGATCCTGCCGCCGCTGATCTGGGGCTGGCTGACCTACAAGGTCATGACCTACGACGTGCTGGCCGAACACGCGTCGAAAGAAGAGCGCCGTGAGCTGGTCAAGCGGCATCGCACTTCGCTGCTCGGCATGGGCGTCCTGACCGGTTATCTCGGCGCGGCGCCGACGCTGGTGTGGGCGTCCGGCGTGCTGTTCCTGACGCTGGCGCCGGTGCTGGTGCCGGTGGCGATCTGGATCTACACCTTGGTGTTCGCGTTCTCGGCGCTCTGGTTCTCGCACTACGCGTTGAGCGCTTTGCAGGCCTTGCGGCTCGAACGCGAGGCCGTGGTGGCCCCATCGGCGTCGGCTTCCAGCTCGGCGCTGGTCGAACCGGCTGCGCCGCCGAGCCTGCTGCCGTTTCCGCCGGCTTGAGCGCGGCGCGATGGCGTTTGGTCTGTTGATCGTCGGCGACGAAATCCTGTCGGGCAAGCGGGCCGACAAGCACGTCCCGAAGGTCATCGAGCTGCTGGCCGCACGCGGCCTGTCGCTCGGCTGGGTGCGCTTTGTCGGCGACGACCCGCAGCGCATCACCGCCGACCTGAAAGACGCGTTTTCCAGCGGCGACGTCGTGTTTTCGTGTGGCGGCATCGGCGCGACGCCGGACGACCACACCCGGCAGTGCGCCGCGCAGGCCTTGGGCGTGCCGTTGCTGCTGCATCCGGTGGCTCGCGATCTGATCGTCGAGCGGATGCGGGAGGTGGCCGCCGAGAAAGGCGTCGCGTTCGTGCCCGAGCGAGCCGACAACGTCCACCGTTTGAACATGGGCGTGTTCCCCGAAGGCGCCGAAATCATTCCGAATCCGTACAACAAGATTGCCGGGTTTTTCGTGCCCGGTGATCCGAATCCAGGCCAGTCGTCCGACGGCGCGGTGTACTTTGTGCCTGGTTTCCCGGTGATGGCGTGGCCGATGATCGAATGGGTGCTCGATCAGCGCTGCGCTCACTTGCACCGCGCGCATGGCCAGCGTGAGCAGTCGGTCATCGTGTTCGGTGCGATGGAAGCCGCGCTGACGCCGTTGATGGAGCGGGTCGAAGCGCAGCACGAGGGTGTCAAGGTGTTCAGCCTGCCGAGCGTCGACCATGCCGAATGGGGCGCCCACATCGAGCTCGGCGTCAAAGGCGAAGCCGATGCCGTCGATGCGGCTTTTCGCGCCTTGGTTACGGGCTTGCACGAGCACAACGTCTCGTTAGGCCCTGAATTGGTGCGTTAATGCGCGTGGCGGCGCACCATAAAAAGGCGTGGCGGCGCACGGAACCCGGGCATTCTTGAGGTTAAATCCCGGCTGCGTGCAGCAAGCCGACTGCGCCCGGAGGCGGCCTGTTTGCCGGTCGTTCAGCCCGATGGCAGACGACCGTACAGGGTGTCCGCTGGGCATGCTTTCTGCTAACTTGCTGTGCGCATTTTGAGGCGGCTTTTCAGCGCAGCACCAATGTTCGAGTTCCGTCCCCCACACAACCAAACAGCGTCCCGCTAGGAGATTCCCTGATGGCCAAGACCGTCGCCGACGTGATGAAGATGGTGAAAGAAAATGAAGTCAAGTTCGTCGACTTCCGTTTCACCGACACCCGCGGCAAAGAACAGCACGTCACCGTGCCCGTGTCCCATTTCAACGAAGACAAGTTCACGTCGGGTCATGCTTTCGACGGCTCGTCGATCGCGGGTTGGAAGGGCATCGAAGCCTCGGACATGCAACTGATGCCCGATGCGAACACCGCCAACATCGATCCGTTCTTCGAAGAGCCGACGATGATCCTGACCTGCGACGTCATCGATCCAGCCGATGGCAAGCCGTATGAGCGCGATCCGCGCTCGCTTGCCAAGCGCGCTGAGGCTTACATGAAGGCCTCCGGCCTCGGCGACACGGCTTATTTCGGTCCCGAGCCCGAGTTCTTCGTCTTCGACAGCGTCCGCTGGGGCAACGACATGTCGGGTTGCTTCTCGAAGATCGAGTCTGAAGAGGGCGCCTGGAACACCGGTCGCGAATACGAGCACGGCAACTCCGGACACCGTCCGACCGTCAAGGGCGGTTATTTCCCGGTGCCGCCGGTCGACAGCTTCCAGGACATGCGCTCCGAAATGTGTCTGGTGCTCGAAGCCTTGGGCATTCCGGTCGAGGTGCACCACCACGAAGTCGCCAATGCGGGCCAGATGGAAATCGGCACCAAGTTCAGCACGCTGCTGCAGCGCGCCGACTGGGTTCAGCTGCAGAAGTACGTGATCCAGAACGTGGCGCACAGCTATGGCAAGACCGCCACCTTCATGCCCAAGCCGATCGTCGGCGACAACGGCTCGGGCATGCATGTGC
>JANMTL010000098.1:0-9425 GCA_031390425.1 Rhizobacter sp.
TTTTTGCTCAGGCCGTTGTAGGTGACGAACAGCACGTCATCGGCCAGCGACGCGATGCTGGTGTGTGTCGCACCGTCGTACAGCGTCTTGTCGTAGATCTCGTCGGCGAAAACGATCAGCTGGTGCTGGCGCGCCACCTCGACGATCTCGCGCAACACCGCTTCGGGGTAAAGCGCGCCGGTCGGGTTGTTCGGGTTGATGACGACGATCGCCTTGGTGTTCGGTGTGATCTTCTTTTTGATGTCGGCGAGGTCGGGCGTCCAGTCGGCCTGCTCGTCGCAGATGTAGTGAACCGGCGTGCCACCTGAGAGCGCGACCGACGCGGTCCACAGCGGGTAATCGGGGGCAGGCACCAGCACCTCGTCGCCGTCGTTGAGCAGGCCGTTCATGCTCATCGTGATCAGCTCGGACGCGCCGTTGCCGAGGTAGACGTCGTCCACCGTCACGCCCAGCACGTGCTTTTCCTGGGTGTAATGCACCACCGCCTTGCGCGGCGCGAACAGACCTTTGCTGTCGGTGTAGCCGGCGCTGTGCGGCAGGTTGCGGATCATGTCCTGCACGATCTCGTCGGGCGGTTCCAACCCGAACACGGCCAAGTTGCCGATGTTCAGCTTGATGATTTTTTGCCCTTCCTCTTCCATCTGCCGGGCTTTGTCGAGCACGGGACCACGGATGTCGTAGCAGACATTGGCGAGCTTGCTCGACTTGGCGACAGCTTTCAAAGGGGCTCTCCAACACCACGCCAATTCGGCGCAAAGCCTACAATTTTACGCTCAGACATCCAGGGACCGCGACCTTGAAATTGCACGCCGAACGGATCGAAGGAACCAATGCCATCGCGCGCCACGGTAAAGACGGCGTGCTGGTCAACGGCACGCAGTTCACGACCAGTGTGATCGTGCCCTGGACCGGCACGGTCGCGGCCTGGGACGTGGCGCGTTTCGAAGATTTGAGCGGCGATCATTTCGCGGCCCTCGCGCAGCGCGAACCCGAGTTGGTGCTGTTCGGCAGTGGCGCAAAACTGCGCTTTCCGCCGACCAGCCTGCTCAGGCCGTTGATCGAACGCGGCATCGGCTTCGAGACCATGGACACCGCGGCAGCGTGCCGCACCTACAACGTGCTGCTGGCCGAGGGACGAAATGTGGTCGCCGGTTTGCTGTTCGAGTTATGAAACAGAGTGTGCCGCGCGCACAGCCGTCGACCGTGGCGCGGCAGGCGCGTCCCCTATAATTGAGGGCTACGCCAGCGACGGCGCAACATTCTGAATACTCCATGACGCCAGCCCTCAATAAACCCCTCCCGGACTTTGAAGCGCTTGCCACCAGTGGAGTGAAATTCACCCCACAGGCCTACCTGGGCCGCACGATCGTCTTGTACTTCTATCCGAAAGACAACACACCGGGCTGCACCACCGAGGCGATGCAATTTCGCGACCATCACAAGGAGTTCATCGCGGCCGGTGCGGTGGTTTTCGGCGTGTCGCGTGACAACATGGCATCGCACGAAAAGTTCAAGCAGAACCTCGAACTCCCCTTCGATCTGATCGCCGATACCGAAGAAAAGCTGTGCCACATGTTCGGCGTGGTCAAGAACAAGATCATGTACGGCAAGAAGGTCAAGGGCATCGAGCGCAGCACCTTCTTGATCGACGGCGCGGGTGTGTTGCGCGGCGAATGGCGCGGCCTGAAAGTGGCTGGCCATGTGGAAGAGGTCTTGAAGATCGCCCAGTCGCTCAAAGAAGAAGTTTGAGTGGGATGCCCAGCCAGCCTGGACGCGGGTCTCACCACTCTGGTTCAATCGAAGCCGCTCAGGAATCTGCGCGGCTTTTTTGTTTTCTTGCTTGATTCGTTCCCCGTCACTTACCGCCCACCGACCCATGCCACTGCCCAAGCCGCCTGTCAAACGTGCCGCCCTGTTGTCCGTCACCGACTTTGAGTCCCAGGCCGCGCCGAAGCCGGCCAAGCGGTCGCCCCGTACCGGCGCTGCGGCCGAGCCTGCATCGCCCGCCGAACTGAATCTGTACGACCCCGCGGCGCTGGCTCCCACGGCCCCGATGCGCATCACCGCGCGGGACCCGATCGAGCCGCCTGCCGTGTCGGTCGAGGCGCCCGCCGTGAAACGTCCAGAAGCCAAGACGCGCGCCGCCAAACCGCGTGGCACCGGCCCGGCCAAGCTGTTCGTGCTGGACACCAACGTCCTGATGCACGACCCGATGAGCCTGTTCCGCTTCGACGAGCACGACGTCTATCTGCCGATGATCACGCTCGAAGAGCTCGACGATCACAAGAAGGGCATGACCGAGGTCGCCCGCAATGCGCGCCAGGTCAGCCGCGATCTCGACGCATTGGCGGCGAACATGGCCACGCGCGACGCCCAGGGCTTGAGCGAAGGCCTGCCGCTGGCGCGCACCGGCCACCGCGAGGCGGCCGGCAAGCTGTTTTTCCAGACCAATTTGGTCAACGTGACGCTGCCAGCCGGCCTGCCCCAAGGCAAGGCCGACAACCAGATCCTGGGTGTCGTGCAGGCGCTGCGTGAGCAGCAGCCCGCACGCGACGTTGTGCTGGTGTCCAAAGACATCAACATGCGGATCAAGGCGCGCGCCCTGGGGTTGGCGGCCGAGGACTATTTCAACGACAAGACGCTCGAAGACGGCGACCTGCTCTACACCGGCGTGCTGCAATTGCCCGGCGACTTCTGGGATCGCCACGGCAAGACGATGGAGAGCTGGAACCAGGGCGGCTTCACCTACTACCGAATCAGCGGCCCGCTGGTGCCGACGCTGTTGATCAACCAGTTCGTCTACCTCGAAGCCGCCGGTGCCGCGCCGCTGCACGCCAAGGTGACCGAAATCACCGGCAAGACCGCGGTGCTGCGCACGCTGCGCGAGTACACCCACGCCAAGAACGCCGTGTGGGGCGTGACCGCGCGCAATCGCGAGCAGAACTTTGCGCTGAACCTGCTGATGGACCCGGACTGCGACTTCATCACCCTGACCGGCACCGCAGGCACCGGCAAGACGCTGATGACGCTGGCCGCCGGCCTCTCCCAGGTGATGGACGACCGCCGCTACACCGAGATCATCGTGACCCGCGTCACCGTGCCGGTGGGCGAGGACATCGGCTTTTTGCCCGGCACCGAAGAAGAAAAAATGAGCCCGTGGATGGGCGCACTCGACGACAACCTCGAGGTGCTGTCGAAGACCGACGGCGGCGCTGGCGAATGGGGCCGCGCGGCGACCAACGACCTGGTGCGCAGCAAGATCAAGATCAAGAGCCTGAACTTCATGCGCGGGCGCACCTTCCTGAACAAGTTCGTGCTGATCGACGAGGCGCAGAACCTGACGCCCAAGCAGATGAAGACGCTGATCACTCGCGCCGGCCCGGGCACCAAGATCGTCTGCCTGGGCAACCTGGCGCAGATCGACACGCCCTACCTGACCGAAGGCAGCTCGGGCCTGACCTACGCGGTCGACCGCTTCAAGGGCTGGCCGCACAGCGGGCATGTGACCCTGGCGCGCGGCGAACGTTCGCGGCTGGCGGACTTCGCCAGCGAGGTGCTCTGACCCCCGTCACGCGTCACAACGCGGCGTCGTGCGGGCGCCGGTAGCTCGCGAAGCGCGGGACGCCCGCCGGGGTCACGCCCCGGTGGGTATACGTGATCCAACTGCCGATCGGCGGTGGATCACG
Source organism: Rhizobacter sp. (assembly GCA_031390425.1). GTDB lineage: Bacteria > Pseudomonadota > Gammaproteobacteria > Burkholderiales > Burkholderiaceae_C > PBB1. Next base: position 3,687 of record JANMTL010000098.1, read on the forward strand.
GCGCTCTGCGTCGGTGAAGCCGGTACCGACGCGGAACTCGGTGCCGTCGGTGGCGCGCACGCGCAACGCGCCCATCAGATGGGCCAGTCTCCCGTGCCCGGGTTCATGAGCCAGCACCTCGGCCTCGGCATCGTGCAGCGGCTTGAGTTTCAGCCAGCCCCGACTGCGCCCCGGCGCCCAGAGCGCGTCCGCACGATGCAGCACGAGGCCTTCACCGCCGCCTCGCACCACGGCATCGAGACGCCGTTGCAGCGCGGCTTGGTCGGGCACGCGCGTTTGTTCAACGGGCGCGATCACCGAGGAAGAAGAGCCTCGCACCAGGTTCGCGATCCGTGCAGCGCGGGCCGCAAAATCGCCTGCTGCGCCGGGCAGATCGAACACCATCAGCCGCAGCGCGCGCCAGCCCGCATCGTCGGGCGTCGTACGGCGCACCGTGCCGGACACGACATCGAAGCGCCCGCGACCGCCCCACAACTCGCCGTCGAGCACGATGGACGGCAGCGCTTCGGTGAACCACGCCGGTGCCGACACCGGCCGGCCGCTGCGAAAACGCAGTTGACGGCCATCCCAGATCGCTCGCACGCCGTCGAGCTTTTCGCTGACGAGGTAGCCGCTGGGATCGATGTCGGGCTGTGCTTCAATCAGCAGCGCCAGCGCGGGCGCTGCGGTGTCGCGTCGGGCGGCGAGGCAATGCGTTGCGGGCCACGCCAACGCGAGACTGAGCAGCGCGCTGCGGCGCGACAAGTGGCGAGAAAACGGGGTGTCGAGCAGGGTCATGGCGCAGGCTCCAGCGTTGAGGAGCCGCCAGTCTGTGCATTGGCCGGCCATCCGCCCATCCCTCCGTGGACGGACGACCGTTCGGGTGGATCGCGCCGCGCAACGCTGCCGGCCGAAGCCAGTCAGGCCGCCAGCACGTTCTTGATCTGCTGCAGCGCCCCCGGATCGTCCATTGTGGTCAGGTCGCCCGGATCGCGTTGTTCGCACACCGCCTGGATCGCGCGCCGCAGCAGCTTGCCGGAACGAGTCTTCGGCAAGGCACCGACGAAGCGCACGCGCGCCGGTCGGGCCAGCGCACCGAGTTGCATGTCGACCACCTTCATGATCTCGGCTTCGAGCCGCGCCGCATCGGCTTCGGTCGCTGCTTTGGTCGCGTCCTTCAAGACCACGAAGGCCATCGCAACTTGTCCCTTGAGTGAGTCCGCCACGCCGACCACCGCCACCTCGGCGACCGCCGCATGGCTGGAGATGCTTTCCTCGATCTCGCGCGTGCCGAGGCGGTGCCCTGCGACGTTGATCACGTCGTCGGTGCGGCCCAGGATGAAGAAGTAGCCGTCGGCGTCGCGCAGGCCCCAGTCGAAGGTGTTGTAGACCTGCCTGCCGGGCTCACCGCTCCAGTAGGTTTTGACGAAACGCGCATCGTCGCCCCAGACGGTCTGCATGCAGCCGGGCGGCAGCGGGCCGTCGATGACCAGCACGCCTTTCTGATTCGGCTGCGTCAGCTCCAGTCCGGTCGCCTCGTCCATCACCTTCACGCTGTAGCCGTACATCGCGAAGCCGGGGCTGCCCAGCTTCCCGGGCGCGCGCTCGACGCCGTGGGCGATGGTCAGAATCGGCCAGCCGGTCTCGGTCTGCCAGTAGTTGTCGACGATGGGCTTGCCAAGCGACTCCGAGATCCATTTCGAGGTCGGCTCGTCGAGCGGTTCACCGGCCAGGAACAACGCGCGCAACGACGACAGGTCGTACTGGGCAAGGTACTTCGGATCTGCCTTCTTCAGCACGCGGATCGCAGTCGGTGAGCTGAACATCACCGACACACGGTACTTCTCGACCAGGCTCCACCAGATGCCGGCGTCGGGCCGTGTCGGCAGGCCCTCGTAGAGGATGGTTGCCATGCCGTTGATCAGCGGGCCGTAGACGATGTAGCTGTGGCCGACCACCCAGCCGATGTCGCTGCCGCAGAAGAAGGTTTCGCCGGGCTTGCCGCAGTAGATGTGCTTCATGCTGGCCGCGAGTGCGACCGCGTAGCCGCCGGTGTCTCGCTGCACGCCCTTGGGCTTGCCGGTGGTGCCGCTGGTGTAGAGCGTGTAGCTGGGGTGCGTGGCGTCGACCCAGGTGCAGGGCACGACGGCATCGATGTATTTTTCGCGCAAGCCTTCGTACGCGACATCCCGGCCCGGGACGAGTTCCATCGGGCTCAGCCCGCGATCCACCAGCAGCACCTTCGAAGGCTTGTGCGTGGCCAGCCGGATCGCCTCGTCGAGCAGCGGCTTGTACGGCAGCACCTTGGCCGAGCGGCTGCCGGCATCGGCGCTGACGATCACCGTCGGCTGCGCATCGTCGATGCGGCTTGCCAGACTGACGCTCGCAAAGCCGCCGAACACCACCGAATGGATCGCACCGATGCGTGCACACGCCAGCATCGCGAACACCGCCTGCGGCACCATCGGCATGTAGACCAGCACGCGGTCGCCTTGCTGCACGCCCAGCGACAGCAAGATCGCCGCCATGCGTTGCACCTCGGCGTGCAGGTCGCGGAAGGTGTAGGTGTGTTCGGTGTCGGTTTCGGTCGAGACACAGATCAGCGCCGCCTGATCCGCGCGCAGCGCCAGGTGCCTGTCGACCGCGTTGTGGCACAGGTTGGTCTGGCCGCCGACGAACCAGCGTGCGAATGGCGGGTTGCTGTGATCGCAGACTTGATCGAACGGCCGGTGCCAATCGATCAGCGTGGCCTGTTCGGCCCAGAAACCGTCGCGGTCGGTGAGCGAGCGCTGGTGAAAGTCTGCGTAGCGGGTCATGGTTTGTCTCCGGTTTTTGTCGACCTGGCCGGCCGCGCTCAAGCAATCGTCACCACCAGCCGTCCGCGCACCTTGCCGTCCATCAGATCCTGCGCGCGCGCCACGCAATCGCCCAGCGCGATGTCTTCGGCCATGTCCTCCAGCAGATTCAGATCGATATCGTGTGCCAGCCGCGCCCAGGCCTGCTGGCGCAGCGCCAGCGGCACCACCACGCTTTCAACCCCGGCCAGCATGACGCCGCGCAGGATGAACGGCATCACGCTGGTCGGCAAGTCGGCCCCCTGCGCCAGGCCGCAGGCCGCGACCACGCCGTTGTAGCGCGTCTGCGCCAACGCATTGGCCAGCGTGTGGCTGCCGACCGCATCGACAACCGCCGCCCAGCGCTCTTTTTGCAACGGCTTGCCGGGCGACGACAGCTCGGCGCGGTCGATCACGGTAGCGGCGCCCAGCTTTTTCAGGTAACCGGCCTCGGCGGCCTTGCCGGTGGCCGCCACCACGGAGTGGCCCAGCCTCGCCAGCAGCATCGTCGCCACGCTGCCGACGCCTCCGGTGGCGCCGGTCACCAGCACCTCGCCATTGCCCGGCTTCACGCCGTGACGTTCGAGCGCCAGCACGCACAGCATCGCGGTGTAGCCGGCGGTGCCCAGCGCCATCGCCTGCCGGGCGGTGAACGCCTCGGGCAACTTGACCAACCAGTCGCCTTTCAGCCGCGCGCGCTCGGCCAGGCAGCCCCAGCGGGTTTCGCCCAGGCCCCAGCCGTTGTGGATGAAGCGGTCGCCCGGCTTCCAATCGGGGTGACTGCTTTCGATCACGGTGCCCGCGCCGTCGATGCCGGCCACCATCGGCCAGTTGCGCACCACCGGCCCGCGCTGGGTGATGGCGAGGCCGTCCTTGTAGTTCAGCGTCGAGTGGGAGATGGCGCCCAGCACGTCGCCTTCGGGCAACTGGGCCTCATCGACCGCCTTCACCGAGGCGGTGAATCCGGCATCGGACTTTTCGAGCAGCAGCGCTTTGAACATGACAGTTTCTCGTGGACCGTTGAAGAGGGTGGCCAGGAGCATCGCTGATTTTTCTGTCGAGGCCCTGACTTTTGCCCGCCGATGCGCTTTTGGCCCGCCGTTGACGGGCCCAGGGCGCGTCACCTATCCTGCGCCGCATGCTGAAACCGCCTGCCGCTCGCCTTCGGATTTCACGCCACTGGGCGATGGTCCGCAGGGCGGGCGTCACTGGCATTGCCGCTTCCGCGATGTTCTGGCAACCGTTGGCGATGGCGGTCCCGAACGACAGCCCCGACGCGGTGACTCGCCTGTTGATCGAACGCGGGCTGCTGTCAGATCCAGCCGCCGCCGCTCCCGACGCCTTACCCACGCTGGTGCAGCGGGTGCGCGACCGCGCGTCGGACATGGTGATCACCGCGATGAACTTCCTCGGCGTGCCGTACCGGCTCGGCGGATCGAGCGGAGAAGCAGGCTTCGACTGCAGCGGCTTCACCCGTCACATCTTCGAGATGAGTCTCGGCCTGGTGCTGCCGCGACGGGTCGATGAGCAGGCGGCTGCGGCCGGTCTGGTCCAAGTCGACCGCGACGAATTGCGGCCCGGCGACCTGGTGTTCTTCAACACGCTGCGGCGCACGTTCTCGCACGTCGGCATCTACGTCGGCGACGGCAAGTTCATCCACTCGCCTCGCAGCGGCGGTGCGGTGCGCGTCGAAGACATGCGCTTTGCGTACTGGAGCCAGCGCTACACCGGCGCGCGGCGCGCCGGGGCGTCGGCCGAGCCGACCCCCCAGCCCGAGAGCAGCGCCGACCGCTGATCGACGCCGTCTTGCCAGCACGGGCCGGTCCGCAGCACCACTGCCCCACGGCCGAGACCCAGCGAGCACAATTCGACGATGGTTGACAAAGTGATTCCGCTCGCAGATCACCGGTATGCGTCGGCGGTCCCAATCATCCCGGCGAGCCTGCAGGCGCCGTCGGGATCGCTGCACGACCAGCTCGCCCGCCCGCTGCGCGATCTGCGCATCTCGGTCACCGACCGCTGCAACTTTCGGTGCAGCTACTGCATGCCCAAAGAGGTGTTCGACAAGCAGTACGACTTCTTGCCGCAAAGCTCGCTGCTGAGCTTCGAGGAAATCACGCGGCTGGCACGCATCTTCGTCGCGCACGGCGTACACAAGATCCGCCTGACCGGCGGTGAGCCCTTGCTGCGCAAGGGGCTCGACGGGCTGATCCGCATGCTGAGCGAGTTGCGCACGCCCGAAGGCCGCGCGGTCGATTTGACGCTGACAACCAACGCGTCGCTGCTCGCCAAGAAAGCGCAGGCCTTGCGCGAAGCGGGATTGCAGCGCATCACGGTCAGCCTCGATGGGCTTGACGACGCGATCTTTCGGCAGATGAACGACGTGGACTTTCCGGTGGCCGACGTGCTCGACGGCATCGCAGTGGCCGAGCGCGTGGGCCTCGGGCCGATCAAGGTCAACATGGTCGTCAAGCGCGGCACCAACGACAGCGAGATCCTGCCGATGGCGGCGCACTTTCGCCACACGCCGGTGATCTTGCGCTTCATCGAGTACATGGATGTCGGCGCCACCAACGGCTGGCGCATGGACGAGGTGCTGCCGTCGGCCGAGGTGATTGCGCGGATCGATGCGGTGTACCCGTTGGAAGCGCTCGAGGCGAATGACAAAGGCGAAACCGCGCAGCGCTGGCGCTACCGTGACGGCGGCGGCGAGATCGGCGTGATATCGAGCGTCACCCAGGCTTTCTGCCACGACTGCAACCGCGCGCGGCTGTCCACCGAAGGCAAGCTGTTTTTGTGCCTGTTCGCGAACCACGGACACGACCTGCGCGCGCTGCTGCGCGGTGGGGCGAGTGATCTGGAGATCGCTGGCGCGGTCGGGTTGGTATGGCAGCAGCGGGGGGATCGGTATTCGGAGTTGCGGGCG
>JANMTL010000100.1:0-9743 GCA_031390425.1 Rhizobacter sp.
TTATCTGTGGCTGCTGATCTTCTTTCTGCTTCCGTTCCTGATCGTCATGAAGATCAGCGTCTCGGAGATGGAGACGGTTCGCTTCAAGGACATCATCACCTACACCGGCGACGCACTCGCGCTGACGTTGCGCTTCACCACCTACCTGTTCATCACGCAGGACGACCTCTACTACAAGACCTACCTGTCGAGCCTGAAGTACGCCGCCGTCACGACCTTCTTCTGTCTGCTGATCGGCTACCCGTTTTCTTACTTCATGGCGCGCGCCAAGGCGACGGTGCAGCCTGCGTTGCTGATGCTGGTGATGCTGCCGTTCTGGACGTCGTTTCTGCTGCGCGTGTACGCCTGGAAAGGGCTGCTGAGCGAAAACGGCTGGGCGCACGAGGTGCTGGTGGGCAGCGGGGTCGACCAGGTGCTGGCCGCACTCGGGCTGATCCCTGCGCCGGGTCAGCTGATGAACTCGCCCTTCTCGCTGGTGCTGGGCATGACGTACACCTATTTGCCTTTCATGATCCTGCCGCTGTACGCCAACCTTTCGAAGATGGACCTGCGGCTCCTCGAAGCCGCCGACGACCTGGGCGCCACCCCGTGGGTCGCGTTCTGGAAAATCACGGTGCCGCTGTCGAAGGCCGGCATCATCGCGGGCTCGATGCTGGTGTTCATCCCCTGCGTCGGCGAGTTCGTCATCCCCGAGCTGCTCGGCGGGCCGCAGACGCTGATGATCGGCCGCGTGCTGTGGGACGAGTTCTTCAGCAACAACGACTGGCCGATGGCGTCGTCGGTGGCGGTGGTGATGGTGCTGTTGATCATCGTGCCGCTGGCCATCTTCAACAAGTACCAGGCGGAAGCCACGGAAGGGCGCAAATGAACGCCTCCATCGTGAACCGCTGGTTCGGCAAAGGCTGGTTGACGCTCGGTTTCGTCTTCCTGTACCTGCCGATCGTCGCACTCGTCGTCTACTCCTTCAACGACTCGCCAGTGCCCAATTCGTGGCGCGGCTTCACGCTGAAGTGGTACGCCGCGTTGTCCAACGACCGCGAGATGATCACGGCGTTCTTGCTGTCGCTGAAGATCGCGTTCTTCACCGCCTGCGCCTCGGTCGTCCTCGGAACGCTCGCCGCATTCGCGCTCGTCAAGTACCGGCGCTTCACCGGGCGCACGCTGTTTGCCGGCATGGTCAACGCCCCGCTGGTGATGCCCGAAGTCATCGTCGGTTTGTCGCTGCTTCTGATGCTGGTGTCGATGCAGCGCACGCTCGGGTTCCCCGAACGCGGAACGCTCACCATCTGCATGGGCCACTTGCTGCTCGGGATGTCCTACGCCACCGTGGTGATCCAGGCGCGCCTGCAAGACTTGAATCCGCAGCTCGAAGAAGCGGCGATGGATCTCGGCGCGCGGCCGTGGCAGGTGTTCACCTTGATCACGCTGCCGATGATTGCGCAATCGCTGTTATCGGCGTGGCTGCTCACCTTCACGCTGTCGCTCGACGACGTGGTGCTGTCGGCGTTCCTGTCCGGACCCGGCTCGACGACGATGCCGCTGGTGATCTTCTCGCGCGCGCGACTCGGGCTCAACCCGTCGGTCAACGCGGTCGCCACGGTGATCGTGGTCGTCGTGGCGATCGGTGTCGTCGTTGCCAGCTATCTCATCGCCCGCGCCGAGCGAAATCGGTCGCTCGAAATGGCCGCCGCCAACCGCGCCAGTTGATGTCCGCTTCTACGTTTGTTCCACCCGCTCACTGCACGAGGAGTCCTGATGAAGATCTGGCAACCCACCGTCCTGACACTCGCTATCGGAGTGGCATTTCCACTGTCGGCCGCGGCGCAGTCCAACGAAGAACTGCTGAAGGAACTGAGGGCGCTGCGTGATCGGGTGACGCAGCTCGAAGACAAGCTCAAGTCGGCCGAATCGATCAAGGCATCAGCGGCGCCTGCGCCAACGCCGACGACCACAGCGGCCCCCGCAGGCATGACACCGGATCAGGCGCGTGAGATGGCGCGGCTGGCGCTGAAGGTCGACACGCTCGAAGAAGAGCGCGAGAACTCGAACTTCAAAGGGCTGACGATCAACGGCAGCATCGACCCGACCTTCATCTACAACCGCGCGCAAAACCGGGCCGGATTTCAGTTACTGAACTCGGCCAGCACCGGTCCCTACGCGTACGACAACTCGTACTTCGGCTCGGCATCGATCGACTTCCAGAAAGAACTCGACGGCGGCACCAAGTTCCGCGTCACGCTGATGCCCGATCGCGGCAGCGGCGCGCACATCAATGCCGGCTCCATCGTCCACGAGGCCAGCGTGTCGATCCCGATCGACGGCGACGAAACCCGCCTGATCGCCGGGCAGATTCCCGACTGGTCGGGCTACGAGTTGCTGCCTGCATCTGTGAACAAGCTGATCACCCACAACCTGATGTTCGATTTGATCGCGCCGCTGGCCTACACCGGCGTCGGCGTCGAGCTGACCCGCGGCGACTGGGTGGTGAAGGGCATCGTCGGCAATATGAACGCGTCGAAGAAGGAGCCCGACGAAAAATCGCCGATGGTGGCCTACCGGGGCGACTACTCGGTCAGCGAGTACGCGGGCATCGGCTTTTCGGGCGTTCACGGGAAGGCCGCCAACCTGGTGAACGACACCGGCGAGACCACCTTGCACCTGTTCGAGGTGGACGGCTACTTCGCCCGAGGCGACTGGACCTACCAGGGCCAGCTCAGCTTCGGCACCCAAAAAGACGCGGCGGTTGCGCTCGGCAGCAGCGACCAGCCGACCAACGCCGAATGGTGGGGCGTGTCGGGCCTGGCGGCCTACAAATTCACGCCCCGACTCGAAGCTGCGATTCGTGCCGACTACATCTACAACCGCAAGAACGGCGGGGGTCTGCTGGGCTTCGGCGCCGACCCGCTAAACGGCATCGGGCCGGGCTTCGTCGGCTACGACGCCGACGGCGCCCCCGAGGCCCGCGACAGCCAGCGCGGTGCCAACCGCTACGCCCTCAGCGTGGGCGGTAACTACCGCTTCAACGAGTACACGTTGTTCAAAGCAGAGTACCGCTTCGACGGCGCCAGCCAGCGGGTCTTCGAGTACGTGGACAAAGGCAACTTCAGGAAGACCAACCACCTCTTCGGCGCTGCAGTCGTCGTGACGTTCTGACCGATGTCTTCCCCATCCGCCCCACGCGACTGGCATGCACTGGCCGCTGCCTGCAGGCCCGATGGCCGCATGGTCATCGACGGTGTGCGTCGCGCGGCGGCGGCTGAAGACACCTTCGCCTGCATCTCGCCCATCGACGGCCGCACGATCGCGCAAGTCGCGCGCGGTCAGGCGGCCGACATCGATGCAGCGGTGATCTCGGCGCGCCGAGCGTTCGACGACGGCCGCTGGGCGCACAAGCCACCCGCGGTGCGCAAGAAGGTGCTGCTGCGCTTTGCCGAGAAGATCCTGGCGGCGAAGGACGAACTGGCGCTGCTCGAAACGCTCGACATGGGCAAGCCGATCCAGCACAGCCTCGGCGTCGATGTGCCGTCGGCCGCGCGCTGCATCGCCTGGTCTGCCGAAGCGGTGGACAAGATCTACGACGAGATCGCGCCCACCGCGCGCAGCGCGCTGGCGCTGATCACGCGCGAGCCGATGGGCGTGGTCGGTGCCATCGTGCCGTGGAACTACCCGATGATCATGGCGGCCTGGAAGCTCGGTCCGGCGCTTGCAGCGGGCAACAGCGTGGTGTTGAAGCCCAGCGAGAAGTCGCCGCTGACCGCGATGCGGCTGGCCGATCTGGCCGTCGAGGCGGGCTTGCCGCCCGGCGTGTTCAACGTCGTCCCCGGCTATGGCCACGAGGCCGGCGAGGCGCTGGCGCTGCACCTGCAGGTCGATGCGATCGGCTTCACCGGCAGCACCCGCGTGGGCCGCAAGATGCTCGACTACGCGGGCCGCAGCAACCTCAAGCGGGTCTACAACGAACTCGGTGGCAAGTCGGCATTCATCGTGTTCGATGACTTCAACGACATCGCGCGCGCCGCCTGCACCGTGGCCGGCAGCATGTTTTTCAACCAAGGCGAAAGCTGCAATGCGCCGTCACGGGTGCTGGTGCATGAAAGCGTCGCCGATGAGTTCATTGCGATCGTCGCAGCCGAAGCGCCGAAGTACCAGCCCGGTGATCCGCTCGGCGGCTCGGCGCCGATGGGTGCGCTGGTCGATGACGGCCAACTGCGCAGCGTGCTCGGCCACATCGAGGCGGGGCACGGCGATGGTGCGCGGCTGGTGGCGGGCGGTCGGCAGGTGCGCATAGAGACCGGCGGTTATTTCATCGAGCCGACGGTGTTCGACGGCGTGACCAACCAGATGCGCATTGCTCGCGAGGAAATCTTCGGTCCGGTGATGTCGGTGATCCGCTTCAAAACCGAGGCCGAGGCGATCGCGATCGCCAACGACTCGCCGTACGGCCTGCAAGCGAGCGTGTGGAGCCACCAGATCGACCGCGCCCACCGCGTCGCACGGGCCTTGCGTGCGGGCACGGTGCATGTGAACCAGTACGACGAAGACGACATCACCGTGCCCTTCGGCGGCTTCAAGCAAAGTGGCAACGGCCGCGACAAATCGCTGCATGCGTTCGACAAGTACACCGAGCTGAAGACGACGTGGATACGGATTGATTAGCCCCCCAGTCGCCGACGCTCCTGCCCCAGGGCCCTGACGGGGCCACTTCGTGTCCCTGGGGTGCCACCCAGCGGCCCGGCGAAGCCGGTTCCGCGGGCGTTGCTTGATCGGTCTGGTGCCAAGGAGTCATTGATGAATCATTCTCCCAACGAACAACTGATGGCCCGCAAAGCCGCTGCCACGCCGCGCGGCGTCGGTGTGATGGGCACTTTCTTCGCCGACCACGCCGACAACGCGGAGCTGTGGGACATCGAGGGCCGCCGCTACCTCGACTTCGCGGGCGGCATCGCGGTGATGAACACCGGCCACCGCCACCCGAAGGTCATTGCGGCGATCGAGGCGCAGCTCAAGCGTTTCACGCACACCTGCTATCAGGTCGTGCCCTACGAAGGCTACATCGCGCTGGCCGAAAAACTGAACGCGCTGACACCCGGCAAGCACGCGAAGAAGACTGCGCTGTTCAGCACCGGCGCCGAGGCGGTCGAGAACGCGATCAAGATCGCGCGGGCTCACACGAAGCGAGCCGGGGTCATCGCGTTCAGCGGCGCCTTCCACGGTCGCAGCCTGTTCGCGGTCGCACTGACCGGCAAGGTGCAGCCCTACAAGGCACAGTTCGGGCCGTTCCCGCCCGAGCTGTATCACGTGCCGTTTCCGTGCCACTGCGCGAATCTTGACGAGGTGAAAAAAGCGGTTTACCAACTGTTCAAGGCCGACATCGAACCGAGCCGCGTGGCCGCGATCATCTTCGAGCCGGTGCAGGGCGAAGGCGGCTTCAACCCGATCCAGCCGGCCGCCGTGCAGTGGCTGCGCGAGCTGTGCAACGAGCACGGCATCGTGATGATTGCCGACGAGGTGCAGACCGGCTTCGGCCGCACCGGCCGGCTGTTTGCGATGCAGCACTTCGAGCCGTTGGGCGTCGTACCCGACATCCTGGTCAGCGCCAAATCGCTGGCCGCGGGTCTGCCGTTGTCGGCCGTGACGGGGCGTGCCGACATCATGGATGCGCCGAACCCGGGTGGCCTCGGCGGCACCTACGCCGGCAACCCGCTGGCGATCGCGGCGGCGCATGCGGTGCTTGACGTGATGGTCGATGAGCGCCTGCCCGAACGCGCGCAGCAGCTTGGTGACCGTCTCAAAACGCGGCTCGTAGGAATGCGCACGGCGGTACCGCAGATCGCCGATGTGCGCGGCCTCGGCGGCATGGTCGCCGTCGAGTTCAACCGCGTCGACAACGATGCACCCGATGCCGATTTCACCAAGCGCGTGCAGTCCGCAGCACTGGCTCACGGTCTGATCCTGCTGACCTGCGGCATTTACGGCAACGTGGTCCGCTTCATGTTCCCGCTGACGATTCCGGATGCGCATTTCGACGAGGCTTTGGGCATGCTTAGCGCCGCGTTGCGCGATGCCGTCGCCGGTGACATCCACCCCACCTGATCCGATGCGGCCCGCTGCGCCCCCGGTCACACCCGCGACCTTCCAGGCCTTGCGAGAAAAGCTCGCAGTCGATGGCGTGCACAGCCTGCTGGCCCAGTTCACCGACCTCCACGGCGTGGCGCGCGGCAAGCTGCTGCCGCTGAATCAGTTGGAACTGCTGATGACCGAAGGCGTCGGCTTCGCCGGTCCGTCGATCTGGGGCACCGGCCTGCCGCGCACCGGCCCGCGCGCCGAGTACTACGGCCGGGGGCAAATGGACACTGCGCGCGCCCTGCCCTGGATGCCAGGAATTGCCCGCGTGGTGTGCGACGGCTACGTCGCCGGCGAGCCCTTCGACGCCTGCCCGCGCCAGGTCTTGAAACGCCAACTTGCACGGCTGGCTGACCGCGGCTGGAGCCTGCGCACCGGCATCGAACCCGAGTTCTTTTTGCTGCGCCGCACCGCCGACGGTTTCGAGCCCGCCGACCCGCACGACCGACTGTCCAAACCGTCCTACGACCTGAAAAGCCTGCCCCGCCAGCGCGAGTTTTTGCACCAGCTCGCTGACGGCCTGACACGCAGCGGTCTCGATGTGTTTCAGATCGACCACGAAGACGCGCACGGCCAGTACGAGCTGAACTTTCATCATGCCGATGCGCTGACCAGTGCCGATCAGCTGATGCTGTTCAAGATGGCGGCGCACACGCTGGCCGAACAGCACGGCATGGTGTTTTCGATGATGCCGAAGCCGTTCGTCAACCAGCCGGGCAGCGGCATGCATTTTCATGTCTCGCTGTGGAGCCTGACCGACTCGGACGGCACCGACGTCGATGCCCGCTGCGTGTTCGACGATGCGTCACACGACCTCTCGCCACTCGGCCGACAGTTCATTGCCGGTGTGCTGCACCACGCCGACGCGCTGTGCGCCATCGCCGCGCCCACCGTCAACAGCTACAAGCGACTGACGGTGGGTGAATCGATCACCGGCACCACCTGGGCGCCGGCCTATGTGGCGCACGGGCCGAACAACCGCACCGCGCTCATCCGCACGCTCAAGGGCCGCTTCGAGTGGCGCGTGCCGGATGCGTCGTGCAACCCGTATCTGGCCACCGCCGCGATGATCGCGGCGGGTCTGGACGGCATCGACCGCCGACTCGATCCCGGACCGGCCTGCATCGACGATCTGTTCGCGTTGTCGTTACCGCAAATCGCCGAGCGCGGCATCCCGGTGCTGCCGCAAAGCCTGTCGGCGGCCCTCGATGCGCTGGAACGCGACGAAGTGATCGGCGCTGCGCTGGGCGAGACTCTGACGCGCGAGTTCGTCCGCCTCAAGCGCGCCGAATGGACCGAGTACGCGCGCCACGTCAGCCCGTGGGAGATGGCGCGCTACGCGGCCGCCTTTTGATTCTGTTCGCACGGTCGCGGCGATCTGCACCTCGTGTCCGATGGGCCATGAGCGCGACGAGTCACGGTGGGTGCCTGCGCTCGCAAGCGCTGTCGACGCATCCTTCTTCGGCAACCGACGTTGTGCCGACTCGCCAGATCAACCCGCGTGCACCGCCTCGCGGTGGGCCGCGCGGGACACCGCCGATGGCGGTTCGGCCTTGAGTCGGTGGTCCGACCACACCTGCCGCCAGTGGCGCGCGCCGGGGGTGCCATTCCACAGCCCCAGCATGTGCCGCGACGCGCGCGACCACGGCTCGCCTTGCGCGCCCAGGCGGTCCATGTAGGCCACCATCGCTGCCTCGGCCGCCGCGCGGGTCATGTCTGAAGGAACATCGCCGAAATGCCGCTCGTCCCAGCCGGCCAGCCACCACGGGTTCTGATACGCCTCGCGGCCCAGCATCACCCCGTCGACGTGCTGCAGATGATCGGCGATCTGCGCGTCGGTGGTGACGCCGCCATTCAGAACGATCGTCAGCGCCGGGAAGTCGCGCTTGAGCTGGTACACCGTCTGGTAGCGCAGCGGCGGCACCTCGCGGTTTTCCTTCGGCGACAGGCCCTTCAGCCACGCACTGCGCGCATGCACGATGAACACCTCGCACCCCGCGTCGGCCAGCGTGCCGACGAAGTCGCGCACGAAGTCGTAGCTTTCGGTGCGGTCGATGCCGATGCGGTGTTTCACCGTCACCGGAATCGACACCGCATCGCGCATCGCCTTGATGCCATCGGCGACCAGCTTCGGCTCGGCCATCAGGCAGGCGCCGAACGCGCCGCGCTGCACCCGCTCGCTTGGGCAGCCGCAGTTCAGGTTGACTTCGTCGTAGCCCCAATCCTCGGCCAGCTGCGCGCATTGCGCCAGGTCAGCGGGTTCGCTGCCGCCGAGTTGCAGGGCGACGGGATGCTCCTCGGCGTTGAACTCGAGGTGCCGTTTCACATCGCCATGGATCAGCGCGCCAGTCGTCACCATCTCGGTATACAGCCGCGCGCGCTTGGTGAGCACGCGATGGAAGCTGCGGCAGTGCCGATCGGTCCAATCCATCATCGGTGCGACGGACAGCCGCCAGGGGCTGACCGTGGGTAGATTCAACTGCAAAGTGCAACACCCAAGGAAAGTACTTCGCGGATCGCAGGAATCAAATCATGCCGCTCCAGCCGAAAACACCGACAGATCCTGCGGGCCGCCGCGCTCGATGGCGCGCTTGTAGCCGTCGCGGGCACGCAGGCGGGAAAGGTAGGCGCGCAAGGCCGGGTAGTTCTTCAAACGACCACGGCATTCGCTGAATTCCAGTGCCCAGCCGAGGTTGATGTCGGCGGCGGAGAAGCCTGATTCGAGCACGTGGTCCCGGGTCTTCAGCGCATCTTCGGCATATTGGTGGTTCTTCGCGATCTCAGCTTCGAAGAAGCCCATGAAAGCCTCGTTGCCGCCGCCGGTCCACGCATAGACCAGATCGACCAGCAGGCCCGGAAACAGCGTGCCTTCCGAGTACGCCAGCCACTGTTGGTACTGACCGTACTCGGCAGACGAGGACACCACGCTCAGCCGTCCACCGGCGATCACGTTGCAGATGTACTCGATCACGGCTTCGGACTCGACGATGAACTGTCCGTTGTGCTCGATCGTCGGCGCCTTGCCCAGCGGGTGAACCTTGTTCAGCGATTCGGGAGAGCGCTGGGTCACCGGGTCACGCTGATGCTTGACCAATTGGTAATCGATGCCGAGTTCTTCGCACAACCACACGATGCGGTGCGAGCGGGAGTTGTTCAGATGATGGACGGTGAGCATGGCGGTGGTCTCGTCGTTGAAATAAGCAGGAGGGCTTGAGGTGGCCTGCAGGTCATTCTCTGCGCTCGTGGAACGCGCTTCAAACAAATCTTACCCAAAGCCAGTGTGCGAGCAGCGCGCGCTGTCAGCACGCAAGAACCCCCAGGATGAGATTGGCGCGCAAATAAAAAAAGACCTGAATATCTTCAGGTCCTTGGTTTGAATCGAGTGGGGTGGCTGATGGGACTCGAACGGCGCACGTAAGTTCTTGTCTCTATTGAGGAAGCTCAACCGAAGAACAGTCGCTGTTCCCCTGCCTGTTCCCCTACACCGCATAGCTACAAAGAGACTTCGAACCGATAGCATTTTGCATCGTCCCACGCAAGCAAGCAACGTCTCCTGCGGCCCCTCGCGGTTGTCCTAATATCGTCATCCGACTACGTGGCCGAACGCCTCGGTCAGCTGC
>JANMTL010000109.1:0-3091 GCA_031390425.1 Rhizobacter sp.
TGTGCGGCCGAAGGTCGCGGCCGAAGGTTTCGTTCAGCGTCAGGATCGGGTCGCCGGCGTAGGGGTCGATGTGTTCGAACATGAAAGGGTCGATGGGTGCGAGGTTGAAAAACAGCCAGCGACTCACGCCGACAAGGCGGCTTCGATGTCGGCCTTGAGCGACGCGGGTGTGTCGGTCGGCGCATAGCGCTTGATCACCTGCCCGTCGCGGCCGACCAGGAACTTGGTGAAGTTCCACTTGATGGCCTGCGTGCCGAGCAGCCCCGGCGCTTCAGCGCTCAGCCATTTCCACAGCGGGTGCGCGTGGGCGCCGTTCACGTCGACCTTGCTCATCATCGGGAAGCTGACACCGTAGTTTTTCTGGCAGAACGCGCCGATCTCGGTGTCGCTGCCCGGGTCTTGCGAGCCGAACTGGTTGCACGGAAAGCCGATGACCGTCAGGCCGCGCTCGCCGTAGGTTTTCCACAAGGCTTCGAGCCCGGCGAATTGCGGCGTGAAGCCGCAGGCGCTGGCGGTGTTGACGATCAGCAGCACACAGCCGCGCTGGGCCGACAAGGGGCTGGCGGTGCTGTCAATCGCGGTGACGGTGAAATCGAAGACGCTGGGGGTGGCTGTGTTCATGGAACCTCCTGGGTGGACCGCTGCGGCGAAACCGCCGTGACGCTGTCCCACGCAAGCATCGTATCGCCCGCTACTGGCGATGGTTCTTTGTGTTGGGGACACGGCCCGACTCGGGCGGGCCTTTCAAGCGGGCCGTTCGCGCGCCGCCCACACCGCCGCGAGCACGATCAAGCTGCCCCCCAGCAGCAACGGTCCGGTGATGCGCCCGGCCCCCAGCAGCGCGGCCGAGACGGCTGCGAACAGCACCTCGCTGAGCATCAGCACCGAGGTGACGTGCGTCGGCAGCCGCGCCGCGCCGAACTGCAGCGCGAGGTTGCTGCACAGGAACAGCGCACTCATCGACAGCGCCAGCGCACTCGCCCACCACGGCAGCGCCGCCACGCCCAGAGCCAGCGGCCAGGCAACGCGGCCCTGCGCACTGAGCACCGCTGCCAGCACCCCGGCCACCATTGCGCCGCCGACGAACATCGCCAGCGCGCGGGCTTCCTCGGGCTGATGCGATTCGCGTTTGAGCATCACGTTGTTCAGCGCGAAGGCCAACCCGCCCAGCAGACCCAGCCCGTCGGCCAGCGATTGCGGCAGCGGCAGCGCGGCCCAGCCGGTCGCGCCCTCGGGTCGCAGCACGATGCCCGCACCGGCCAGCGCCAGCACGATGCGCGCACCCGCTGCCAGCGTCAACGGCTCCTTCAGCAGCCAGCGCGCCAGCAGCACCGACCACAGCGGCATCAGATAGAACAGCAGCACCACCCGCACCACGTCGCCGATCACCGTGCCCCAGTTGAAGGCGGCATTCGTCAAGCCCGCCGCCAGCATCAGCACCCACAGCGCGGGCTGCGACAGCAACTGGCCGACCGCGCGCGGTCGCACGGCGATGATCAGCGCGACCGTCGGCGTGTAGATCAACAGCGTCGCCCACAGCGGATGCAGCCCCTGCGCTTCGAGCTGACGAAAGGGCCACCACGACAGCCCCCACACCAGCGCGTTGAACACCAGTGCCAGCGCCGCCCAGCGCGTCGAGTCAGCGCTTGCATTCATCGTTGGGTTCGGGTTGGGGGCGGCAAAAATTTCGTCGCGAGCGGGTTGAGGTCGTATGGAGGCGCGCAACCGTACCTGGGTACGGTGAGCACCGGAAATGCGAGATCAGCCCGCGCAGCCGAAAGCTTCGCTGCCCCCTCAGTGTTGGTCGCTGCGCGCCAGCGCCAGCAGGTGATCGACCTCGACGCGGTGGTTCACGCAGTTGCGCTGATGCCAGCGGCGGATCAGCCACATCAACCCGGCAACGACGACGCCGAAGATGGTGATCGCGCCGAAGGCCGACAGGTTCAGCCGCGTCATGCCGGTGTAGGCCGCGCCGAGGCCGAGGATGCAGGCCTGCTCGTTGAAGTTCTGCACCGCGATCGAGCGGCCCGCGCCCATCAGGTTGTGGCCACGGTGCTGCAGCAGCGCGTTCATCGGCACCACCAGAAAGCCACCGAGTGCGCCGAGGACGATCAGAAACGGCGCCGCGACCCACACGTTGGTGATGAAGTTCATGCCCAGCACCATCAAACCCATCGCAATACCCAGCGGAATGACAGCCGTTGCCTGGTCGAGCCGCATGCGCATCGACGCCGCCACCGCACCCGCCGCCGTGCCGATGGCCACCACGCCGACCAGCGCCGACGCCGGGGTGGTGTCGAAGTTCAGCGCCACCGCCGCCCAGGCGAGCACGATGTAGCGCAGGTTGCCCGAGACGCCCCAGAACAAGGTGGTGGTGGCCAGCGAGATCTGGCCCAGCTTGTCCGTCCACAGGCGCGAGTTGCAGCGCGAGAAGTCGCGCACCAGCCCGATGACGCTGTGCGCGATCGGCTGCAGCGGGGCTTCGGTGCGTGGAATGCGCAGGTTGAACGCCGCGGCCAATGCGTACAGCAGCACCATCGATGCAATGGCCGCTTCGGGCGGGGTGTCGATGCCGGTGTCGATGCCCGGCAGGTCGAACGCCAGCAGGTATCCGGAAATCGCCTGCCCGACCAATTGCCCGCCGAGCAGCACGCCGAGGATGATCGACAGAATCGTCAACCCCTCGATCCAGCCGTTGGCCTTGACCAGTTGCGAGTTGGGCAGCAGCTCGGTCAGGATCCCGTATTTGGCCGGCGAGTACGCGGCAGCGCCCAGCCCGACGATCGCATAGGCCATCAGCGGATGGCTGCCGAACAGCATCATCAGGCAGCCGACCACCTTGATGAGGTTCGAGAAAAACATCACCCGGCCCTTGGGCAGCGCGTCGGCGATGGCGCCGACGAAGGGCGCGAGGATCACATAGAACAGCGCGAACATCGGCACCAGGGCAGCACGCTGCCATTCGGGCTGGCCCGAGCTTTTCAACAACTCCACCGCCGCCACGAACAACGCGTTATCAGCCAGCGAGCTGAAGAACTGCGCTGCCATGATGGTGTAGAAACCTTTTTTCATTCGCTCGTGGCGCTCATGT
>JANMTL010000121.1:0-5779 GCA_031390425.1 Rhizobacter sp.
GATGAGTCTGCAGACCCCCCCGAAGCGCACCCCGTCGCCCTCTCCGTCTGAACCCCCAACGATGCCACCGGTGGTGGCCTGGACCCGCGCCGTGGCGGTGGCGAGCCTGCTCGGACTGATCGTGCTGGGCCTGGCCTGGGAACTGGTGCTGGCACCCACCGGCAACCGCACGCTGGTGCTGAAGGTGCTGCCGCTGGCGATCCCGCTGGTCGGTCTGCTCAAGAACCGCATGTACACGTATCGCTGGGTCAGCCTGATGATCTGGCTGTACTTCATCGAAGGCGTGATTCGCGCCTCGGGCGACCGGGGCTTGAGCGCGTGGCTGGCCGGCATCGAGGTGCTGCTGTGCGTCGTGCTGTTCGCAGCCTGCGCGGTGCACGTGCGTTGGCGCCTGTACCGGGCGCATGCGGTGGCGGAGGCCGAGCCGAGCGCGCCCGCCGTCTGAGCCTCCGCTTCTGAGCCTCCGCACGCAGCATCGGCGCGGCTGCGAAGTGACGAACGACACCGCGCTCGGCCTAGTGCGCACGTATTTCCCGCAGTAGCCGCAGCCGCTGCCGCCGGGGCCGTGGACGGTGCTGCTGGAACAGTCGGATACCGAAAGCGCAGCCCATGAATACGCGGCATCGTCAATTTCGGCAGCGCTCGATCCACACGGCACGATGAACCCGGGACGCGCGCTCTGACCGCAGGCTGCGGCCTGATCTACTGCACCGGTCCCTTGATTGCGGCAGGCATCGGCAAGGCCTGCACCTCGATGCCCTCTTCGTGCAGGGCCTTCGCCTCGTCGGCGGTGGCCTGGCCGCGTATCGGCCGCTCCTCGGCCTCGCCGTAGTGCATGCGGCGGGCCTCTTCGGCGAACTGGGTTCCGACATCGTCGGTGTGGGTCATGACGTGCTGCACCGCGCGCATCCACGCCGACTGCAGCGTGAGGTGGTGATCAGCGCGCCCTTCGGACGGTTGAGAGGTTTCAGTGTGTGCAACAGCGCCACGCTCAGCCGGTGGACTGCGCTCTTGGGGAGGCACATCGACCGCGCGTGACACAGAAGTCAGCAGATGCGGCGCCGACGGCAAGCGCTGCACCGTCTTGTCACCGCAAAGGGGGCACTCGACGAGCCCGCGTTCGGCTTGGCTGCGGTAGTCGTCCGCAGACGCGAACCAGCCTTCGAAGCGATGGTCTGACGAACAGCACAGGTTCAACACCTTCATGCGCTGATTATCGACTCCATCCCAGGTCCCAGCGGCCGTCGCGCCAGTGCCGCAGCCACAGCAGGCCGACCAGCGTCTTCACATCGGTGAGCGCGCCGCTGCGGGCCGCCTCTTCCAGCTCGTCGAGCGTGGCCGTGGCGACGTCGAGAAACTCGCCCTCGTCTGGCTGTGCGTCGCCCAGCGTCAAGCCGCGCGCGAACCAGATCTCGATGCCTTCGGTGGAGTACGCGATCGCGTTGTGCGTGATGCCCGCGCGTGCCCACTCGGTGGCGCGGTAGCCGGTTTCTTCAGCCAGCTCGCGGATCGCACAGGTGAGCGGGGCTTCACCGGCCTCCAGCTTGCCTGCGGGGAATTCGAGCATCACCTGCGCAACCGGATAGCGGTACTGCCGCTCCACGACGACGCGACCATCGTCGAGCAGCGGCACGATCATCACAGCACCCGGGTGGACGATGTATTCGCGCGTGGCGGTGGCACCGTTCGGCAGCCGGACCAAATCACAGCGAACATCCAGGAAGTGGCCTCGGTAGACCTGCTCGGAATCGATGCGCTCTTCGCGCAGGTGGGCGTCGGGGTCGCTCACGAACCGAAACTCGTCGACAGCCGGCTCAGGTGGTCAGCGCTTTGCCGATGGCGGTGACGCACAGCGCCATCAGGCCACCCGGCAGCAAGCCGAACAGAAGCACCGCCGCACCGTTGAGCGACAGCAGCGCGCGCACCTCGCCCGAGGCGACGATGGGTGCGCTCTCCGAGGGCTCATCGAAATACATCACCTTGACCAACCGCAGGTAGTAGTAGGCGCCAATCAGCGAGAACACGACCGCTGCCACCGCCAGCACGATGTAGCCGAAGACATTGGTCGAGACGATCGCCTGCAGCACGCTGAACTTCGCGTAGAAGCCCACCGTCGGCGGCAAGCCGGCCAGCGAGAACATGAAGATCGCCATCACGCCCGCGTACCACGGGCTGCGTTTGGCGAGGCCTTTCAGGTCGTCGATGTTCTCGGATTCGAAGCCTTGCCGCGACAACAGCATGACGATCCCGAAGGTGCCCAGCGTCGTCAGCACGTAGGTCACGGTGTAGAACATCGCCGAGCTGTATCCGTTGGCTGCCGACAGCGTGTTGGTGCCGATCACCGTCGGCGTCAGGCCCAGCAGCATGAAGCCCATGTTGGCAATGGTCGAGTACGCCAGCATGCGCTTCAAGTTGCTTTGCGCGATGGCGGCCAGGTTGCCGATCGCCATCGAGCCGACGGCCAACACGATCAGCATCTGCTGCCACTGCTCGGCGACGCCCGACATGCCCTCGACCAGCAGCCGGATCGTGATGGCGAACGCGGCGAGCTTCGGGGCGCCACCGATCAACAACGTGACCGCGGTCGGCGCGCCCTGATACACATCGGGCACCCACATGTGAAACGGCACCGCGCCGAGCTTGAACGCCAGGCCGGAGACGACGAACACCACCCCGAACACCAGCACCGCCTTGTTGATCTGCCCGGTGCCGATGGCCTTGAACACCTCGCCGATGTCGAGCGATCCGGTGGCGCCGTACATCATCGACAAGCCGTACAGCAGGAAGCCGCTGGCCAGCGCGCCGAGCACGAAATACTTCATCGCCGCCTCGGTGGCATTGAGGCTGTCGCGGCGCATCGCGGTCAGCGCGTACAGCGACAGGCTCATCAACTCCAACCCGAGGTAGACGACCAGGAAGTTGTTGGCCGACACCATCACGAAGATGCCGAGCAGCGAGAACAGGCTGAGCGTGAACAGCTCGCCCTTCAGCAGCTCGCGGCCTTCGGCATAGGGGCGCGCATAGGCCAGCGAGATTATCACCGCGACCGTGGCGAAAAACGCCAGCAGGTTGCCCATCGGGTCGGCAACGACCATGCGCTGCATGGCATAAACCGAATCGCCCGCGTCATATTGGTAGAGGTACATCAGCGCGACGATCGCCAGCGAGCCCTGGGTGAGCCGGTAGGTGAGAACGCGTTTCGGGTCGGTGACCCACAGGTCGACCAGCGCCACGAAACACGCCGCCAGCAACAGGAAGATTTGGGGGTAGACGGCAGGCCAGTTCATCGCGTTCATCAGTTCAGCTTCGAGATGGCAACGTGCCTGAGCAGTTCGGTCACCGAGACATGCATGACGTCGGTGAACGGCTTCGGATAGACGCCCATCCACAGCACAGCCACGGCGAGCACCGCCATGATCAGCACCTCGCGCGAATTCAGATCGGTCAGCTCAGCCACATGGTGGTTGGCGATCGGCCCGAAGTACACCCGCTTGACCATCCACAGCGTGTAGGCTGCGCCGGACACCAGCGCGGTGGCCGCCAGCGCGCCGAGCCAAAAGTTGACCTGCACCGCGCCGAGGATGACCATCCACTCGCCCACGAAACCCGCCGTGCCCGGCAGGCCGCAGTTGGCCATCGCGAAGAACACCGCAAACGCGGTGAAGGTCGGCATCGTGTTGACGACGCCGCCGTAGCTCGCGATGTCGCGCGAATGCACCCGGTCGTACAACACCCCGATCGCCAGGAACATCGCGCCCGAGACGAAGCCGTGCGAGATCATCTGAACCAGCGCGCCGGACACACCGATTTCATTGAACAGGAAGAAGCCCAAGGTGGCGAAACCCATGTGCGCGATCGACGAGTAGGCCACCAGCTTCTTCATGTCCTGCTGAACCAGCGCAACGAGGCCGATGTAGACGACGGCGATCAGCGACAGCGTGATGACGAACCACGCCCATTCGTGCGATGCGTCGGGCGTGATCGGCAGCGAGAAACGCAGGAAGCCGTAGCCACCCAGCTTGAGCATGATCGCGGCCAGCACCACCGAACCGCCCGTGGGCGCCTCGACGTGCGCATCGGGCAGCCAGGTGTGCACCGGCCACATCGGCACCTTGACCGCGAAGGCTGCGAAGAAGGCGAAGAACAGCAGCGTTTGCACCGACATCGGCAGCGGCAGTCGGTACCAGGTCTGCAGATCGAAGCTGCCGCCCGACTTGAAGTACAGGTACATCAGCGCTATCAGCATCAACAACGAGC
Organism: Rhizobacter sp.; assembly: GCA_031390425.1. Classification (GTDB taxonomy): domain Bacteria; phylum Pseudomonadota; class Gammaproteobacteria; order Burkholderiales; family Burkholderiaceae_C; genus PBB1. The sequence goes on from JANMTL010000121.1 coordinate 4,258, forward strand.
CGGCCAGCGTGTACAGGAAAAACTTGAACGCCGCGTAGACCCGCTTCGGCCCGCCCCACACGCCGATGATGATGTACATCGGGATCAGCGTGGCCTCGAAGAAGACGTAGAACAGCAGCCCGTCGAGGGCCGTGAAGACACCGACCATGATCCCCGACAGGATGAGGAACGCGCCCATGTACTGGTTGACGCGATCGGTGATGACATCCCAGCCGGCGATCACCACGATGATGGTGATGAAGGCAGTCAGCAGCACGAACCACACCGAGATGCCGTCCACACCCAGGTGGTACATCACGTTGAAGCGGTCGATCCAAGCGCAGTTCTCGACGAACTGCATGCTGGCGGTGCTGGTGTCGAAGCCTGCGATCAATGGCAGCGTGACAACGAAAGAAAGCACCGACGCGGTCAGTGCGAGCCAGCGCACGGCGGCGACTTGATCGTCGCGACCCATCGCCAACAGCACCGCACCCGACAGAATTGGCAGCCAGATGGCCAGGCTCAACAAACCCATGTTCTTCTTTTCTCCGTGCCCTGAACGCAGCTGAAGCAGGCTCAGCGCCCGATCAGATTGCCCAGGAAGGGCCACAACTGCCAGGTCATCAATCCCATCAGACCCAAGATCATCACCAATGCGTACCAGTAGAGGTAGCCGGTCTGCACCATCCGCACCAATGACGACAAGCCGCCGATCGCACGCGCTGAGCCGTTGATCAGCACTCCGTCGATGAAGGCGACATCGCCGCCCTTCCACAGCCCCCGACCGAGCAGGCGGGCGCCTGCGGCCAGCACATGTTCGTTGAACCAGTCCATGTAGTACTTGTTCTCGAGCACGGTGACGATGGGCGCGAAGATGCGCGCGCAGGCCGCCGGAATCGCGGGCTTCAGCACGTAGAAGACGAAGGCGACGACCACCCCGGACAGCGCCAGCCAGAACGGCAACGTGCTGAGCCCGTGCACCGCCATCGCCCAGGCGCCGTGAAATTCGCCGGCCAACTCCGACATTGCCGGATGCAATGCAGCATTGACGATGATCGAGTCTTTGAACATGTCGCCGTACAGCATCGGCGCGATCGTGAAGTAGCCGATCAAGACCGACGGAATCGCCAGCAGCACCAGCGGCAGCGTTACGACCCATGGTGACTCGTGCGGTGTGTGTGCGTGGCTTTCGTGATCGTCGCCATGGCCGTGTGCCTTGGCGTGGGCCGCAGGCGCATGGGCAGCAGCATGACCGTGAGCGTCATGTTCGTCATGCGCATCATGGTGATCGTGCTCGCCAGGGAACGGTTTGTCGTGGAACCGCTCCTTGCCATGAAACACGAGGAAGTACATGCGGAACGAATAGAACGCGGTCACGAACACACCGGCGATCACCGCGAAGTAGGCGAACCCCGAACCCCACAGCTGGCTGGCGTGCACCGCTTCGATGATGCTGTCCTTCGAGTAGAAGCCCGAGAACAGCGGGGTACCGATCAGCGCCAGCGAGCCCAGCAGCGCCGTGATCCAGGTGATCGGCATGTAC
>JANMTL010000185.1:0-40445 GCA_031390425.1 Rhizobacter sp.
AACCGTGCCGCGATGCGCCGACCAAAAAACACCAGCACCACCCCGAGCAGCATCGGAATCAGCGAGCCGAGTTCGAGCATCGGCAGCGCCTGCGAACGGCCCAGCACATACAGCGCCCAACCCACCGCGATCACGGCCGCGCCCAGCACGGGTGCCGGTGCTCGGGGCAGGTTGATTTGCTGCGTCTGCAGGCGCTTGGCGTGAAAGTAAAAGAACCACGCCGACAAGGCCAGCACGATCGGGCCGTGGGCATTGCGATCGCCCCGCCACGGGCCCTGCGCGAAATCGACGAGCGTCGGCACGTACATCACCGCGAAGCCGGCCACCAGAATCAGCCAGGGCGCCAGGCTGCGCAGCCGATCGTCGGAAGTCGCCGAGGGGAGCAGCGGCTCGGAGGTCTCAGGCATCGCGCGGGTGGGTCTGGAAGGCATCGTCCAGGTGGTCGTCGAGTGGGGTCAGAACTCGTTGACGACGACGCCTGTGATGCGCACCGGGCAGTTCTCGAACGAGCCGACCAGGTCCAACAGATCGGCGACGTGCGACTCGTTCTTGCGGGCCAGCACCAGGGCCGCACCGCAGCGGGCGGCGATGACGCTGGCATCGGCACCGTACTGCGCGGCCGGCGTGTCGACCAGCACGTAGTCGAACTTGCTGACCAGCTCGCGCATCAGCAGGCCGAACGCCGGGCGCTCGACCAATTCGAGCGGATTGGGTGGCGTCACGCCGACGGGCAGCACGAACAGTCCGGCGACACCGTCCACCTGTTGAATCACCTGCGACGAGGTGCGCCCGGACAGCACCGATGACAAGCCGGTCTTGTTGGCAACGTCGAAGATCTGGTGCTGCCGCGGCCCACGCATGTCGGCGTCGACGATCAGCGTGCGGCCCCCGAGCTGCGCCAAAGTGACGGCAAGATTTGCAGCAAAAAAGCTTTTCCCGTCCAGCGTATCGGGGCTGATGATGGCGAGCGCCTTGCGGACTTCGCCCTCGTGATTCAGCCGCATCGTGATCTGGCTGCGGATGGCGCGAAACGCCTCGGACTGCACCGAAAAGGGCTGCGTCAACGTGACCAGTTCGGGGCTGCCGGCCCGTTGCGGTGCGTAGGGATAGTGGAACTGCTGGGACAGCGCCTGCAACACGTCGTTGGGGCTGACCAGGCCGAGCGCGACCGCCGCTTCACCAAACCGCATGCCGTGATCGCGCTGGTAAGACAGCACTTGCTCGACCTGCGCGGCAGAGAGATCGCGCAACTCGCTGATGATCGAACCGATGGAGCGATCGTGCACGCCCTCGGATGCGGCCTCGTCGTCGGGCATGGAAATTTTGGGGGTGGGTGCGACGGCGCTCGAATCATGAAACTTGGCCATCACGCAGAGCCCTTGCTCGACGCGGCGATAGTTCCGAGGACGCGTTGCTCCATCGCCAGCGAACGCCGGGCACCGAGTCGGCGGCCGCCTGGTTTGGGCATGACGCCGAGCAGCGGCAAGCCGAGCGCGGTGACGACGTCGGTAGCACTGCGCACGCGCCGGTCGCGAAGTTCCAGCAGCAGCGCGATGCCGAGGCCCAGCAGCAGCCCGACCACGACCGACAGCGCGGTGTTGATGAGGATCTTCGGGGACGACGGCTTCAACGGCGCGGTGGCTTGGGTCAGCATGTTGACGTTGCTCTGCGTGGTCTGGCTTTCCAGGCCGCTCTGCGTCAGCCGCGCAGAAACGCCTTCGAACGCCCGCTGGGCGCTTTCGAGGTCGCGCATCAGCACCGAACCCTCGTCGCGGGTCGACTTCAGGCGCAGCACCTTGGCGCGCTGAGCCTCGAGCGCCCTGCGCGTTTCACCTTCGCGCTGTCGGTTGATGGTGTTGGAGACCGCCGCACCGCCGCTGACGCGCCGCGTCTCGGCATCGATGCGCGTGCGCACCTCGGCAATGTTGGCCTTGGCCTCGACCACCTGCGGGTGGTTCTCGCCGTAGCGCGTGTTGAGCTCTTGCAGGCGCGCCTCGGAACGATTGAGGTCCGACTTCAATTGACCGATGACGGCGTTGTTCAACACCTCCTGCAGCCGATCGGCCGATGCCCCGGCCGCTTGTGCCTGGCGGCTGGTCGATTCGGCCGCCACTGCCTGCATCGCCACCAGTTGAGAAGACAGCTCGTTCAGGCGGGCCATTTCCACGTCGACCCGCTCGTCGTTGACGACGATGCCGTTTTGGCGCTGAAAGGCCGACAGCCGGGTCTGCGCGACCTCCAGAGTCGCCCGCGCCGCCTTGGCTCGGTCGTCGAAGAAGCTGTTGTATTGCTTGGCCGGGTCGACCCGCAACTCAAGCGTGGTGGCGATGTACGCCTGAACGAACGCATTGGCCAAGGCGGCCGCAAAGCGCGGATCGGAGGCGTGGTAATTCACCGAGATGACGTTGCTCTCGCGCGATGGCTTGACGTCCAGATTGCCTTTGAGGGTCCCGCTGAGCCACTGCTCGACCGTTCCTTCGCCACCGGTTTCAGCCAGCCACTGATCGCGGATCTCGGCGTTGTCGGTCAACTTCAGATCACGCACCACCCGCAGCGCGACCCGGTCGCTGATAAGCACATCCACCTGGGTCGCCATGAATGCGGGCGAGGCCAAACCGGGATAGATCAACGCGGAAACAGGGTCGGGTTTGGCGTCGACGACGACCGACGCCGTGGCCATGTATTTTTTCTTGAGGTTCAGGCTGACGGTCAGTGCCGTGCCAACGGTGGTCGCCAGCACCAACAGCAGCAGCCACCAGCGGGCCCGAACGATTGCAATGAAGTTGGCAAAAGACACGGTCGTCTCCGTTCAGAACAGGCTCTCGCGGACAAACACCACATCGCCCTCCAACAAAGCGTCGTCCATGCCGGGTTGCAAGACCTGGACCTTGCCGTCGGAACCCTTGCGGTGCACGCGCAGGCCTTTCTCGGTGCCTCGCAGGTTGAGGCCACCGCCGGTGGCCAGCACCTGCATCACCGTCATGCCGCGTTCCAGGCGCATCGGGCCGGGACGCTGCACCTCACCGTAGATGTAGACCACGGGCTGCCGGTTCACCCACAAGGTGTCGCCGTTTTGAATCAACACGTCCTTGTCGCGGCCGCCGGGGCCGAACAGTGTCGGCAGATCGACTTCGACGCGGTACGGGCGGCCGTCGCGTGCGCCCGACAGCACCACCAGATCGGCACCGTTGACGGCGGTGCCGCCGGCATTGGCCAGTAGATCGGTCAACCGCATGTCGGCTACCTCGATCGGGAAACGCCCGGGTCGGTTGACCTGCCCGAGCACGCTGGCCTGGTTGCCGCGCACCTGCATCACGACGATCGTCACCTGCGGCTGCTTGACGAAATTACCGCTGCGCAGGCCGTCGCCGATCAATTTTTCAGCGGCCGTGACGCTGAGCCCGCCGAGCCGAATGGTGCCAAGCAGCGGGAAGCTGACGATGCCGGCTTCGGTGACCCGGGTCTCGAGCGTCAGATCGGGGTTCTGGTAGACGCTGATGCGTACCACGTCGCCCGAGCCGAGTCGGTATTCGGCCGCCGCAGGCACCACAGCCGCGCCCACTGGCACCTGGGCTCCGGCGACGAACGAAGCCGCACTGAGTGCGAAGACCGCGATGGCGGTCACGTTGTTGAACCGCAATCGTTGGATCATCACTTCAGGCCCATCCCTTTGCTGATGTCGGAGGCACTCAACCCGTTTTCGAGAGCAGCGGGGGCCGACGCAGGCGCCTGCGCTGCCGCCGCTGGCTGGGACGGGGCGATCGGTGCGCTGGCCGCGCTTTCAGCGAACTTGCCCGTGTACTCGATCTTCGCTGCGCTGCGCATCGCCTTGATGTCGGCTTCCACGAGCTTGCGTTTGGCGTCGTTGAGCAGGTACTGCTCGATGGCCGGTCGGGCACGGGCTTCGTCCACCGCTTCGGCGCGCGAGCCGGCCAGCACGATGACCTGTGCCCCCGAGGCAGACGGGATCAACAAGGCTTGCCCGTCGCTCATCTTGGCGAAGGTGTCGAGCATGTTGAGTGGCAACTGCTCGGCAGGACGCACGGCCTGATTGCCTGCGAAGCGGTAGTTGTTGGCCTTGAGGTACTCGACGAAGTCGGTGACGGTCTTGGCCGCGCTGAGTTGGCTGCGCAAGCCGGACACCTGCTCGGGCCGCGCTTCGATGGCGATCTCTTGCAGGCTGTAGATGCGACGTGCGGCGAACAGCGCCGGTTTGGCGTCGTAGTACGTCTTGATGTCCTGGTCGGACGGTTTGACCACCGCTTCAGCGGATTTTTCAACGTAGGCACGGGCGATGATTTCGCGTCGCGCGGCTTCGACCTGCTGCAACACGCGCGGGTCGCGGTCCAGCTTGAGCTCTTCGGCCTTTTGCAGCGCCAGTTCCTGATCGATCAGGCGTTCCAGAATCTGCTTGCCGGCGGAATCGGCCTGTTCGGATTTGAGGCCGCGCTGTTGCTGCAACACGAAGTTGATCTGGTGAACGGTGATTTCCTCGCTGTTCACCCGGGCTGCGGTCTGCGATGCGACCTTGTCCTTGCTTTTATCGCCGCAGCCTGCCAGCACGAGCAGGCTGCAAGCCAGCGCGGTCAGGCCGACATGACCTCGCCAGGGGGCTGCGCGCTGGGCCGTACGCCCGTCAAGACTCGAAATCATGCGGAGTTTCTCCAACAGAAAGTGATCGACGCCGTGCACGGGCCTGGCAGCTTCGGCTGGCGAGTGTAGCCGTCCGGCACGACACCACCACCACCCGCGATCAGGGGGCCCCAGCCGCCTGGCAATGAGTAAAAACGCGACTGTGTAGCGATGCGTCAGCGGCTCGCATCGTCAGCACTTGATGCCGACATGCAGCGCGACGACACCGGCGCTGAGGTTGTGCACATCGACGTGCGCGAACCCCGCGGTCTTCATCATCGCCTTCAGCGCGTCCTGGTCGGGATGCATGCGGATCGACTCGGCGAGGTAGCGGTAGCTGTCGGCGTCGCCGGCGACCCACTGGCCGATTTTCGGCAGCACGTTGAACGAATACCAGTCGTAGGCTTTTTCCAGCGGCTTGGCCACTTTCGAGAATTCGAGCACCAGCAAGCGGCCACCGGGGCGCAGCACGCGGTTCATCTCGGCCAGCGCCCTGTCTTTGTGCGTCATGTTGCGCAGGCCGAAGGCCACCGACACCAGATCGAAGGTGGCTGCAGCGAACGGCAGCGTCTCGGCGTCGCAGATCGCGGTGGGCAGCAGCACGCCGGTGTCGGTGAGGCGGTCGCGGCCCTGGCGCAGCATCGCTTCGTTGATGTCGGTGTGCACCACGGTGCCGTGTGGGCCCACCTTCTTCTTGAACGCCGCCGCCAGATCGCCGGTGCCGCCCGCGATGTCGAGCACGCTGTCGCCTCTCCTGGCATTCGCCACCGCGATGGTGTACGCCTTCCAGGCGCGGTGCAGTCCCATCGACATCAGGTCGTTCATCACGTCGTAGCGTGATGCGACCGAGTCGAACACGCCGCGAACCCGATCCGCCTTGTGCGATTCGTCGACCGACTTGAAGCCGAAATGGGTGTTGCTCACGTTGCGTTCGGCTGCGAAATCAATGGCTGTGGCTGCCGCAAGACGAACCTGCGTCCGCCACCATCGGCGCATCGCGATTCATGCCGGCTTCACTGAGGCGTTCCTGGTACTGTTGCCAGAGCTGCGCCTGCTGCGAGCCGAGAAAGTACAGGTAGTCCCAGGAGTAGATGCCGGTGTTGTGGCCGTCCGAGAACATCGGCTGCACCGCGTAGTTGCCCACCGGCTCCAGGCCGACGACCTCGACGTCGCGCTTGCCGGTCTGCAAGACCTCTTGGCCCGGCCCGTGCCCTTGCACCTCGGCAGATGGCGAATAGACCCGCATCAGCTCGAACGGGATGCGGAACTCACTGCCATTCGCGAAGCCGATTTCGAGTTCGCGCGATTGCTGGTGCACGGTCAATGCCGTGGGTTGCGGGGTGTCAGCGGTGAGTCCGGCCATGGTGCAGATCCTTCGTGTGGGGCCACCTCAGTGTAGCGACTGGGTGCGCCGCAAACACGCCGCAAACGCAGAGGTCACACCGCCTTGCCCACGAGCGCCAGCGCTGTGGCGACGCGGGCATCGAGCGCTGGCAGGCTCATGGACAACAGGTGCGCGGGTGCTGCTTGCACCCGCTGCGCAGCGCCCCAGATCGGCTGCGGGAAGTGGCTGTCCGCCTCGAAGCGCGCGATCACGTGCCAGTGCAGGTGCGGCACCACGTTGCCGAGCGCGGCGAGGTTGATCTTGATCGGGCGCAGCGCGGCGATCAGCACCTGCTCGACCGCGCAGACGACGGCCATGCATTCGGTGCGGTGCGCAGCGGACAACGCGCTGAACTCGGCGACATGCTCGGTCCAGATCACGCGGTAGAAGGCGGGAAACGCATCATCCTCGGCACGAATGACCCGCCAGCGCGGACCGGTGGCGACCAGCACGCCGCCGACCGCCTCGCACAGCGGGCAGCCGACCGCCTTCAGACCAGCACCCGCTCGATGCCGCCCTGGTTGGCGCGCGCCACGTACTGCGGCATCCAGTCGGGGCCGAGCAACTGGTTCGCCATCTCGACGACGATGTAGTCGGCTTCGAGCAGGCCGTTTTGCAGGTCGCCGGTGTAGCGGCTCAGGCCTTGCAGACAGCTCGGGCACGAGGTGAGGATCTTCACAGGACCTTTTTCCGCCACCGCGCCCCCGCCGCTGCCAGCGGCAGTCAACATGACTTGACGCAGCGCCGCCTCGTCCTTGCGCAACTCTTCTTCCTTGCGGAACCGCACCTGCGTGCTGATGTCGGGCCGCGTCACGCCGAGCGTGCCGCTTTCGCCGCAGCAGCGCTTGGCGTCGATCACGTTCGGGCCGAGCAGCGCCTTCACCGTCTTGATCGGCTCTTGCAGCTTCATCGGGGTGTGGCAGGGGTCGTGGTACAGGTAGCCGCCCTGGCCGGGCAGCGTGATGTTTTTCTCCAGCAGGTACTCGTGGATGTCGATGATCCGGCAGCCGGGAAAGATCTTGTCGAACTGGTAGCCCTGCAACTGGTCGTAGCAGGTGCCGCAGCTCACCACGACCGTCTTGATGTCGAGGTAGTTCAGCGTGTTGGCGACCCGGTGGAACAGCACCCGGTTGTCGGTGATGATCTTGTCGGCCTTGTCGTACTGACCGCTGCCGCGCTGCGGGTAGCCGCAGCACAGGTAGCCCGGTGGCAGCACCGTCTGCACGCCGGCATGCCACAGCATCGCCTGCGTGGCCAGCCCGACCTGCGAGAACAGCCGCTCCGATCCGCAGCCGGGGAAATAAAACACCGCCTCGGTCTCGGCCGTGGTGGTGGCCGGGTTGCGAATGATCGGCACGTAGTCCTTGTCCTCGATGTCGAGCAAGGCGCGCGCAGTTTTCTTCGGCAAGCCACCGGGCAGCTTCTTGTTGATGAAGTGGATCACCTGCTCCTTGATCGGCGCGGTGCCCACGGTCGCCGGCGGCAGCGCGGTCTGCTTGCGCGCCAAGCGCTGCAACAAATCATTCGCCAGCCGCTGCGCCTTGAAGCCGACGCCGACCATCGCGCTGCGCATCAGGTTGATCGTCTGCGGGCTGGTCGCATTCAGGAAGGTCATCGCCACCGCGTTGCCCGGCCGGAAGCTCTTCTTGCCCATCTTGCGCAACAGGTTGCGCATGTTCATCGACACCTCGCCGAAATCGATATCGACCGGGCACGGGCTCAGGCATTTGTGGCACACGGTGCAGTGGTCGGCGACGTCCTCGAATTCTTCCCAGTGGCGCAGGCTGACGCCACGGCGCGTCTGCTCTTCGTACAAAAAGGCCTCGACCAACAGCGACGTGGCCAGGATCTTGTTGCGCGGGCTGTACAGCAGGTTGGCGCGCGGCACATGCGTCGCACACACCGGCTTGCACTTGCCGCAGCGCATGCAGTCCTTGATGCTGTCGGCGATCGCGCCGATGTCGCTCTGCTGCATGATGAGCGACTCGTGGCCCATCAGGCCGAAGCTCGGCGTGTAGGCGTTGGTCAAGTCCGAACGCAGTTGCTTGTCTCGAACCAGCTTGCCCTTGTTGAACCGTCCTTCCGGATCGACGCGCTGCTTGTAGGCGGCGAAATCGGCCAGCTCGGCGTCGGTCATGAATTCGAGCTTGGTGATGCCGATGCCGTGCTCGCCGGAGATCACGCCGTCGAGTCGACGCGCCAGTTTCATGATGCGCGCGACCGCTTCGTGCGCGGTTTGCAGCATCTCGTAGTCGTCGCTGTTGACCGGGATGTTGGTGTGCACATTGCCGTCGCCTGCGTGCATGTGCAGCGCGATCCACACGCGGCCGTGCAGCACCTGCTTGTGGATCGCCTGACACGCATCGACGATCGGCGCCAGCGCCGCGCCCGCGAAGATGGCTTGCAGCGGCGCGCGCACCTGCAGCTTCCACGACGCGCGCAACGTGTGGTCCTGCAACGGCCCAAAGTAGCTGCGCTCGCCGTCGCTGGCGTCCAGGTGCGTCATCCAGTGCTGCCACAGCGCGCGCACCTCGTCGATCAGGGCCAGCGCCTGCTGCACCCGGTCTTCCAGCAACTCGGCCGACGGGATGTCCATCGCGTCGTCGCCCCTGCCCAGCGGCAACTTCCCCGTGCGGAAAAACGCTTCCAGCGCATCGAGCAGTGCCAGCTTGTTTCGCAGGCTGAGTTCGATGTTGATGCGCTCGATGCCTTCGGTGTACTCACCCATGCGCGGCAGCGGGATCACCACGTCTTCGTTCACCTTGAAGGCGTTGGTGTGCTTGCTGATCGCGGCGGTGCGCTTGCGATCCAGCCAGAACTTCTTGCGCGCCTCGGGGCTGACCGCGACGAAGCCTTCACCGCCGCGGCTGTTGGCGATGCGGATGACTTCGCTGGTAGCGCGTGCGACCCCGTCGGCATCGTCACCGGCGATGTCGCCGAACAGCACCATCTTCGGCAGGCTTGACATGTGGGTGTTGGCATTCGCACCGGCATGCGCCCGCTTGCTCTTGGTCGCGTAGCCCACCGCCTTCAGGTAGCGATCGTCCAGGTGCTCCAGCCCGGCCAAGACAGCACCGCCCGCCTTCGCCTGCGCAAACAGGTAGTCCTTGATCTCGACGATGCTCGGCACCGCGTCCTTCGCGTTGCCGAAAAATTCCAGACACACGGTGCGGATGTGCGCCGGCATCTTGTGGACGATCCAACGCGCGCTGGTGATCAGGCCGTCGCAGCCTTCTTTCTGGATGCCCGGCAGGCCCGCCAAAAACTTGTCGGTCACGTCCTTGCCCAGGCCTTCCTTGCGGAAGGTGCCGCCCGGAATGTCGAGCCGCTCGGTGCGTTCCAGCGTCTTGCCGCCGGCATCGAAATAGGCCAGCTCGAAGCTGGCCACTTCGACATCGTGAATCTTGCCGAGGTTGTGGTTCAAGCGCGTGACTTCGAGCCACTTGGCTTCGGGCGTGACCATGCGCCATGACGCCAGGTTGTCGAGTGCAGTGCCCCACAGCACGGCCTTCTTGCCACCGGCGTTCATCGCGATGTTGCCGCCAATGCAGCTCGCTTCGGCCGAAGTGGGATCGACCGCGAACACGAAGCCGCCGCGCTCGGCCGCATCGGCCACGCGCTGCGTCACGACACCGGCTTCGCTCCACACCGTGGCCACGTCGTGAGCCAGGCCGGGCAGGCGGCGCATCTCGACCTCGCTCATCGACTCGAGCTTTTCGGTGTTGATGACCGCGCTGTTCCAGGTCAGCGGAATCGCGCCGCCGGTGTAGCCGGTGCCGCCACCGCGCGGGATGATGGTCAGGCCGAGTTCGAAGCAGCCCTTCACCAGCGCGGCCATCTCGGCCTCGGTGTCGGGCGTCAGCACGACGAACGGGTATTCGACGCGCCAGTCGGTCGCGTCCGTCACATGCGACACGCGCGATAAGGCGTCGAACTTGACGTTGTAGGCCGCGGTGCAGCGGCGCAAGGTCTTGTTGGCACGGCGGCGCAGGCGAGCGACTTCGTCGAACTGGTCGGCGAAGCGCTGCACGGCCGCCTTGGCGCAGCTCAGCAGTTCGTTGACTTCAACGTGGTGCGCGCCGTCGGCGGGCTTGGCCCGCGACTCGACCTCGGTCAGCCGGTGATGCAGCGCGTCGATCAGCAACTGTCGGCGCTTCGGGTTGTCCAGCAGATCGTCTTGCAAATACGGATTGCGCTGCACGACCCAGATGTCGCCCAGCACTTCGTACAGCATGCGGGCCGACCGGCCGGTCAGGCGCTCGCCGCGCAGTCGGCCGAGCAGTTCCCAGGCGCGCGAGCCCAGCAGGCGCAGCACGATCTCGCGGTCGGAGAACGAGGTGTAGTTGTACGGAATCTCGCGCAGGCGAGGCGAGCGGGGCTCGATGTGGCTCGCGGAGACCAGCTCAGTGAGGGTCGTGGGTGCGTTCATTGGTGATGCATTGCGCCGAAGAATCGATTGTGGCTGGTCGCTCGCAGAATCCGGCGTGGCGGAGCAACGGTCGGTCTACGGCAAGGGCTATCGTCGGCTTGCGCCCTCTCACCAGAGGAGTGAGGGGGAAACACCTCGCCGCGACAGAACATGAACGACAACGCGCCTCCTCTGACCTGGACAACCTGCCGCTGGCTTGCGCATCGCGGTGCCGGACGGCTGGCTCCGGAGAACACGCTGGCGGCTTTTCGCACCGGGGTTCTGCACGGCTACCGAGCGTTCGAGTGCGACGTGAAGCTCAGCGCTGACGGCGTTGCCTTCCTGCTGCACGACGACACGCTGGAGCGCACCACGGGCGGGGTCGGCGCGGCGGGCGCTCACACTTGGGCAGCGTTGTCCGCGCTGGACGCAGGCGCCTGGCACAGCGCCGCGTTTGCGGGCGAGCCGATTCCGACGCTGGCGACCGTCGCGCGTTTTTGCATCGACACCGGCTCGTTGCTCAACCTCGAGATCAAGCCGATGCCGGGCGTCGAGGCGCTGACCGGCGAGCGCGTTGCGGCCGAGGCAGCGCGTTTGTGGCACGGTCAGCCGAGCGTGCCGCTGCTCAGCTCGTTTTCACTGGAAGCGCTTGCGGCTGCCCGCGACAGCGCGCCGAACCTGCCGCGCGCGCTGCTGCTCGATGCATTGACACCGGGCTGGTTCGAGCAGGCGCAGGCGCTGGGCTGCGTGGCCGTGGTCGCACATTTCTCGCTGCTCGACGCGGCCATGATCGACCGACTGCACGCGGCCGACATGCTGGCCATGAGCTACACCGTCAACGACGCGGCGGTGGCCGAACGGCTCCTGCGTTGGGGCGTCGATGTGCTGATCACCTACGCGGTCGATCGCCTGCCCGCAAACACTGCTTTGCTTGCAACATGAAGTCGAGCGCCAGGCGCGGTGCGAGCGATGCTGCAACTCACCCTGCACCGAGCTTTCGACGCGCTGAAGCCAGCTTGGCGTCGCAGCGCTGTGCCTGTGCAGCCAGACATTCCCGACAGCGATGATCAACGGCGCGGTTCCGCTGCGCGGTGCAACGCATCGCGCCGCTCCAGCAACTCGCCGACAAGCGGTCTTGCCTCGCGCAACCTCGTGCGCCGTCGGCGTTGAATGAGTGGACGGTCAGGCGGGACTCGACAGCGTAGTCACACCCAATGTCAGACAAAGCCGAGTGCCGCTGCCGGAAGAAGGCAGCGGCGTGAGCGAGCCACCATGCAACGACGCCACGCGTTGCGCGATCGCCAAGCCCAACCCTCCGATGCCGCCGCGCGGGCGGTGCAGCGGCGGATCACGCACCGAGCGGCCTTGCAGAAGGCGGCTGACGAGCTCGCGCGGCAACCCAGGCCCACCGTCTTCGACCACGATTTGCGCATGTGCGCCGACGCGGCACAGGCTGACCCGCACCGGCTCGGCACTCGGCGCGTGCCGCAGAGCGTTGTCGATCAGGTTGGTCAGCGCACGTTCGATGAGTTGAAAGTCGCCGTCGCATTCGATGTGGCCGGGCGGTGTACCGCCCAATGCAACTGCAGGCGCATCGCCGACCAGCTCAAACTTCTGCACCACGTCGGTCACCAGCTCGTCGAGCCGGAAGCGTTCACGGTGAAGCACTTGGTCGCTCGATTGCAGCGCTGACAGTTCGAACAATTGCTGTGAAAGCCGTCGCACCCGCTCACTTTGCGCCAGCGCGGCAGCCAGCAAGCGATCTCGTCGCGCGGGGGATTCGAGCGAGGTGCTCGCCATGGCTTCGAGGTGCCCGTGCATCGCCGTCAGCGGAGTGCGCAGGTCGTGGGCAACACCGGCCATCGTTTCACGGTGTGCGTTGGCCAGTTGCGTCTCGCGCGCCGCCTGCGCCTCGATGCGCCGAGTCATGTCGTCGAATGCAGCACCGATCGAATGCACTTCGTCGCCCATCGGGCGCGGCCCAACCCGATCGGCGGGCCCCTGCAGGTCAGCCGGAGCGCTGTACTGGCGCAGTCGCCCCGCCAGCTGATTCAGCGGCCGGGTGATTCGGCGGAACGTGAAAGCGCCAACAGCCAGCGTGATGAGCAAGCCGATGACCATCGCAAGGCCTGCTCCTTGCCAAAAGCGGCGCAGGCTCAGTTGCTCGGCGACCAGCTTGCGGGCCTGTCCGTCGAGTACCACATACAGGTATCCAGGCGGCCGGACGTCGCCGGCGCGCGGCGCAAACATCGCTGCACTGAAGATGCGGTGCTCGCCCAAGCCCATCGGATCGGTGCCACGCAAGGGCAGGGCCGCCCCAGCGAGAAACTGACGCACCGGCCGCAAATCGACTTGTGGCGTGCGAACCATGCCGGGTTCACCGAGGTAGGCGTCCACGCGGCCCTCGGCATCCAGCACATACACCTGAACGCCAGGGTTCACGACGGTGAGCATCGACAGCAACGCAGCGCGCGCGGCGCGTTCAGCGGCATCGGGGTCGGGCACCGCAATGTAGGGCCAGTGCTCGACGATGTGCTGAGCCAGCCCATGCGACACGCGCTGCAAGGTTTCTCTTTCATGCTCGATGCCGACGTGACGACCGAGCAGCGCGACCACCGCCCCGAACAGAAGCAGCAGCGCCGCCAGCGCCAACGTCAGCCGGTAGGTGAACGAGCGCGTGCCACGGCGATGGGCCGCCATCAGGCCCCCACTTCAAAGCGATAGCCGACACCCCAGACTGTGACGACGCGCTTCGGGTCGCGCGGATCGTCTTCAATCTTGGTGCGCAGGCGGTTGATGTGCGAGTTGACCGTGTGCTCAAACCCGTCGAATCCGGCACCCCACACGCGTTGCAGCAGCTCTCTGCGACTGAACGCCTGACCGGGGTGTCGAAGCAGAAAGTGCAGCAGATCGAATTCGCGCAGTGTCAAACCCAGTGTGAGAGTCTGCTCTGAGCCTTGCGCATCGCGCAGCAATTCTCGCCGGGCGGTGTCGAGCGCGAAGGGGCCGAATCGAAGCACCGAGTTCGACACCACCGTCGAACGCAATTGCTCCACGCGCCTTAGCAGCGCCCGTACGCGGGCCACCAACTCCAACATCGAGAACGGCTTGGCCAGATAGTCGTCGGCACCGAGCTCGAGGCCCAGCACACGGTGGGCCTCGGCAGAATGTGCACTGAGCATGATGACCGGCACCCCCGGATGCCGTGACCGAAGATAGCGACACACGTCCCAGCCATCGGCACCGGGCAGCATCAAATCCAACAACACCAAATCCCATCGCTGGCGATCGATGGCTGACATGGCATACAGACCGTTGGCTTCCCGATGCAATCGGTAGCCGGCTTCCTCCAGATGAAAACGCAAGGCGCTGGCAATCGCATCGTCGTCTTCAACGAGTAACAGGTGTTCGTTCATGGCGAGGCCGTCGCTGCACCAAAATGACAACGACGGCTGATTGGAACAGAGCCGACCTCGATGGCTTCATCCGCCTGGAGCAAGCAGTTCCCCAAGCGCGGTGGATCGCCAGTTCAAATCGAGGGCAGCGCAGCGTGGCGGCGACGCCGTGCGATCCACCCCACCGCCGTCAACCCGGCCAACATGAGCGCGTAGGTCTGGGGCTCGGGAACGGCAGCCACTGCAAACGAGATTCTGTAAATGTCTGCGTCCCCGACCAGCCCTGCATTGGTGAACACGTAGCCAGCCGCCGTCGTCAGTCCGTTGTAGGCGGCAAGCTCAGAGAAATCGAATGAAATCACGTCGTTCTCAGGCGTGCGACCGGCATTCACGCCCCCGACGAGGAAAGCCGCATTCGCCGGGTCTGCCGTCTCTGAACCTGCATCCCAGATTTGCCGGGCTTTCTGATTGATCGTCGTGATGAGAAGACTGCCGCTGGTATCGAACAACTGGTACCGCTTCGGGTCGTCGTTGCCGATGAAGAGGTCGTTGCTGGGCACCACCATCGACCCGAAGGTGAAAAATTGGTTGACCGTGGGGTCGACTATGAACACACCACTGCGTGTTTGACCCGGTGTCAACGCCATACCGATTGATCCGAGTGTGGCAGTCGGATCGGCCGCGGCAAACGCTGGAAACCAGTCGACGCCGCTGCCGCCTTCTGCCACCGAAATGATCGGCGCAGTGGATACGGCGCCGTTATTGAAAGCGTCGAAGGTGCCGTTGTTGAATCCCAGGCGCAGCGGTGCAAAGCTGACGCCGTTGGCCGAGGCCAGGTTTTCGATGGTCACCGTGACTTGAACGGGAACCGCGTTCGCAGCAACGCTGACCGTGAGCGCCGCGATGGCAACCGCGCAGCGAGTGGCGTGAGATGAGAAGTGAATCATTGTCAGACTCCTTGGGGTTTGAGAGGTGATGCCGACTGGAGCAGCCCAGCCCGCGAAACCGATCCTAGAAGTCCGTCGTCCCCAAGTCCTCGCGAAAGCATCACGGCACGGTGATACACAACTTGTCGCGTCGCGTGCGATCGCCTACCCAGTCTCTTTCAGCCATGCCGCGAGCATTCGAATTGATGCTGGGATGACAAGGGCATTCGGGATTGCGCAGCGGCAGCCTGTGTCGGGACGGCCCGCTCAGCAGATGTTCCGTCCCGGCACGAAACCTCAACTCCGGTAGTCGGCGTTGATCTTCACGTAGTCGTAGCTGAGGTCGCAGGTCCACACGGTGCTGCTGGCCGCGCCGCGATGCAGGTTGACGCGCACCGTGATCTCGCTTTGCCTCATCACGCGCTGGCCGTCTTCTTCGCGGTAAGCAGGGTGGCGTCCGCCGCGCTGCACCACACGGACGTCATCCAGATGCAATTCGATCAGCGTCTGGTCCAGGTCGGTGATGCCGGCGTAGCCCACTGCGGCCAGGATGCGGCCCAGGTTCGGGTCGCTGGCGAAGAACGCGGTCTTGACCAGCGGAGAGTGCGCGATTGCATATGCTGCGAGTCGGCACTCGGCCTCGGTCGCGCCGCCGTCGATCTGCACCGTGATGAACTTGGTCGCACCCTCGCCGTCGCGCACGATGGCCTGCGCGAGCTTGACCGACACCGCGATCACCGCGTCGCGCAGCAGCGCGCCGTCGCCGCTGTCGAGCTGCGTGATCGGCGCGTGCCCTGCCTGCTGCGTCGCGATCAGCACGAAGGAATCGTTGGTCGAGGTGTCGCCGTCGATGCAGATGCGGTTGAAGGACTGGTCGGCCGCGTCTCGAACCAGCGTTTCCAGCAACCCGGGGGCCAGCACCGCGTCGGTGGCGACGAAGCCCAGCATCGTGGCCATGTTGGGCCGGATCATCCCGGCGCCCTTGCTGATGCCGGTGACGGTGACCGTCTTGCCGCCGATCTGCACCCGAACCGACGCGGCTTTCGGCAACGTGTCGGTGGTCATGATGGCTTCGGCGGCCTGCGCCCAGTGGTCGGCGTCCAGATCGGCCAGTGCGGCGGGCAGACCGGCTTCGATGCGGTCGTTCGGCAGCACCTCCATGATCACGCCGGTCGAGAACGGCAGGATTTGATCTGGCTTCAGGCCCAGGCGGGCGGCCAGCGCGACGCAGGTCGAGCGCGCACGCGCCAGGCCGTCCTCGCCGGTGCCGGCGTTCGCATTGCCGGTGTTGATCAGCAGCGCGCGGACGCCCTCCGATGCGCTGCGACCCGCCGCCAGATGCTGTCGGCACAACTGCACCGGCGCCGCGCAAAAAAGGTTGGTCGTGAAGACGCCCGCAACCTGCGATCCCTCGGCCAGCGTGAGGACCAACACATCACGCCGGTGGGCCTTGCGCACACCCGCCATCGCGGTGCCGAGCTGCACGCCCGGCACGGGTTTCAGGTCGTGCGGATTCGGGGCTTGCAGGTTGACAGGCATCGTCGTTTCCTCAGGATGACGCGGAACCCCTCCGCGCCGTGCTCAAGCCAGCTTGCCGTGGCAGACCTTGTACTTCTTGCCGCTGCCGCACGGGCACGGGTCGTTGCGTCCGGCGCGCGGCAGGTTGGCCGGCGCGGCGCGATCGGCCATGTCGGCGGCGACCTGCATCGCCGGATCGTTGCGCTGCGTGTCGTCCGACGACACGCTGCCGTCTTCGTTCGGGTGCGTGTAGGTGACGTTGGAAATGCGCTCGGCGCGCTGCTCGATGGCTTCGGCGGCCTGCGCCACTTCTTCGGCCGAGCGGATGCGCACCGCCATCAGGGTGCGCGTCACGTCCATCTTGATCACGTCGAGCAACTGGCTGAACAGCTCGAAGGCTTCGCGCTTGTATTCCTGCTTCGGATTCTTCTGCGCATAGCCGCGCAGGTGGATGCCCTGACGCAGGTAATCGAGCGCTGCCAGGTGCTCGCGCCAGTGCTGGTCGATCGACTGCAAAAAGATCATCCGCATGAAGGGCGTGAACTGGTCCACACCGACCATCTCGACCTTGGCGTCGAACAATTCGTCGGCAGCCTTGACGGCGCGCTCGACCAGGTCTTCATCGGTGATCGAGCTGCTGGCCTCGACCTCGGCCTTCAACGGCAAGTCGAGTTGCCACTCCTCGCGCAGCACCCCCTCGAGCCCGTCGAGGTTCCATTGCTCCTCCAGGCTTTCGGCCGGCGCGTAGGTGCGAACGACATCGGCCATGGTGCTGCGGCGCAGGCTGGCGATCTGCTCGATGAGGCTTTGCGCCTCGAGGATTTCATTGCGCTGCTGGTAGATGACCTTGCGCTGGTCGTTGGCGACGTCGTCGTACTCCAGCAGTTGCTTGCGCATGTCGAAATTGCGCGCCTCGACTTTGCGCTGTGCGCCTTCGATGCTGCGGGTGACGATGCCGGCTTCGATCGCCTCGCCGTCGGGCATCTTCAGCCGCTCCATGATCGAGCGCACCCGCTCGCCCGCGAAGATGCGCATCAGCGAATCGTCGAGCGAAAGATAAAAGCGCGACGAGCCGGGATCGCCCTGGCGGCCCGAGCGGCCGCGCAACTGGTTGTCGATGCGGCGCGATTCGTGGCGCTCGGTCGCGATGATGCGCAAGCCGCCTTCAGCCTTCACGCGCTCGTGCAGGCCTTGCCATTCGTCATTCAGCGTCTGCGCACGGGCTTGCAGCTCGGCTTCGGCGACCGATTCGTCGGCCTGGATCGCCTTGATCTGATTTTCGACATTGCCGCCCAGCACGATGTCGGTGCCGCGACCGGCCATGTTGGTGGCGATCGTGATGACGCCCGGCCGACCCGCCTGCGCGACGATCTCGGCCTCTTTCGCATGCTGCTTCGCGTTGAGTACCTGGTGCGGCAGCTTGGCGGTGTTCAACAGGCCCGAGATCAGCTCGGAGTTTTCGATCGAGGTGGTGCCGACCAGCACCGGCTGGCCCCGCTCGTGGCATTCGCGGATGTCACCGATCACCGCCTCGAATTTCTCGCGGCTGGTCTTGTAGATCAGGTCGAGTTCGTCCTGGCGCACCGTCGGCCGGTTCGGCGGGATGACCACCGTTTCCAAGCCGTAGATTTCCTGGAACTCGTACGCCTCGGTGTCCGCCGTGCCGGTCATCCCCGACAGCTTGCCGTACATGCGGAAGTAGTTCTGGAAGGTGATCGACGCGAGGGTCTGGTTCTCGCTCTGGATCTGCACGCCTTCCTTGGCCTCGACCGCCTGGTGCAGGCCGTCGGACCAGCGGCGCCCGGTCATCAGCCGACCGGTGAACTCGTCGACGATCACGACCTCCGGGCCGTCCTGGCCGTTTTGCACCACGTAATGCTGGTCGCGGTTGTAAAGGTGGTTCGCGCGCAAGGCTGCGTAGACGTGGTGCATCAGCGTGATGTTGGCCGCGTCGTACAGGCTGGCACCTTCGGCCAGCAAGCCGGCTTCGCTGAGCAGGCGTTCGGCGTTCTCGTGGCCGTCTTCGGTCAGATAGACCTGGTGCGTTTTTTCGTCGACGGTGAAATCGCCCGGGTCGATCACGCCTTCGCCGGTGCGCAGGTCGAGCTCGCCGATCTGCTTTTTCAGGTTAGGCACCACCGCATTGATGCGCACGTACATCTCGGTGTGGTCTTCGGCCTGGCCGCTGATGATCAACGGCGTGCGTGCTTCGTCGATCAGGATCGAATCGACCTCGTCGACGATCGCATAGGACAACACGCGCTGCACCCGGTCGGCCACGTCTTGCACCTTGTTGTCGCGCAGGTAGTCGAAGCCGAATTCGTTGTTGGTGCCGTAGGTCACATCGGCGGCGTAAGCGGCCTGCTTTTCCTCGCGCTGCATCTGCGGCAGGTTGACCCCGACCGTCAGACCGAGGAAGGTGTACAGCCGCCCCATCCATTCGGCATCGCGCTTGGCCAGGTAATCATTCACCGTGACGACATGCACGCCCAGGTTGGCGATCGCATTCAGGTACACCGGCAGCGTCGCCATCAGCGTCTTGCCTTCGCCGGTGCGCATCTCGGCAATCTTGCCGTCGTGCAGGGTCATTCCGCCGATCAACTGCACGTCGAAGTGACGCATCTTCAGCGCGCGCTTGCTGCCTTCGCGAACCACGGCGAAGGCTTCGGGCAACAGCGATTCGAGGCTTTCACCGGCCGCATGCCGCTGGCGGAACTCGAGGGTCTTGCCGGCCAGCGTCGCATCGTCTGCGCTCTCGAAGGTTGCCTCCAGCGCATTGACCTGCACGACGACCTTGCGGTACTGCTTGAGCAGGCGTTCATTGCGACTGCCGAAAAGCTGGGTGAGTATCTTGGGCAACATGCGGCGGCACTGGGTAGAGCGGCGTGGCGGCCCAACCGGTGGCCGACCCCTGCGCGCTGTGGGTGAATTCGATGCGCCTCCGTACAAGAGGCACGCCTGCGTGCGCGGCACCGGGCCGATGCGACGTGGCAAAGCCCTTGAGTTTACCGCCGGGTTTGCCCTTGCACTGGCGACCGACGCAGCCGCTGCTGCCTGAGTCGGTCGAGCGCGACGGGTCCTACACTCGAATCGACCATGAGCAAAGCCGTCCCGTCCGTCCCGAACGCATTGCCGATCACCGAAGCGCTGAATCGCAGCAGCCCGCTGACGTTGCTGAGGCGACGCCTCGACGAGTCGGCGCGACGCTATGCGGCCGTGCAGTCGTGCATTCCACCGATGCTGGCGCCGCATGTGTCAGCGGGCCCGGTCGATGAAGCCGATTGGACCTTGATCGCAGCCAATGCCAACGTCGCGGCCAAACTGCGCCACCTGCAGCCGCGCCTCGAAGAACAGCTTTTGAAGCACGGCTTCCCGCCTGTTGCGGTGCGGATCAAGATTCGTTCGGCCTGAATGGCTTGGTCGGCGGATGTCCCGGCCACGCGCGCTTGGCGGGCCGTGAAGAATTTGGTGCCCCCGGCAGGAGTCGAACCCGCGACCTTCGGTTTACAAAACCGCTGCTCTACCAACTGAGCTACAAGGGCAATCTTTGAATTTTAGCGGTGCGTCGTGAGCCCTGAGCCGGATCACTTGACCCGTTTCAGCGACGGTCGCCCCCCGGTGGGCGGGTGATCGGGCGCAGGGCCCGCATCGGACAACGCAGGCGCTGAGGGTGTCGCCGCCGGCTCGTCGCCATCGGCCGCCAGACGCAACACCGTGCCGACGCGTTCTGTGGGCTCCTGCAGCGGGCGGGGACCGGTGCCGGGTCCGGCATGTGCCGCATCGGTGGGCACCGGGAACGCCATGCCCTGCCCGTTCTCGCGCGCATAGATCGCGATGACGTGGTCGACCGGCACCGAGATGTCGCGCGAACTGCCGCCGAAGCGCGCCTTGAACTCGATGCGCTCGTTGCTCAGTTCGAGCCCGGTGGTCGCCTCGAAGCCGACGTTCAGCACGATCTCGCCGTTCTTCACGTACTCCATCGGCACCTTGACGTTCGGGCCGACCAGCACCGCGATGTACGGTGTAAACCCGTTGTCGGTGCACCACTCGTGCAGCGCCCGGATCAGGTACGGCCGCGTGGACGTCCCGTTGTTGCCGAGCACGGGCGGGGCGGGTGGAGGCGTCATGAACCGAACTCGAAGTGAAGGCGGCCGCGCCAGATCACTTGCGCATGACTTTCTCGGACGGCGTCAGCGCCTCGATGTACGCCGGTCTCGAAAAAATGCGTTCTGCGTACTTCAACAACGGCACCGCGTTCTTCGACATGTCGATGCCGTAGTAATCGAGGCGCCACAGCAGCGGCGCGATCGCCACGTCGAGCATCGAGAAATCGTCGCCGAGCATGAACTTGTTCTTCAGGAAGATGGGCGCGAGTTGGGTCAGACGATCCCGAATTTGTACCCTGGCTTTTTCGAGCTGCTTGTCGGTGGCCTTGACGCCGCGCGACTCCAGCAGGTTCACATGGGCGAACAGCTCCTTCTCGAAATTCAGCAGGAACAGGCGCACCCGAGCGCGCGCGACCGGATCGCCGGGCATCAACTGCGGATGCGGAAAGCGCTCGTCGATGTACTCATTGATGATGTGCGACTCGTACAGGATGAGGTCGCGCTCGACGAGGATCGGCACCTCGTTGTACGGATTCATCAACGCAATGTCTTCGGGTTTCGCGAACAGATCGACGTCGCGAATTTCAAAGTCCATGCCCTTCTCGAACAGCACGAAACGGCAACGGTGTGAGTAGGGGCAGGTCGTGCCGGAGTAAAGCACCATCATGTGCGCGGGCTCCTCAAGGGATCAGAAAACAAAAAACGCAGGGGGCGCCTTTTGGGGGCTGACCCACTGCGCAGTTGCCCGGCGCCCCAGGGGCCACCGGGCAGGCGAAGCATCACTTGATGTCTTTCCAGAATGCTGCGTTGAGGCGCCAGGCAATCACGACGAACACCGCCAGGAACAGCAGCACCCACACACCGAGCCGAGTGCGCGTGCTCTGTCCCGGCTCGGCCATCCAGTTCAGGTAAGCCACCAGGTCACCGACCGATTCGTCGTACTCGAGCTGCGACTTGGTGCCCGGCGTCAGTTGCTCGAAGCCGGCAAATCGGTGAACGATCTTCGTCGCGTCGTGCGGATCGGCGACATCTTCAAACTTGGCCTTGCGCTGGCCTTGCCATTCCCACAGGATGTGGGGCATCGCAGCATTGGGGTACGCCAGATTGTTCCAACCGGTGGCCTTCGTGTCGTCGCGGTAGTAGGTGCGCAAGAAGGTGTACAGGTAATCGGCGCCCGTCCCCTGGCCAGCGGCGGAACGTGACCGGGCGATCAGCGTCAGATCCGGGGGCACGACCCCCAGCCACTCCTGGGCGCTTTTTGCGTCGAGCGAGACCTTCATGACGTCGCCGACCTTGTCGGTCGCAAACATCAGGTTCTTCTTGATCTGATCTTCGGTCAGCCCGATATCACGCAGCCGGTTGTAGCGCATGAACGCTGCGTTGTGGCAGTTCAGACAGTAGTTGGTGAAGGTGCGCGCGCCGTTCTGCAGGGCCGTGACATCGGTGGCTTTTTCCTGCGGAAACTTGTCCCACGCAATGCCGCCGCCCGCGGCATGCACCGCAGTCAGGCTGCTCAACGAAATCAACAGGGTGAGGATAAATTTTTTCATTTTGTGAAGCCTGCCTCGGCGATCAGTGGGCTGCGAACGTCACGCGATCGGGCACGGTCTTGAACGCACCCAGGCGACTCCACCACGGCATCAGCAAGAAGAATCCGAAATAGATCACGGTGCCGATCTGCGACAGCCGCTCACCGAGTGGCGACACCGGCTGCACGCCGAGGTAGCCGAGCATGAAGAAATTCAGAACGAACAAGGCGTAGACGTACTTGTGCCAGTCGGGCCGATAGCGCAGCGACTTGGCCTGGCTGTGATCCAGCCAAGGCAAAAAGAACAAGATCACCACCGCGCCGCCCATGCCCACCACGCCCCAGAACTTGGCGTCGATCGAGAACATCAGCGCGACGACAACAGCCGACCCGCCGAGCACCAGCAGCTTGAGCAAGCTGCCCAGCTTCGCTTTGAATACCGCGAGCACCGCACCGACGACGACAAAAGCCATCAGCACGTACATCATCTCGGCGGTGATGGCCCGCAGCACCGAGTAATAAGGTGTGAAGTACCAGACCGGGGCGATGTGCAGCGGTGTCTTCAGCGGGTCGGCCGGAATGAAGTTGTTGTATTCGAGGAAGTAGCCGCCCAACTCGGGCGCGAAGAAGATGATCGCGGAGAAGATGAGCAGGAACACGCTGACACCCAGCACATCGTGCACCGTGTAGTACGGGTGGAACGGAATGCCGTCGAGGGGGATGCCCGCGGCGTTCTTCTTGGCTTTGATCTCGACGCCATCGGGGTTGTTCGACCCCACTTCGTGCAGCGCGATGATGTGTGCCACCACCAGCCCGAGCAGCACCAGCGGCACCGCGATGACGTGGAAGCTGAAGAACCGGTTCAACGTCGCATCACTGACCACGTAGTCGCCGCGAATCAACAGCGACAAATCGGGGCCGATGAACGGGATGGCAGAGAACAGGTTCACGATGACCTGCGCGCCCCAGTAGCTCATCTGGCCCCACGGCAACAGGTAGCCCATGAAGGCCTCGGCCATCAGGCACAGGAAGATGGCGCAGCCGAAAATCCAGACCAGCTCACGCGGCTTGCGGTAGCTGCCGTAGATCATGCCGCGAAACATGTGCATGTAGACCACGACGAAGAACGCGCTGGCGCCGGTCGAGTGCATGTAGCGGACCAGCCAACCCCACGGCACGTCGCGCATGATGTATTCGACCGATGCGAAGGCCAGCGTCGCGTCGGGCTTGTAGTGCATCACCAGGAAGATGCCGGTGACGATCTGAATCACCAGCACCAGCAGGGCCAGTGACCCGAAAAAATACCAGAAGTTGAAATTCTTCGGTGCGTAGTACTCGGCGAGGTGCTCGTTGTAGAGCTTGGTTGCCGGGAACCGGTTGTCTACCCACGTCATCAGCTTTTCGGCTGCGTTGGCGTTGGCGGGTGCTTCCTTGAAGGTGGCCATCGTGTGTTCTCCTGTTGTGCCGTTACTGCAGAGCCATCAGGCTTTCTTGTCTTCGCCTATCACCAGCCGCGTGTCCGACACGTACATGTGCGGCGGCACCTCGAGGTTGTCTGGCGCCGGTTTGTTCTTGTAGACACGCCCCGCGAGATCGAAGGTCGAACCGTGGCAGGCACACAGAAAACCGCCCGGCCAGGTGTCTGGCAGCGAAGGCTGCGCGCCAGGGGTGAATTTGTCCGAGGGAGAGCAGCCCAGGTGGGTGCAGATGCCCACGGCGATCATGATTTCAGGCTTGATCGACCGGTGCTCGTTGCGCGCGTACTCGGGCGTCAATTCGCCCGGCTTGCGCAGGGATTGCGGGTCGGCCAGCAGCGGGTCGTTCTTCGGCAACTCGGCCAGTTGTTCCGGCGTTCTCTTGATGATCCAGACCGGCTTGCCGCGCCACTCGACCGTCAGCTTTTCACCCGGCTTCAACGCGCTGATGTCGACTTCGACCGCAGCGCCAGCGGCACGCGCCCGTTCCGATGGCTGAAACGAACTGACGAAAGGCACCGCCACGGCCACGCCACCCACAGCGCCTGCGCAACCCGATGCGATCAACCAGGTGCGCTTACCACTGTCCACTTGCTGCTCACTCATAAAACCTCGCGTTCGACGACGACTTTCAGACAACCGCAGATTCTAGCGGAGCGATTTGCGCCGCAGTAGCCCCTACACAGCCTGCGCTCGGTTCCGGTGCGCAGCGCGTTTCGGCGCGCCGACTGCGCCATGGCCGACCAGCCGTTTGCTCCGCAATCTCGATCGGCAATACTTGACCGTTGGTGACGGGAGCGGGGTTCGACTGCACGGCGCCAGACTACCAACAACATCGACGAGGAGACATCAGCATGGGATTTGCCGCAGAGTTCAAAGAATTTGCGATGAAGGGCAGCGTCGTCGACCTCGCGGTCGGCGTGATCATCGGTGCGGCCTTCGGAAAAATCGTCGATTCGCTGGTGTCGGACATCATCATGCCGGTCGTCAGCAAGGTGTTCGGTGGGCTCGATTTCGCGAACTATTTCATCCCGCTGTCCGGTCAGCTGGCTACCACATTGGTGGAGGCCAAAAAGGGCGGCGCAGTGCTGGCCTACGGCAACTTCTTCACGGTCGCCATCAATTTCGTGATCCTGGCCATGATCATCTTCATGATGGTCAAGGCGGTGAACCGAATGAAGCAACAGGAATCGCCTGCTGCCGCACCCGCTGCGCCGGCCGAAGACGTCTTGTTGCTGCGGGAAATACGTGACGCATTGAAGAAGTAAGCCGCTGGAGTCGCCGTCCGCGGCGACTCCGACCGGCTTCGGGCAAGAGTCCGGGGCTGGTTTGGTCTCATACTCGTGAGCACCAACCGATTCCGCCCTCCGACGGACGCAGCGTTTTCCCGAGATGAACCCCATCGATCCGCGACTGCCTGCCGAGCTGGAAGCAGCGGCAGATCTCGTCAAGGCGACCGCCTTGACGGTCGCGGAGCGCGTCTGTCAGACCCTCGCAGCGCAATCCCAGTCGGCGTCGAAGGCGGGCGATCGCAACACCATCTTCGCGGCGCAGTTGGCGCTGCATCGGCAACTGGGGCCGTTTCGGCTGAACTTTCGAACCCGGCTCGATGCACGCATGCTGGAGACGTTGGCGTCGCGCACGGAGATGAAACGTCCTGCCCAGCCGGCCGATTGGCACATGCTGACGCTGGTCGACGACAAGGAGGTCGAGGAGCGCATGCACTCGGACCGCCTCGGCCAGCAAATCGCGCACGCCAGCGAAGTCGAATTGCGCGAGCTCTCCGGCTACATGGGCCGAATTACCGGCGTCGGCACTGCCGAAGAAGATCGCAACCCGCTGCGCCCGGCCATCGTCGGGCAGGCCTTGTACGTGGCCATCGAAGCGATCACCGCCGACCCGACCGAGCGCAGCGTGCTCACCCGCGAGTTCGGCGTCGTGATGGCCCACGCCATGCCCGCGTGCTACGCGGCCATCGTGGTCGATTTGCAGTCGCGCGGCATCAGCCCGGTCGGGATGCAGGTGCGCACCGTCGATGGGCCAGGCAATCTGCTGCCCGGGTTGAACTCGGGTTATTCGAGCTTGGACGACCTCGCGTCGACCCGCGGTCACGGCTCGGAATTTCACGCTTCAGCGCAGGCCGGGCTGAACACCCAGCGCGCGCCTTCGGGGCCCTCGACCTCGGGCTCGCGCAACGCCAGCACCGGCTACGGTTCGACCGGCTGGCAGGGGTCGCGCAGCGGACGCACCGACGCCGGATCGTCCGGCCACGGCCACGGCAACAGCGCGCGCGGCATGTCCACCGGCTACGGCAGTCCGTCGGGGGGCGGCTTCAACGCCCCCGTGCAGGACGCCCAACTGATGACTCTGCTGCGTCGATTGACGCAGTTGACCAGCCGATCGGGCGAACTCGGCGGCCCGGGCGGATCGCCGAACCCGGGGACTTTGAACCCGCCCGCCAGCCGCTATGCCGCAGGGCCCGACTTGCGCGGCTTCGCTGCCCGTCCGTACGCCGACCCGGGGCCGGCCAGCGCATACGCCGACGATGCATCGGCCGGGCTGATGGCGGTGAACCTGATCCGCGCCCACCGCGAAGAGCTGATCCAGGCCTCGACCGGCAAGCTCGATCACATGGTGATCGACGTCGTCGGCAGCCTGTTCGACCAGATCCTGTCCGACACCCGGGTGCCGCCGCAAATGGCCCGCGAGATCGCGCGGCTGCAACTTCCGGTGCTGCGGGTCGCGCTGGTCGATGCCAGCTTCTTCTCGTCGCGCCGTCACCCGGTGCGCCGCTTCGTCAACCGGATCGCTTCGCTGGCCTGCGCGTTCGACGATTTCGACGACGGGCCGGGCAAGGAATTCGTTGAGCGAGTTCGCAGTCTGGTGCAAGAAATCGTCGACGGCGATTTCGACCAGGTCGATCTGTACGCCGCCAAGCTGGCCGAGCTGGAATCGTTCATCGCGCAGCAGGCCGCCTCGGAGGTCCAGGGCAGCGCGGCGATCGCCGTGCTGGAGACCAAAGAAGGCGACCTGCGCACGCAGCAGCGCTACCTGATCCAGTTGCAGGGCGCGTTGGCTGCGGTGCCGATGCCCGAGTTCCTGCGCGCCTTTGTCTGTCAGGTCTGGAGCCAGGCGCTGGTGCAGGCCGCGCGACAGCAAAGCGCCGACGGCGAGCCGACCAAGCGCTACCGCAACGTCGGCCGCGATCTGCTGATGAGCGTGCAGCCCAAGGGCTCGCCGGGGATGCGCAAGCGCTTCCTAATGCAACTGCCGACGCTGATGCGCGACCTCAACGAAGGCCTGAAGCTGATCGGCTGGCCCGAGGCGGCACAAAAGGAATTCTTCGCCCAGTTGCTGCCCGCGCATGCCGAGTCGCTGAAGGCCCCGGCGATGACCGAGCTCGACTACAACTTGCTGTCCAAGCAGCTCGAAGCGATCTTCAATGGCGGCGTGCCGGCGCACGGCGATGGGGGCCGTGGCGATTCGGTGGTTTCGGCGCCGCTGCTGTCGCCCGAGATCGAACAGCGCTTCTCCGCCGAGGAGGCGAAACAGGTCGGCCTGGTCGAAGAGGCGGCGGTCGACTGGGCGCAGCCGGTCGACATCGAGCTCGGCCACGAGCCGCCGGTGATCGACAGCGCGCCACTGAACCTCGGGGTCGACATCAACCTCGACCTGGTGGCGGCCGACCCGGCCGAAGCGTCGCACGGCGCGCGCTTGATGAATCACCTGCGCATCGGCTTCGCCTATCAGATGCTGCTGAAGGACCAGTGGCAAAAAGTCCGCCTGACCTACATGAGCCCGGGCCGCAGCTTCTTCGTCTTCACCCACGGCCGCAACCTGCAGGAGACGATTTCGCTGACAGCGCGCATGCTCACTCGTATGTGCGAGGCCGAGCGCCTGCGCGCGGTGGAAAGCAACTACCTGATGGAGCGCGCGACCTCGCGGGCGCGCAAGCAACTCGCCTCGCTGTCGGCCCAATCGCGGCAGTGAGCCGACCGGGTCCGCGTTCTCGCGGGATGTCACACTGTGTGGCGTCGGGCCTTCCCGCCCGCTCCATGAAAAACTGCTCGACCGAGTCAGCATTCGATGTCAAGCTATCGCCGGATTTACAGGCTTCTCATCATGTTGAAATGTTTGAAAGAGGCCACGGGCACTCGACACGCTGCGCTGGAGGGTCGATTGCCGCTGCTCGACGCGGATCTGACGTTCGCCACCTACCGACAATACGTTCAAAAGTTGTTCGGCTTCTACGAACCACTCGAATCGCAACTGGCCACGTTGCCCAGGACGCAGGCCGTCGGCATCGACTACGCCTTGCGCCACAAGACGCCGCGACTGCGCCGAGACCTTCAGGTGCTGGGCCTCAGCGACCCCGCCATCTCCGCGCTGCCGCGTTGCCGCTCGCTGCCGCCGTTGAACAGCGAAGCGCAGTTTTGGGGCTGCCTTTATGTGATCGAAGGCGCCACGCTGGGCGGCCAGATCATCCTCAAGAACCTGCACCGGAACATTGGGCTGACCGCCAGCTCGGGCGCATCGTTCTTCGATGGCTACGGCGCTCAGACGGGGTCGCACTGGAAGGCGTTTTGCGCGGCTCTGACGGCCCGAGGCAACGATGCCGTCGGAGGCCGTGACGCGTTGCTGCGCAGCGCCAACCAGACCTTCGATGCGCTCGGCGCGTGGCTGTTCCCGGGCTTTCCGACACGCTCCGAGCTCCACTCGGCCAGGTCGCCTGCCGCGCCGGCGTTTGCCGAGCTTTCGCGCCTTCCACCGCCGGCGCCCACCACCGCACACGACACTGCACACGAATGAACAGCCCCGACCCCATCGCCGCCACCAGCCCTCTGCCGTGGGCGAACGGCCCCTACAGCATCAAGCGCCACGGCACCAGCCTGACCGTGTGCGACACCGAGCCGGTGCAGTCGCCAGGCTGCATTCAGGGGCACGGCGTGTTGCTGACGGTGCGGCGCGCCGACCTGACCATCCTGCAGGTCAGTGAAAACAGCGCCGATTTTCTCGGGCATGCACCGGCCCAACTGCTCGGCCAGCCGTTGAGTCGCCTGATCGATTCACAGCAGCAGGCCCGCCTGCTGGAAATGCTGGCGGCCGAGGCGATCGAACGCAACGCCCTGTTCGCATTCACGATGGCGGCCCGAGACGGCGTGCCGCCGCTCGATGTCAGCGTGCACACCACCGACGGCGTGGTGGTGCTGGAATGCGAGGCCACCGGCCGCAGCGCGAGCCAGTCGGCGCACCCGGACGGCGACTTCTTTGCGCTGGTGCGGGCGGCAGTCAGTCGGTTGCAAAACGTCGTTGGCCTGCGGAACTTCTGCGACCGGGTCGCCCACGAGGTGCGAGCCATCACCGGGCTGGACCGCGTGATGGTCTACCGCTTCCACGCCGACCTGCATGGCGAGGTGGTGGCTGAAAGCAAGCTCGAAGCGCTCGAGCCCTGGCTCGGGCTGCATTACCCGGAAGCCGACATCCCGAGGCCGGCCCGTGACATCTACAAGCGCATCTGGATTCGGCCGGTGCCCAACGCCGCCGGGCCGGTGATCGAGATGGTGCCGCTGGCCAATCCCGACTCCGGCCTGCCGTTGAGCATGACGCACTGCACGCTGCGCGGTGCCTCGGTGATGTACACCGAATACCTGGCCAACATGGGCGTGGCCGCGTCGCTGACGATGCCGATCTTGATCGAAGGCAACCTGTGGGGCCTGATTGCCTGCCATCACCGCACCCCGACCTATTTCCCGCATCAGGTTCGCGCGGCCTGCGAGTTGCTGGCGCAAGTGGCGTCGCTGCAGCTCAAGTCGAGTGACTCCATCGAGCAGCTGGCGTATCGCTTGAAGGTCGAGCGCATCCACCAGCAATTGGTGGTCAAGGCGGCCAAGGAAGGCGATCTGCTGGCGCTGTCCGACCGACAGCCGTCGCTGCTCGATGCGATGGACGCTGAGGGCGCGGCGCTGTACCACATGAACCGTTGGTGGTGTGCCGGCAAGACGCCCGACGAGCAGCAGCTCGATGCCCTGGCCGACTGGATCAACCTGCGCCCCGAATTCGACTCGATCACGCGGCCGGCCTATGTCACCGACGAGTTGAGTCGCGACTACTCGCCCGCCGCCGAATTCGTCGACTTGGCGAGCGGGTTGATCGCGGTGCAGATTTCACGCACCCGGCGTGACCTGATCATGTGGTTTCGGACGGAAACGATGCGCACCGTCAACTGGGCCGGCAACCCGAACGACAAACCGCTCGTGCCTGGCCCGAACGGCATGCGCCTGACGCCGCGCCGCTCGTTCGAATTGTTTGTCGAATCGGTGCGCGCACGGTCGCGGCCGTGGTCGGACATGGAAATCGATTGCGCATTGAGGCTGCGGCTGCTGGTGATGGACCTCGCGAACGTGGCCGGCGAGCGCATGGCCGATCTGAATGTCGATCTGACCAGCAGCAACGAAGAACTCGACGCCTTCGCCTACGTGGCTTCGCACGACCTGAAAGAGCCTCTGCGCGGCATCCACCGCTATGCGCACCAGTTGATGGAAAGTGTCGAGGCCTTGGGCGGCGAACATCGGCAGCGACTGGAGAGCTTGATGCGGCTGACGCTGCGCATGGACAGCCTGCTCGACTCGCTGCTGCATTTTTCGCGCGTCGGTCGCACCACGCTCGAATTCGAGGCCGTCGACCTGAACGAAGTGGTGGCCGATGCGCTGGAAATGGTCGGTGTGCGGGTCAATGAAAACACCTGCAGCGTGGTTTTCGCACGCACGCTGCCCACCGTGCTGTGCGACATGGTTCGGGTGCGGGAAATCTTCAGCAACCTGATCAGCAACGCCTTGAAATACAACCGGCAGAAGATGCCGCGGCTGGACATCGGTCACCTGCTGGCGAGCGAGCTCGACGCGCGACCGCAGGCGCCGGCAGCGGCCGAGGGGCAGACGATCTACTTCGTGCGCGACAACGGCATCGGCATCGAGCAGCGCCACTTCGAGCAGATTTTTCGCATGTTCAAGCGGCTGCACGGGCGCGACGAATTCGGTGGCGGCGTCGGCGCCGGGCTGACCGTGGTCAAGAAAGTGGTCGGCCGACACGGCGGCGAGGTCTGGCTGGACTCCACGCCCGACATCGGCAGCACGTTCTACTTCACGTTGCCGTGTTCCACCGCGGTGGCCGCCGACAGCCCCTCCCGCACCCGCAAGGAGTCACCATGAGCCGCACTCACCATGTCTTGGTCGTCGAAGACAACGACGGGGACTTCGAAACGGTGGTCGAAGCCATGCGACTCGTCGGGGTCGTCAATCAGATTCGTCGGGCCGTCTCCGGCACCGAATGCGTTGCGCAAATGCGTGAATGTGTGCGACAGCAGAGCAGCTTGCCCGCCTTCGTGCTTCTCGACCTGAACACGCCGAACGACGACGGCCGGGCCGCGTTGCAACAGATCAAGGCCGACGACAAGCTGCGTTCGGTGCCGGTGGTGGTGATCAGTGCATCGTTGAACCCGCGCGATGTCGATTTTTGCTACCAACAGGGCGTGAGTGCCTACCACGTGAAGTCGGTCAACCACCCCGCTCATCTGGACACCTTGAAAACCATCTTCCGCTATTGGCTGAGCGCGGTGTTGCTGCCCCTCGGACGCGAGTTGGACAAATGAGCAACCTCGCTTGCCGCATGTTGGTGATCGACGACAACGCCGATGACCGAGCCGATCTGCGGCAAATGCTGCTGCGCGGTTCGACTCAGCGCTATCGGTTCACCGACGCCGAACTCGGGCTCAGAGCGCTGCAGCTGATCCGCGAGGCGCAGGCGGTCGAGCCAGACAAACCGCCCTTCGACTGCATCCTGCTCGACTTCCATCTGCCGGACGTCGACGCGCACAAGGTGCTTGCGGAACTGTGTGCGGGCGGCCAGCGACCTCCCTGCCCCGTGGTGGTGATCACCGGCTGGAACGGCGTGGATGGCGCCGACGGCATCCGGCTGTTGCGCGGCGGCGCGCAAGACTACATCGGCAAGAGCTGGACCACACCCGAAAGCCTGACCCGTGCGGTAGAAAACGCCATGGAGCGCTACGAGCTGATGAAGCAGCGCGACATGGAAGCGAGCAGCCTCGCTGACTCCGAGCGCAGGTTGAAAGTACAGGCTCGAACGCTGGTCGATCTGGACCGACGCAAAGACGAATTTCTGGCCATGCTCAGCCACGAGTTGCGCAATCCGTTGGAATCGATCTCCAACGCGGTTCACTTGCTTCGGCTGCAAGAAACCAAAGACCCGCTTCAACAACAGGCACGCGCCATCATCGAGCGGCAGCTCGGACAGCTCAACCACCTGGTCAACGATCTGCTCGAAGTCTCACGCATCACCACAGGCCGGGTACTGCTGCGCAAGGAAAGGATCGCCCTCGGTGCGGTGGTCGAGCGCGCGGTCGAAACCGTGCAACCGCTGATGGTGCAGCGCGGGCACCGGTTGAACGTGCAGATGCCGCCGAACCCGATTTGGTTGTTGGCGGATGCTGCACGACTCGAGCAAGTGGTGGTCAATTTGTTGACCAACGCAGCCAAATTTACCGAGCAAGCGGGCCACATTGAAGTGACGATTCGGCTCGATGACGGGTTGGCGGTGCTGAAGGTAAGCGACAACGGGGTGGGCATCCCGGCGGAGCTTTTGCCGGACATCTTCCAGCTGTTCACGCAAGGCGAACGATCCCTCGACCGCTCGCAAGGTGGGCTCGGCATCGGCCTGTGTCTGGTGCAGCGGCTGGTCGAACTGCACGGCGGCGCCGTGGTGGCCCGAAGTGTCGTCGGCGAAGGCAGCGAATTCACGGTGCATTTGCCATTGGCCGATGCACCTGCGCTCGCTTTGGCGACGCCGCCCGACCTTGCGTTGCACCCCACGCCGTCTCGAAAAAAGCATCGTGTACTGGTGGTCGATGACAACCGCGACACCGCCGAAAGTCTAGC
This sequence comes from Rhizobacter sp., assembly GCA_031390425.1. Lineage (GTDB taxonomy): Bacteria > Pseudomonadota > Gammaproteobacteria > Burkholderiales > Burkholderiaceae_C > PBB1. Next base: position 32,324 of record JANMTL010000185.1, read on the forward strand.
CACGCTGCTGACTTTCAAGGGGCATGAAGTTCGTCTGGCGCACGACGGGCCGAGTGCCCTGGCATTGGCCATTGAGTTCAAGCCCGATGCGGTGTCCCTCGACATCGGATTACCGGGATTCGACGGCTACGAAACAGCGCGTCAGATTCGGCAACAGGCTGCGCTCAGGCACACCGTGTTGATCGCACTCACAGGCTATGGGCAGGAATCTGATCGCTTGCGTTCGCACGAGGCCGGCTTTGATTACCACCTGGTCAAGCCTGCCAGCTTCGAGGAGCTGGAGAGCCTTCTGGAACGCACCGGTCGTCCTGAGCAACGAGAAAACACACCGAGCTAAACGGCCTGTGCACCGGCGCTGTGCTGGCAGGCAGGCTCGTCACGAGCCAGACAGTTGCCGTGCCATCGCGAGCGCGGCGGCTAAAGAGGCTGCGTCCGCCGTGCCGGCACCGGCGATGTCGAATGCGGTTCCATGATCGGGGCTGGTGCGCACGAAGGGCAGGCCCAGCGTGACGTTGACGCCGTGTTCGACACCCAGGTACTTGACCGGAATCAGCCCGTGGTCGTGGGTCATCGCAACCACGATGTCGAACTCGCCCGGATGCCCCGGCGCATTGCGCGCGCGCATGAACACGGTGTCGGGCGCGTAGGGGCCGCGCGCATCGATGCCTTCAGCGCGCGCGGCGGCAATGGCCGGGGCGATGATCTCGATTTCTTCGTCACCGAACAGACCGCCTTCTCCCGCGTGCGGGTTCAGGCCGGCGACGGCGATGCGCGGCGAAGGCATGCCCCAGCGGACCGCCGCCCGGTGCGCGATGCGCAAGGTGTCGAGCACCGCATCGAACGTGACCGCGTCGATCGCGCGGCGCAGCGACAGGTGAATCGTCACCAGCACGGTGCGCAGCTCGTCGTTGGCCAGCATCATGCGCACCGGCGTTGGCGCGCTGCCGGGTGCGGCGGCCAGCGCCTGCAGCATTTCGGTGTGGCCGGGGAAGCCGACAGCAGCGAGTGCCAACGCCTTTTTGTGAATGGGCGCGGTGACGATTGCCGACACCGCCCCGCGAATGCCCAGCGCCACTGCCTGCTCGATGCAGCGGGCCGCCGCCGCACCGGCCCGCGCGTCGATGCGGCCGAAAGGCGCAGCGAACAGATCGGCCGGCAGCGCGTCGGCTTGCAGTACCGGCAGGCAGTTCGGCGGCACCTCGAACACCGCTTCGGGCGCATCGATGCGTGCCACCGCCGACAGTCCGCCGGTGAGCCGCGCCGCGCGGCGCATCACCTCGACATCGCCGAGCACGAAACACCCGCCTGCCGCCGGGCCACGGAACAGCTTGGCGATGATCTCGGGGCCGATGCCGCAGGCGTCGCCCATCGTGATGACGATCGGCGGCGGGCGCAACGAGGGAGCCGACATCAGATCAGCGGCCGCGGGCTCGGCTTGCCGTCGCCGTACAGATCGGCCAGTCGCGCCAGCGCGCGCGCATCGCGCAGATGCAGCCGACCGCCCTCGATGCGGTGCAGCCCGCGCCGCTCCAGCTTGCGCAGCGTCTTGTTGGTGTGCACCAGCGACAGCCCGAGGCCGTCGGCGATGTGCTGCTGCGTCAGCGGAAACGGCACGCCGTCGGCACCGCCTTGCGGCATCACGGCGGCAGCCCGCTTGAACAGCAGGATCAGCAAGGTCGCGATGCGCTCTTCGGCACTGCGTCGGCCGACCGACAGCAGGTTGTCGTCGACCAGCGATTCTTCGTGCGCAGCGAGCCAGGTGATGTCGAAGCCGATGCTCGGCGCAGCGCGGTGCAGCGCCCACAGCGCATCGCGCTGGAAGGCGCACAGGCTCACATCGCTGAGCGCCTCGACGCCATGGGCCGAGGCGTCGGTCATCTTCTGCTGCACGCCGATGAAGTCGCCCGGCAGCAGGAAGTTGAGGATTTGCCGACGCCCGTCGCTCAAGGTCTTGAATCGAAACGCCCAGCCGGTGAACAGGGTGAACAGCGGCGCGTCGGTCTGCCCTTCATGGATGATGGCTTCGCCTGCCACATGGGTCACCAGTCGCTTTTTCAGTGACTGGATCAGTTCCAGGTCGCCGCGTGCGTAGGGCACGAACAGCGGCAGCGCACGCAGCGGGCATTGATCGCACGGGATGTCTTGCATCACCGATCCCCGCAACACGAACACCGACACACGTATGTCTTTGGACACGACGCGACCGAAGTGTCGTCGCTACAGTGCCTGCATCGTCCTTCTGCCCTGCGTCCGCTCATGTCGCCCAGCGCCTCCTCATTGCATCGGTTCCTGTACGTCAGCGATCTCGCCCCTGCGATGCCGTCCAGCGTCGTGGGTCAAATTTTGCGCCAGTCGCGCGAGAGCAACCAGCAGCGGCAGGTCACCGGCGCGTTGCTGTTCGACGGCGAGCGCTTTTGTCAGTTGCTGGAGGGTGAATCCGCTGCCGTGCAGGCGCTGAAAGCGGACATCGAGCGCGACCCCCGGCATGTTCGGTTGAACGTGTTGCTGCATGCGCCCGCCAGCACGCCGCGCCTGATGCCGCTGTGGCAGTGCGGCTACTGCGAACATGAATCCTTCGAGGCGGTCGAGGCCGCGGCCGCGCTCGATGCCGAGCTCGCTGTGTCCGCCTTCATCAAACTGCTCAAGGCCAGCGAGCTGTCGACCTGAGCGCGCGGCGCGCACCTCGAATCAGGCCGGGTTGTGGATTTCGATGTAGCGGTGCTCGATGCCGAAGCGGGCCGCCAGATGGTCGCCGAGTGCCGACGCGCCGTAACGCTCGCTCGCATGGTGCCCGCAGGCAATGAAGGCGACACCGGTTTCGCGCGCGAGATGCACTTGCGGCTCGGAGATCTCGCCGGTGATGAACGCATCGGCGCCTGAGGCGATGGCCGGCTCGAAATACGATTGCGCGCCGCCAGTGCACCAGGCGAGGCGGGCCAGCGGTCGGCCGTCGCCTTCGATGCAGGTCGGCGTGCGGCCCGACAAGCGCTGCAAACGCGCGGCCAGCACGGCGAGGGTCGTCGGCTCGGCCGGAGTGCCGACGAAGCCGAGCGACTGATCGCCGAAACGCGCATCGGCCGTCACGCCGAGTCGGGCACCGAATTGCGCGTTGTTGCCGAACTCGGCATGCGCGTCGAGCGGCAGGTGGTAGGCGTACAGGTTGATGTCGTGGGCGAGCAGGCGTTGCAGGCGCTGCTTCAACCAGCCGGTGACGCGCCCGTCGTGGCCGCGCCAGAACAGGCCGTGGTGCACCAGCAACGCGTCGGCTCCGGCGTCGATGGCGGCATCGATCAGCGCGCGGCTGGCGGTGACGCCCGAGACGATGCGCCGCACCGAGTCGCGACCTTCGACCTGCAAACCGTTCGGACCATAATCCTTGAAGCTCGCCGTCTGCAGCAACGCGGACAGGTACGAATCGATTTCGGAACGACGGGCCACTGTCACCACCTCATGCGAAAAACCTGGCTCATTTTCTCCCAGGCGGTCACAGTTGCCGTCGCGGTGCTGTTCGTGCTCGTGACGCTGAAGCCCGAGTGGCTGGGGCGCGACGCGGGCGCGGGTCTGCCGGGCCTGGTGTCGATCCGCGAAGCTCCGGTCGCCGTCGGCGGCGGCGGCTTCACGAACAGCTATGCCGCCGCGGCCAAACGGGCCTCGCCGGCGGTCGTCAGCATCACCGCGAGCAAAACCTCCACCCCCAATCCGCATGCGGGCGATCCGTGGTTCCAGTTCTTCTTCGGCGATCGCGACAGCCGACCGGAAACCCAGGTCGGTCTCGGCTCGGGCGTCATCGTCTCGCCCGAAGGCTTTTTGCTGACCAACAACCACGTCATCGAAGGCGCCAGCGACATCGACGTGCAACTCCCCGACGGCCGCAGCGCGCCGGCCAAGGTCGTCGGCGCCGACCCGGACAGCGACGTGGCGGTGCTGAAGATTTCGCTCGACCGGCTGCCGGTGATGGCGTTCGGTAACACCGACGGGCTGCAGGTGGGCGACGTGGTGCTGGCGATCGGCAACCCGTTCGGCGTCGGCCAGACCGTCACCTCCGGCATCGTCAGCGCGCTCGGCCGCGACCACCTGGGCATCAACACCTTCGAGAATTTCATCCAGACCGATGCCGCGATCAACCCCGGCAACTCGGGCGGCGCGCTGGTCGACGCCAACGGCAACCTGCTGGGCATCAACACCGCGATCTACTCACGCTCGGGTGGCAGCATGGGCATCGGCTTCGCCATCCCCGCCAACATCGCGCGCCAGGTCATGGAAGGGCTGATCCAGGACGGTCAGGTCACGCGCGGCTGGATCGGTGTCGAGCCGCGCGACCTGACGGCGGAAATTGCCGAGACGCTGAACCTGGCGGTCAAGCAGGGCGTGCTGATCACCGGCGTGTTGCAAAACGGCCCGGCCAGCGAAGGCGGCATGCTGCCCGGCGACGTGGTGGTGAAGGTCGGCGACAGCCGCGTGGTCAACACCGCGCAGTTGCTCAACGCGGTGGCCTCGTTGAAGCCGCAGACGGTGGCCTCGATCGCCGTGCAGCGCGCAGACCAATCGCTGAACCTGAAGGTAACGGTCGCACAGCGGCCCAAAAATCTGGCGAGCGCCGCACGCGGACGGTAGGCCTCAGCCGGTCGGCGTGCTTTCTTCGACCGGCGCTTGCGTGTGCTTGATGAAAATGCGCGCCGCCCAGATGCCCACTTCGTACAAGATGCACATCGGGATCGCCAACGCCAGTTGCGACACCACATCGGGCGGCGTGATGATTGCCGCAATGATGAACGCCAGCACCACGAAATAGCTGCGAAACGCCTTCAGCTTTTCGATCGTGACCAGGTTCATGCGGGCGAGCACCACCACCACGACCGGCACCTCGAACGCCGCGCCGAAGGCGATGAACATCGTCAGCACGAAGCTCAGGTAGGCCTCGATGTCAGGCGCCGCCGTGATGCTTTTCGGCGCGAAACCCTGGATGAACTTGAAAACCTGCCCGAAAACGAAGTAATAGCAAAACGCCACGCCCATCAGAAAGAGCAGCGTGCTCGATACCACCAACGGCAGCACCAGCTTTTTCTCGTGCGTGTACAAACCCGGCGCCACGAAGGCCCACATCTGGTACAGCACGACCGGCAACGCCAGCAGAAAAGCCGCCATCAGCGTGATTTTCAGCGGCACGACGAACGGCGAGATCACGTTGGTGGCGATCAGCGTCGCCCCCTTGGGCAGGCTGGCCACCATCGGCGCGGCCAGCAGGTCGTACAGCCCCCCGGGACCGGGCCACAGGCACAGCACAGCGAATGCAATGCCCACCGCGATCGACGCGCGGACCAGGCGGTCGCGCAACTCGATCAGGTGCGTGACGAAAGGCTGCTCGGTGCCGCCGAGTTCATCGGGGCCGGAAGGTTTGGAGGCCATGGCTCAGGCCTGCGAACGAGGGGGACGGAACCGCGCCACCCGCGCGGCGCCCGACTGCGCCTTGCCGCGAATGCCGTTGCGCTGCTTGTACCACTGCGGCATCGCGCTGCGCTTGAGACGCCAGTGCTTCTTGGGGTTGCGGTAATCGGGCAACGGGGTCAGCAAGGTGTCGTATCGGTTGTAGTCGTGCGGCACCGGGTCGGCAGACGACGCGTCGGAGCCGTCGGCACTGTTGCGCAGATCGGAACCCGTTTGATGGATCTCGTTGGACACGGTCTGCTCAACACCGCGGGCAGCGTCTTCGAACTGCCCCTTCATTTTCTTGAGCTCTTCAAGTTCGATCGAGCGGCTGACTTCGGATTTGACGTCGGCCACGTAGCGCTGCATCTTGCCGAGCAGGTGGCCGACTGTGCGGGCCACTTTCGGCAGTCGCTCCGGGCCGATGACCAGCAAGGCCACCCCGGCAATCAGCGCGATCTTGTCGAACCCGAAATCAATCACGACTTGGTTTTGGCTTCCACGTCGACCGTGTTGGCGTCAGCCGTCTTGTTCGCGGTCACCTGCGCGGCGGCAGGATCTGCGGGCGTGCCGCCATCCTTGACCCCGTCCTTGAAGCCCTTGACCGCACCGCCGAGGTCGGCGCCGATGTTTTTCAGCTTCTTGGTGCCGAACACCAGCACCACGATCACCAAAACGATCAGCCAATGCCAAATGCTGAATGAGCCCATGTGTATCTCTCCTTGAAAGGACGGCGGATTTTAGGGCCACGCCCAACATCAGCCCTGTTTCCAGGGCCTCGGGCCGCCGATCACATGCAAGTGCAGGTGATAGACCTCTTGCCCACCGTCGCGTCCGGTGTTGATGATGGTGCGAAAACCGTTGTCGGCACCGTGCTCTTTCGCGAGCTTCGGCGCCAGCAACAGCATCTTTCCGAGCAACCGTTCGTGCTCGGGTGTCACGTCGGCGTGGGTCGCGATGTGCAACTTGGGAATGATCAGCAAATGTACCGGCGCCCACGGGTGGATGTCGTGAAACGCCAGCACGTCGTCGTCTTCGTGGGCCTTGCGGCTCGGGATCTGTCCCGCGACGATCTTGCAGAAGATGCAATTCGGATCAGGGTTCATGTCCAACGTGTACGTTCACTTGGAAGGCAGCGGCATGGCCCGGCTTTCAGCGAAGCTCAACCAACCACGAATGAAACGATAGAGGTACCACAGGCCAACCAAGAACCACGCCGCCGCACCGGGAATCCAGAACAGCAGGAAAAGCGGTGACGTGATGGCCAACCAGAGCAAAGTAAACCAGAAGCTGCGAGCTTGCCAACGAAAGTGACTGCGAAAGAATTCGTCAGGCAGGTCGGGACGCTTGACGTAATTGACAACCATTGCAATCACTGAGAAAGCGCCAGCAGAAAACCACGACAGCAGATGCAACCCGTAAAGGATGTGGGTCAGCGTCCGCAATCCACCGTGTGGTTTTTCTTCAGAGCCAGAAAGCACGACGTCCGTCACTTTTCCTCTCCTTCGCGTTGTTTCAACTTGCGCGCCGCAAACTCTTCCAGCCCTGAGAGTCCCTCGCGGCGTTGCAGTTCCCTCAGCACGTCGGCGGGGGTCAATCCGAAGGCACTCAGCGCGATCATCGAGTGGAACCAGAGGTCGGCCACTTCGCAGACCACTTTCTTCGGGTCACCGTCCTTGCCGGCCATCACGACCTCGGTGGCTTCCTCGCCGATCTTCTTCAGGATGGCGTCGGTGCCTTTGTGAAACAGCCGCGCGACGTAGCTCTGGTCGGGGTCGCCCGCCTTGCGCGCTTCGATGACCTGGGCCAAGCGCGCCAGCACATCCTGCGACAAGTCCATCGTTTGCTCTGGAGCGATCATTTGTAGATGTGTTCCGGGTCTTTGAGCACCGGCTCGACGGCGTGCCAGGCGCCTTCTTGGTAGCGCTGAAAAAAGCAACTGTGGCGGCCGGTGTGACAGGCGATGCCGGGTTGGTGCCCCAGTTGCTCGACCTTCATCAGCACCACGTCGTTGTCGCAGTCCATACGCAGCTCATGCACCTTCTGGATGTGGCCGGACTCTTCGCCCTTGTGCCACAGGCGAGCGCGGGAACGGCTCCAGTAGACGGCCTCGCCCAGCTCGGCGGTGCGCTGCAGTGCCTCGCGGTTCATGAACGCGAACATCAGGACATCGTTGCTCCCGACCTCCTGCGCGATCACCGGGACCAGCCCCTGCGCGTCCCATTTCACCTCATCGATCCAGCTCATTCGGTCAGTGTAGCAACCGGGTTCACCCTGACCGCAGCGCGCTCATCCACGGTGGGTGGCGCCTTCATGGCGGCGTTCTTCGGCAAACCAGCGCAGCACCGGGATCGTGCCCGGCAGCACCGGGGTCACCACGACCGGCAGGCTCTGCCACGCCATCGCTTGCGCTTCGCGCATCTCGAAGTCGCCGCTCCACGCGTAGACCTTGCAAAAGTGCAAGCGCACCCGCGCGTGCGGGTAGTCCGTCAACTCGACGTGCCACGGCTCGACGTCGCCGATGACGATGCCGAGTTCTTCGTGCAACTCACGGCGTAGCGCGGCCTCGACGCCCTCACCGACTTCGAGCTTGCCGCCGGGAAACTCCCAGTAACCGGCGTAGACCTTGCCGTCGGGCCGCGAGGTCATCAGGAAGCGACCTTCCGTGTCGATCAGCACTCCAACGGCGACATCGACC
>JANMTL010000214.1:0-2317 GCA_031390425.1 Rhizobacter sp.
CATCGATGCTGGCAAGACCACCACCACCGAACGCATCCTGTTCTACACGGGTGTGAACCACAAGATCGGTGAGGTGCACGACGGCGCGGCCACGATGGACTGGATGGAGCAGGAGCAGGAGCGTGGCATCACGATCACCTCTGCTGCGACCACGTGCTTCTGGAAGGGCATGGACTATTCCCATCCCGAGCACCGCATCAACATCATCGACACGCCCGGACACGTCGACTTCACGATCGAAGTCGAACGTTCGATGCGCGTGCTCGACGGCGCCTGCATGGTGTACTGCGCCGTGGGTGGCGTGCAGCCGCAGTCGGAAACTGTCTGGCGCCAGGCCAACAAGTACAAGGTGCCGCGCCTCGCGTTCGTCAACAAGATGGACCGCACGGGTGCCAACTTCTTCAAGGTCTACGACCAGATGAAGGCGCGCCTGAAGGCGAACCCCGTGCCCATCGTCGTGCCCATCGGCGCCGAAGAAAACTTCACCGGCGTGATCGACCTCATCGTCATGAAGTCGATCATCTGGGACGAAGCATCCCAGGGCATGAAGTTCGAATACCAGGACATCCCGGCCGAGTTGCTCGCAGAAGCCCAGAAGTGGCGCGAGAACATGGTCGAAGCCGCCGCCGAAGCCAGCGAAGAGCTGATGAACAAGTACCTGGAAACCGGCGAACTGTCCGAGGCCGAGATCCTGCACGGCATCCGCACGCGCACCATCGCCGCGGAGATCCAGCCCATGTTCTGCGGCTCCGCCTTCAAGAACAAGGGCGTGCAGCGCATGCTCGACGGCGTGATCGACTTCATGCCCTCGCCCGCCGACATCCCGCCGGTGCCGGGCACCGACGACGATGACAAGCCGGTCGTGCGCCACCGCACCGACGAAGAGAAGTTCGCCGCACTGGCCTTCAAGCTGATGACCGACCCGTACGTCGGCCAGCTCACTTTCGTGCGCGTTTACTCCGGCGTGCTGAAGTCGGGCGACTCGGTCTTCAACCCGATCCGCGGCAAGAAAGAGCGCATCGGCCGCATCCTGCAAATGCACGCCAACCAGCGCGAAGAGATCAAGGAAATCCTGGCCGGCGATATCGCTGCCTGCGTGGGCCTGAAAGACGTGACCACGGGCGAAACCCTGTGCGACCCGTCCGCGATCATCACGCTGGAAAAGATGATCTTCCCGGAGCCGGTGATTTCTCAAGCCGTCGAACCGAAGACCAAGGCCGACCAGGAAAAGATGGGCGTTGCCCTGGGCCGCCTGGCCCAGGAAGACCCGTCGTTCCGCGTCAAGACCGACGAAGAGAGTGGCCAGACCATCATCTCCGGCATGGGCGAGCTGCACCTGGAAATCATCGTCGACCGCATGAAGCGCGAATTCGGCGTCGAAGCCAATGTCGGCAAGCCGCAGGTGGCGTACCGCGAGACGATCCGCAAGGCTGTCAGCGACGTCGAAGGCAAGTTCGTGCGCCAGTCCGGCGGCAAAGGCCAGTACGGCCACGTCGTGCTGAAGATCGAGCCGCAAGAACCCGGCAAGGGCTTCGAGTTCGTCGACGCCATCAAGGGCGGCGTGGTGCCGCGCGAATTCATCCCGGCGGTGAAGAAGGGCATCGAAGACACGCTGCCCAACGGCGTGCTCGCCGGCTACCCAGTGGTGGACGTGAAGGTGTCGCTCACCTTCGGTTCGTACCACGAGGTGGACTCGAACGAGAACGCCTTCAAGATGGCCGCGTCGATGGGCTTCAAGGACGGCTGCCGCAAGGCTTCGCCGGTGATTCTGGAGCCGATGATGGCCGTCGAAGTCGAGACGCCGGAAGACTACGCCGGTGGCGTGATGGGGGACCTGTCGTCCCGCCGCGGCATGGTGCAGGGCATGGACGACATGCCCGGCGGCGGCAAGGTCATCAAGGCCGAGGTGCCGCTGTCAGAGATGTTCGGCTACAGCACGACACTGCGCTCGATGAGCCAGGGCCGTGCGACGTACACGATGGAGTTCAAGCACTACGCAGAGGCGCCGAAGAACGTCGCCGACGCGATCATCACCGCGCGCGGCAAGTAACGCACGCAAGACACATCAAGCTGGTCTTCGAGGGGGCGGCGCCTGCTGCCAGTGGCAGGCGAATAAGCGCTCCCTCGGAAACCTAAAACAGTTCACTGGCACTGCTCTTTTCCTGGAGATTCAGAAATGGCAAAAGGTAAATTCGAACGCACCAAGCCGCACGTCAACGTGGGCACGATCGGTCACGTCGACCACGGCAAGACGACGCTGACGGCGGCGATCACGACGGTGCTGTCGGCCAAGTTCGGCGGCGAGGCCAAGGCCTAC
>JANMTL010000158.1:0-1912 GCA_031390425.1 Rhizobacter sp.
AAGATCGTCGACTACCTGCGCTTCACGCGCGACTTCAACGCCGCGTTTCCAGGCTTCGACACCGACGTGCACGGCCTGGTCGAAGAAGACACCGAAGGCGGCGCAAAGCGCTACGGCATCGATTGCGTGCGCGAGGACTGACGCAGTCGCGCCGAGGCCAGAGATGTTCACCTACGTCTGCGTCGGCACCAACGACCTGGCGCGCGCTGTGGCCTTCTACGACGCGGTGATGGCCGCGCTCGGCCAGCAGCGTTGCGACGCCGCCAGCGAGCCCGATGGGGACGCAACAAGCTCGCGGCGGTGTGTCGCGGCATCTTTGCGCCGGTTGACTTTGCGAATCGACCTCGATGATCAGTGATGAAGACCTGGACGCGGCGGTCGTCGCTGGCGTTATCCATGCCGAAGCGGCGGCGGCCCTGCGCGCCCACGCTGCCCAACGTCGGCGCTCTCCACTGGTCGATGAAGAGCATTTCCGGTTGGTCTCGGGGTTCAACGACATCTTCGTTGTCATCGCCAGCGTGCTGCTGCTGGCGTCCGTCGCTTGGATCGGCACAGACCAAGCGCGCTGGGTGGGCGCGGTCGGCGTGAGCATCACGGCGTGGGTGCTTGCGGAGTTCTTCGTGCGAACGCGGCGCATGGCCCTGCCAGCGATCGTGTTGCTGCTCGCGTTTGTGGCTGCTGTCTTTGTCGCTGCACACGATGTGTTGGTCGCCTACTCTGATGTGCGCAGCGTTGTTTCCAGCGGCCTGGCGATCCTGGCCGCGTGGCTCCATTGGCGGCGATTTCAGGTGCCCATCACGGTGGCTGCGGGTGCCGCCGCCACGGCGGCATTCGCCCTTTTCTCGCTCCTCGCGGTGATCCCGGATTCCAGCGTTTGGCTGCTGCCGATGTGCTTTGTGGCGGGCTTGGCGATCTTCAGCGTGGCGACCCGGTGGGATGCAACAGACCGTGATCGATTGACACGTCGGTCCGACGTCGCGTTCTGGCTTCACCTGCTCGCCGCGCCGCTGCTGGTGCATCCCGTCTTCACGCAGATGGGTGTTTTTTCGGGGTCCACGAGTCTCGCCCAGGCGGTGGTCGTGTTCGCGATGTACCTGGCCCTCGCGCTGGTCTCGCTCGCCATCGATCGGCGTGCGCTGATGGTGTCTGCGCTGGGTTACGTGTTGTATGCGCTGGCCACGCTGCTGCGTCAAAACGGCTTCGTCAGTCTCAGCTTCGCCTACACCGGGCTCGTGATCGGGTCTGCGCTGTTGATGCTGTCTGCCTACTGGAACAAGAGCCGCGCGATGACGCTCGGGCGCCTGCCCGGCACGCTGCGCGCGTACCTCGCTCCACTGCGCTGACGCTCATCCCCGGCGTCGCTCAGCCCCTCAAAACAACCCCGACACCTTCCCGTCGTCGTCGCTATCGTCCGCTCGGCCGAGCCCTTTTCGTCTTCGCCATGCACGTCCGACAGTGGCCGTGCTCGTGCGCGCGGGCTGTGTGCGCGATACCGACGGCATCAGCCGGGCGGCGGTGTGTCGCGGATTCTTGCCGCTGGGGCGACTTGACAACATGCCTTCAGGTCGGCCAGCTCCTCGGCAACGCTTGGGGAATCGACTTGAGAGCCCGGACACTTCCAAATGACCCGGCGTATTGCTACTTGCAGGCGACTCCCTGATCGTGCGAAGATTAAAAGTGATTAGGAGTAAATCAAATGCCATCACGTGATTTGCGCGTCATGACTGCGCATGTGCCGGCGCCGCTGGCGGCCCGAGTGGACAGCTTGGCCGAACGACTCGATCGCTCACGTGGCTGGGTGATGAAGCAGGCCTTGGCGGCCTGGGTCGAACTCGAAGAAGATCGCCATCGGTTGACGCTGGAGGCGCTGGCCGATGTCGATGCGGGCAGGGGCGTCGCGCACGACCAAGTC
>JANMTL010000317.1:0-2376 GCA_031390425.1 Rhizobacter sp.
ACTTGTTGATCGATGAGCTGCGCTACAACCCCCGGTTGGGATTGCTGACCGAGGATCAAGCGCTGAATGCAGCGAGCCTGGTTCAGTGATAGATAAGCAAGGACGCCACAAACCATGAATCGGTACTGTCTTGAAATCAGCGGCGAACTGGCCTGCTTCACGCGGCCGGAGATGAAAGTCGAGCGCGTTTCTTACGACGTGATCACGCCATCGGCTGCGCGATCGGTGTTTGAGGCGATCTTGTGGAAGCCCGCCATTCGCTGGCATGTGCGACGCATCGAGGTGTTGAAGCCGATTCGCTTCATGAACCTGCGCCGCAACGAGGTCGGCAGCAAGGTGTCTGCGAGCAACGTCGCCAAAGCAATGAACGGCTCCGACATCGATCTGTCGATCTACGCCGACGACCCGACCGAGCGTGCCCAACGCGCCAGCCTGTTGCTGCGCGACGTGGCCTATCGCGTGCATGCCGACCTGGAAGTACGCGACGACCGCAACGACCCGATGCCGCCGCAGAAGCACCACGCCATGTTCGAGCGCCGCGCCACCAACGGACAGTGCGTCAACCAGCCCTACCTCGGCTGCCGTGAGTTCGCTGCGCGCGTGCGGCTGGTGACCGATCCGGCCGTCGAGCCCACACCCATCGCAGACACCCGCGACCTCGGCTGGATGCTGCACGACCTCGACTTCACCGACCCTGTCGACCCGCAGCCGGTGTTCTTCCGCGCGCAGATGGCTGAGGGCGTCATCGAGGTGAGCACACAGGGTGCAGCGCGATGATCTTGCAAGAGCTGGTGCGCTACTACGACCGCAAGTCGCGCGACCCTGACCCCGCGCAACGGCTGCCCAGCCTGGGGCTGGAAGACAAGGACATCCCGTTCATCATCGAACTGACCCCCGACGGACGGGTGGTGCAGTTGCGCGACACCCGCAACCTGGAGGGCAAGAAGCTGCGCGCCCAGTCGTTCCTGGTTCCGCAAGGGGTCAAGAAAACATCGGGCGTCGCAGCCAATCTGTTGTGGGACAGCGCTGCTTATGCCATCGGACTCGACAAGGCACGCAAGGGCAACGCCGAGATCACGCCGCACGCCGCGTTTCGGGCACGCATCACAGCGTTGGCCGAAACGGCGCAAGCCGACGTCGGTCTGCTCGCCGTGCTCGCTGCGCTCGACCGTGCCGACTGGTCTGTGTTGCACGCCCATCCAGCGTGGGCGGAGATACAGGAGACCAACCCGGTCATGAGCTTCCAGTTGACCGGCGATATCGATCTGGTGTGCCAACGCCCCGCCGTTGCAGCGGCGGCACTTCCGGTGGCCGATGCCGACGCCTGCCTGGGACTGTGCATGGTCGAAGGCGTCACCGCGCCGATCCAGCGCTTGCATTCGGCCATCAAAGGCGTGTGGGGCGCACAGTCGTCGGGTGCCAACATCGTGTCGTTCAATGCGCGTGCGTTCGAGTCTTATGGAAAGACAGAGCGCCAAGGCGAAAACGCCCCGGTGGGTGAACGCGCCGCCTTCGCCTACACCACCGCGCTGAACCACCTGCTGGGCAAGGACTCACGCAACCGCGTGCAAGTGGGCGATGCCTCCACCGTGTTTTGGGCCGATGCGCCGTCACAGTTCGACGGCGAATTCACGCTGGCTGAATTCTTCGGTGAAAACAAAGACGATCCAGACTTGGGCGTGCGTGCGGTTCAGGCGCTGCACCAAGCGTTGGTCACCGGGCAATTGCCCGACGGTGAGCGCGACACGCAGTTTTTCGTACTCGGCCTTGCGCCCAATGCGGCGCGCATCAGCGTGCGTTTCTGGCTGCGCGCCCCGCTGTCCGAACTGGCACCACGCATCCTGCAGCACTTTGACGACTTGGCTCTGGTGCGCCGCTACGACAGCGACCCGACCACACCGTCGCTGTTTCGGTTGCTTGCCAGCGTGGCTTTGCTCGGCAAGCTCGACAACGTGCCACCTCGGCTGGCCGGTGAGTGGATGCGCGCCATTCTGGAAGGGCTGCCCTATCCCGCTACCTTGCTCAATGCGGCGGTGATCCGATGCAAGGCCGAGCAGGACGTGCCCTACCTGCGTGCGGCCGTCATCAAGGCCTGGCTCAACCGTGAATACCGACGTAGTCACGCCGCAGTCACCGCCACTTATCAACACTTCAAGGAGGAGTTGGATATGCAACAAACCGACGCACCGTATTTGCTGGGCCGGTTGTTCGCCGTTCTGGAGCGCATCCAGCAACAGGCGCAGCCCGGCATCAACGCCACCATCCGCGACCGCTACTACGGCGCGGCGTCAACGACGCCGGTGCTGGTGGCCACCACCTTGATGCGACTCAAGAACGCGCACCTGAAAAAACTCAGCGATGGTCAGACCAGCTATT
>JANMTL010000014.1:0-4403 GCA_031390425.1 Rhizobacter sp.
CGCAGCCATGCCGCCTGAGTGCGATCGATCAGCACCCGCGAGCCTTCGGTCGTGAGGTGCGAGTCGTCGAAATTCAAGGCGCTGTAGATGCCGTCACGCTGTGTCGACACCAGGCAGCCCGACGCGTCGCACAGGTGTTCGGTCGCCGAGACGAACATCGCGCCCGCGTTAGATACCGCCTGCCTGAGCGGTGCGTCCATGTCGAGCGACGCACGGTCGATGTGCTCGAGAGTGCGCTCGGGCACCCGGCGCGATTGCGTCCATTGGGTCAACAGCCAGCGGGGTGGCGGCATGGTCCAGAGCGGCTGTTGTCCGAACACGACGACCCGGCGCACGCCCAGCGACTTCAACATCCGCACCGTGTCGCTCAAACCGGCCAGGTGCACATCGACCGACGCGCGCTCGGCGCCGTACAGCAACCAGTGGCCGGCCAGCACCACGGTGTCCGGCCGTTCGGCCTTGACTCGTTCGAGCACGTAGGCGTTGGTGCGCGCGCAATGCGCACTGGCCGACGGCGGCGGCGACATCACCGGCGGGCAGCGCGCGGCGGTGTACTGCGCGAGTCGGTGCGCGTTTGCTGCGGGCGCAGTCAACTGCGCCAGCCCGGGATAGAGCGACGCAGCGTGCGAGTCGCCCCACAGCATCACCAGCGGCCGCGCGGCGTCGCGGCGATCAACGCAATCGGCGGAGAACGACTCCGGGCCCTGCTCCAGCCGCAGCATGCAGGTATCGATGCGGTAGTCCGCGTAGTCGAATCGAAACTCGGTCGATGCGATGCCGCGCACGCTTTGCGGGTAGCTGTCGAGCAAGCCGTCGCTTTGCTTCAAACCCCAGCCGCACAGACCGATCGCGGCCAGCGCCGTGAGCAAGACCAGCGTCGAGCGGCCACCTGCGCGCTGTTGGCGGATCGGCTTTTCGACCAGTTCGTAAGTCAACGCGGCCAGCACCACGCTGGCGATCAGGATCATCACCCGCACCTCGTTGGTGAGCGGAATGCCCAGCACCGTGGGGAAGCAGAGCAACGGCCAATGCCACAGGTACAGCGGGTAGCTGATTGCGCCGTAGAAGCGCAGGATCGGTTGCGACAAGACCCGCCGGTTGATCCAGGCGTCGGGGCCGGCCGCCAGCAACGCGAAGGTACCGACGGTCGGCAGCAGCGCCCACCAGCCGGGGAAATGATCGGTCTTGTCGATCAGCCACAGCGCCAGCGCCAGCATCGACAGGCCGACTGCGGCGAAAACGTCGCCTGCGTGGCGATGCGACCACGACGCGCTCGGCAAACGAAGCCGCAGCCAAGCCACCGGCCCGCCACTCGCGTACTGCGTCAACCAGGCTAGCAGGGCGCCGACCATCAGCTCCCAGAAGCGCGTCGGCGGCAGGAAGAACGTGGCGACCGGACGGTCGGCCACCATCGCCACGTTGAGTGCGAACGACGCCAGCAACAAGCCGCACAGCAGCCGCAGCGCATGCCGCTTGTGCCTGAACAGCAGCACCACCACCAGCGGCCAGACGATGTAGAACTGTTCCTCGATGCCCAGCGACCACAGATGCAGCAGCGGCTTCGCCTCGGAGGCGACATCGAAGTAGCCCGCCTCTTTCCACAGCGCCAGGTTCGAGACGAACAGCGCGCCCGCCGCGACGTGGTGGCCGATCTGGCGCGACTCGCTCGGATAGGTGAACGCGACGCTGAACACCATGCATGCCAGCAGCACCAGGCACAGCGCGGGGAAGATGCGCCGGATGCGCCGCGCGTAAAAGTCCGTGAGGCTGAAGCGGCCGGCGTCGAGCGACTGAAACAAGATGCCCGAGATCAGGTAGCCCGACAGCACGAAAAAGATGTCGACGCCGATGAAGCCGCCGTTGAGCCACTGCGGAAACGAATGCACGGCCAGCACCGACAGTACCGCGATGCCGCGCAGGCCTTCGATGTCGGTGCGGTGTGCCGACGCGGCATCGATCACCGGTGCGGCGCCGCGTCGGGAGCCGACCGAACCTTCGGAGGTTGCCGGTATCGGCAGGACGCTGCTCATGTTGCAACCGAATGTAGCCATGGCGCAAGTCAGCCGCGGTGGCAGCTTGCGGGCAGCGACTGGCCCATACGGGCTGATCCCGGACTGGTGTCGGCGTGCTGCGATCAGTCCCGGGCGAGTGCCAGCAGCTCTTGCGCCTGCCGGGCCAGCCGGTGCCCGGCGTACCAAGCGGCCAGCGCCGATGCCATCGTCGCCAGGGCTGCCGGATCGGGCCGCCACGCAGCACCCGGCAGCGCATCCAGCGCCAGGTAGTCGCGGCCCGCGACCAGCCCATCGGTGTCCGGGCCCGGTGGCCGCGTGTCGAGAGCGACGCAGCCGTGTGCCGCGTAGGCTGCCAGTACCCCCGATTTGCCGAGCAACTGCGATGGGTAGTCGAGCAGCCCATAGCGAGATTGCAGCACCAGTCGGCCGAGTTCGCTGTGCTCCAGCCGCCCGGCGTGGCGACACGGCAGTGTCGTCGGCAGGCCGGTTGATGCGGCGCCTGGGCCGACCTCGATCAACGCGTCGATGCCGAGGCGACGCAGCGTTGGTTCGTGGGGGCGCAGTGCGTCGAAGGCGCGCTGGCGGGTCGAGGGCGAGCCGAAGACGATGGCTTGCGGCAGTCGCTCGGCAAAGGCCGGCGGCCGATTGCATTCGCCGACGTTCGAGAACACCGGTCGCACCCGCATCGGTGTCGCCGCCCCGGCGACCGAGTTCAACCACTGCGCATGCTGCGCGGTGTTGGTCCACAGCGCATCGGCCAGTCGGGCCAGGCGTGCGGCGATCAGCGCCTGCATCGGCGACAGCCAGAACGCCGATCGCCACGGCGGGCCCGAGGCGTACAACTCGTGAAACACCACCACCAGCCTCAGCCCGTCACCGCAGCGGGCTCGCAGCGCACGCAACTCGTCGAGCAGCCAGAAGCACAGCCCGCGCTGCCCGTAGCCGTAGCCGGAGTAGTGCAGCACGACCGAGCATGTCGCCGTGCCATCGCTTGAGCCGTCGCTCAGGCGATCGGCCAGCGAACGCTCGCGCGTCAGCTCTCTCGACAGTTCGATGACCTGCGTCGGCGCGCCGAGTCGCTGCCATTCGGCTTGCAGACACGTCACGTAATCGCGCACGCCGCCGGGGCCGGGCGGCACCAGTTGAACCAGATTGGGCGGTTCAGGGCGCATCCGCTGGCGGCGTCAACACGCCAGACAACTGCACGGCGACCGCCGCGCTGTGCGCCTTCTGGCAGCCTTCGTTCAGGTGATACAGCGTGTCGAAGAAGCAGGCCAGCGGGTAGCGCGAATGGTTCGGCAGCGCCAGGAAGCGTTGGCCAGCGTTTTCGTAGAGCCGACGCAGGCGGGAGATGTCGCGCGCATCGGCGGGCACCGAATCGGGCACCGTCGGCAAGCCGCCGACGACGGTGACGTCGGCACTGCGCATTTGCCCGAGGAAGCGGGTCAGCAGGTCGATCGCGTCGGCGTGTTCCGGCACGGCGGTCGAATCGGCATGGCTCTTGCGCAAAAACGCGGCGAAGGGCTCTCCAAGCGCTGCGGTGTGACCGCGCTCGTCGCCTTGCGGCGTCAGGCTGTCGGTGCTGCTGCGGCGTCGAAAGCCGCGTTGGTCGAGCGCCATTTCGACGACACCGTGCAGCAAGAAGGGCAGGTCGAACGAACCGTAAGCGGCCGCGATCCGCCGAGCATCCAGTGCCCACAGGGTCTCGCGCTGGCTGTGCACCAGCAGCGCGTTCTGCAAGCCGCCTTGCATGTCGGTGGTCGAAAGTCGGTACTGGCTGTATTCGAGCGGCAGATAGATCAAATCACCCGCGCGCAGCAGGGGTCGCCACTGGTCGAGCAGGAAGTCGAGCCCGATGCCCACACCGATCGAGGCGTTGACGCAGGGCCGGTTTGTGGCCTGGGTGAACTCCTCGCAGCGGTGGCTGTAGCGGCCGTTGCTGCCGGCGAAGACGACGATCTTGGGCGATGCGAGCGTGCGCGCGTAGGCCAGCTTGTAGTCCAACTGGTTCTGTATCTCGCCCACCACCAGCGGGCGGTGCACCACCGAGAAAACCGCGAGAAACAACGCGACCGACAGCGCGATCAATCCGGCCAAAGCGATCAGCTTCTTCACAACTGGCGTCAGAACTGGAAGTACAGGAACTCGGACGACGTGCCGTACAGCACGCGCTGCAAGGCCAGCGCGGCGCAGGGCACGACCAGCGCATAGCGCCAGCGCGGCCGCAGTTCGGGCAGGTTCGGCGCGGCCAGGGCGATGGCCAGGCCGAGGGCGAGCATCAGCATCATTTCGACGCAGCCCATGACCGTGCCGTCGGCCAGGTACGGCACCTTGCCGGCACCGTCGGCGACCTGCCCGAGCGCCGGCACGAAGCCGATGAGCTGATCGGGC
>JANMTL010000015.1:0-5382 GCA_031390425.1 Rhizobacter sp.
CCGAGCGTGATGATGGCCAAGGAATGCGTCAACCGCGCGTTCGAGGGCACGCTGGCCGACGGCATCTCGTTCGAGCGCCGGCTGTTCCATTCGCTGTTTGCGACCGAAGACCAGAAGGAAGGCATGGACGCGTTCGTGAACAAGCGCAAGCCGGTGTTCAAGCAGAGTTGAAGCTGCAATGCAATCAGAGCAGCTTCACATGCCGGGGTTGCGCACCGACGACGGCCGACAGTGCGATGCCGCGATCGAAGGTCGTCAAACAGCCTTTGTGCTTGACAGCGAGCGCGAGCAGATAAACGTCGGTGACTTGCTGGTGGCCGTGCACGCGCGAGAAATCGACCGCCTTGTCGTCGCGCAAGGACACGTCGTCGGGCCAGAACTCGTGGTCGAGTTCCTTGCAGGCATGCCGAAGGCGATCTCGCACCGCCATCAGACCGACCGCACCCCGGCGGCCGTAGCCGGGCAGGTTCATCACCCGGATCACTCCGTTCTCGATCAGCGGGCAGGTTGCTATTTTCAGACCTGGCGTGGCTATGAAGGCGTTGGCCTGCGTTGAGAACAGGTGCGCGTCGTCGAACAGCGCGACCCAGACATTGACGTCGAGCAAGGCGCGCAAAGTGTTCCTTCAGATGCCTTCGCGCTCCATCAACTCGCGGACGTGCTGCGGCGTGACGATCTCATCGCGTTGCGGCAGCAGCGCGAAGCGACCGCGCAAGGGCAGCGACTTGGCTTCAGTGGCCGGGCGAGCGCCGGCGCCCGCTCGCACCAGGTTCGACACCGCGTCGCCCAGAGAAATGCGCTCACGCGCCGCCACCTGTTTGGCGACAAGCAAGGCGTCGTCGGAAAAGTTGATGGTGGTGCGCATGACACAAACTCCTAAAACGCCCCGGATTTACCAATTAAATTTAGCATCAAATCAGCATCAACGCATCAATTCTGAGTTTTCAGTGCCGACCTGAAGGCCGCCAGTGCGCACTCACCCTTCCTTGCGCAGCGACGGGAACAGGATCACGTCGCGGATGCTCGGGCTGTCGGTGATCAGCATCATCAGGCGGTCGATGCCGATGCCGCAGCCGCCGGTCGGCGGCATGCCGTATTCGAGCGCGCGGATGAAGTCGGCGTCGTAGTACATCGCTTCCTCGTCGCCGGCGTCCTTATTCGCCGCTTGCTTGTTGAAGCGCGCGGCTTGGTCTTCGGCATCGTTCAGCTCGCTGAAGCCGTTGGCGTATTCGCGGCCGGTGATGAAGAGTTCGAAACGTTCGGTGATGGCCGGATCGGCGTCCGAGGCTCGGGCCAGCGGAGACACCTCGACCGGGTAGTCGATGATGAAGGTCGGGTTCCAAAGTTGCGCTTCAACCGCCGCCTCGAACAGGCCGAATTGCAGCTCGGGCAGCTTCCAGTGGGCGGGCGGTTCCTCGCCCAGCGACTTCAGTTTGGCCCGCAGCACCTGAACATCGTCGGCCTCGTCGATCGACAACCCGGCATGCGCGACCAGCGAATCGCGCACCGTCAGCCGGGTGAACGGCGCATCGAGATCGACCGTCTTGCCGCCGTAGGTGAGCGTCGCCGAACCGGTCGCACCGTGCGCCGCGTGGCGCAGCACCTGCTCGGTGTAATCCATCAGATCGTGGTGGTTCCAGTAGGCGGCGTAGAACTCCATCATCGTGAATTCGGGGTTGTGCCGCACGCTGATGCCTTCGTTGCGGAAGCTGCGGTTGATCTCGAACACCCGCTCGAAGCCGCCGACGATCAGCCGCTTCAGGAACAGCTCGGGCGCAATGCGCAGGAACATCTGCTGGTCGAGCGCGTTGTGGTGCGTGATGAAGGGTTTGGCGTTCGCGCCGCCGGGGATCGGGTGCAGCATCGGCGTCTCGACTTCCATGAAATCGTGTTCGACCATGAACTGGCGGATCGAGGCCAGCGCCTTGCTGCGCGCCACGAAACGCGCACGGGCGGTGTCGTCGGTGATCAGGTCGACATAGCGCTGGCGGTACTTCTGTTCCTGGTCGCTCATGCCGTGGAACTTGTCGGGCAGCGGGCGCAGGCTCTTGGTCAGCAGGCGCAGTGTGGTCACGCGCACCGACAGCTCGCCGGTTTTGGTCTTGAACAGCGTTCCCTCGGCGCCGAGGATGTCGCCCAGGTCGAGGTGCTTGAACGACTCATACGGCGCGTCGCCCAACGCGTCTTTGGTGACGAACAACTGGATGCGCCCGCCGGTGGGGCCGAGCGAGCCGTCTTGCAGCGTGCAGAAGCTGGCCTTGCCCATCACGCGCTTCAACATCATCCGGCCGCCGACGCTGACGGTGATGTTCAGCGGCACCAGCTCTTCGTTCGTGCGCTCGCCGTGCGCAGCGAGCAGCCCGGCGGCGCGGTGCGCGGGCTTGAAGTCGTTCGGGAACGCGACGCCCTGCGCGCGGATCGCGGTCAGCTTTTCGCGGCGTTCGGTGATGAGCTGGTTTTCGTCGGCAGGCGTTGGGGAGGGCGCGGCGGAAGGGGCGTGGTCTGCGGTCATGGGGTGGGGTCCGGGAAGACTTCGATTTTAGGTTGCCGCCTTTCGCGTGGCTGGCGCGAAGTCGGCCCGGGCGGGCGCCTCTAAAATCAGAGCCATGCAAAACTCAGTTGCCCCGAACGGCGTCCGATGACCCCTCGCGTGATCACGGTCGATTTGCCATGCCGCTGCCGGACGCCAGCTTGATTCATCCGACGGCGGTGGTCGACGAAGGCGCCCAGCTCGGCGCCGGGACCCGGGTGTCGCACTTTGCGCATGTGTGTGCGGGTGCCCGCATCGGCGCCGACTGCTCGCTCGGCCAGGGCGTGTACATCGGCAACGAGGTCAGCATCGGCCGAAATGTCAACATCCAGAACAACGTGTCGGTGTACGACGCGGTGACGCTCGAAGACGATGTGTTCTGCGGCCCGAGCGTGGTGTTCACCAACGTGTTCAACCCGCGCGCGGCGGTCGATCGCAAGGCCGAGTTGTCCAAAACGCTGATCCGCCACGGTGCCACGCTGGGTGCCAACTGCACCGTGGTGTGCGGCACCACCATCGGCCGCCACGCGTTCGTCGGCGCCGGCGCGGTGGTCAGCCGCAACGTGCCCGATTACGCCCTGGTGGTCGGCGTGCCGGCCCGCCAGATCGGCTGGATGAGCCGCCACGGCGAACCGCTCGCGCTGCCGCTCAAGGGGGAAGGCACAGCGGTCTGCCCGGCCACCGGTGAGCGCTATGTGCTGCGGGCTGGGGTGTGTGGGTTGGCGAGTGAAGTGGCGGGTTGAGATGTTCGCTTGCGGTCAAATTGACCGAACATGGCTGGTCTGTTGAGCAATTGCGCTCACGTTATGGCCCCTACACTCGAAACCTGTTCGTCTACGTGGTGCCTGTCCCGACTGCTTTCTCCCCATGGAAACCGCAACCCGATTGCCCATCGTCGACCGGCGCATTCGCTTCGCGCTGGTGGGCTGCGGTCGCATCTCGAAGAACCACCTGGCCGCGCTGGCTGAACACGCCGATCGGGCGGAAATCGTAGCGCTGTGCGACACCCAGTCGCAAGCGTTGGAGGCGGCTGCGCGCGGTTTGCCTTGCGCCCGCTTCGCCTCGCTCACGAATCTGCTGGCCGAGACCGACGTCGACATCGTGACGCTCGCCACGCCCAGCGGCCTGCACCCGCAGCAAGCGATCGAAGTGGCGCGCGCCGGTCGCCATGTGCTCAGCGAAAAACCGATGGCCACCAAGTGGGACGAAGGCATGGCAATGGTGCGGGCGTGTCGCGATGCCGATGTCAAGCTGTTCGTGGTAAAGCAGAACCGACTCAACCCGACGATGCAGTTGTTGAAGCGTGCGGTGGATGCTGGTCGGTTCGGCCGCATTTTCATGGTCAACGTCAACGTGTTCTGGACGCGCCCGCAGAGCTATTACGACGACGCACCTTGGCGCGGCCGCTGGGATCTCGACGGCGGTGCCTTCATGAACCAGGCGAGCCACTACGTCGACATGGTCGATTGGCTGGTCGGGCCAGTGGACAGCGTGCATGCCTACACCGCGACGCTGGCGCGCGACATCGAAGCCGAAGATACCGGTGTGATGTCGCTTCGCCTGCGCAAAGGCGGACTGGCGTCGATCAACGTCACGATGCTCACACATGGCAGCAACTTCGAGGGCAGCATCACGCTGATCGGCGAGCGAGGCACCGTTCGCATCGGCGGTGTGGCTGTCAACCGGATCGAGCACTGGGAGTTCGATCAGGCGCTGCCGGAGGACGCGGCAGTCAAAGACGCCAGCTACGCAACCCCGTCGGTCTACGGCTTCGGCCACCCGCTTTACTACGACAACGTGATCTCGACGTTGCGCGGCGAGAAGCATGCCGAAGTCGATGGCTATGAAGGCCTGCGCTCGCTCGAGGTGGTGATTGCTGCCTACCGCAGCGCGCGCGACGGCTCACGCTGCGGCCTGCCGCTGGTGTTTTGACGATGGCCGTGGTGATTCATCCGAGTGCGTTTGTCGACGACGGTGCGCAGCTTGGCGATGGCACACGAGTCTGGCATTTCGCACATGTCTGCGCCGGAGCGCGCATCGGGCGAGCCTGTTCGCTGGGGCAGGGCGTGTACGTGGGCAACGAGGCGGTGATCGGCCACAACGTCAAGATCCAGAACAACGTGTCGGTCTACGACGCAGTGACGCTGGAAGACGATGTGTTCTGCGGGCCGAGCGCCGTGTTCACCAACGTGCACAACCCACGTTCGGCGGTGTCGCGCAAACACGAGTACCGCCGCACGCATGTTCGCCGTGGCGCGACTCTGGGCGCCAACTGCACCATCGTCTGTGGCAGCACGATCGGCGAACACGCCTTCGTCGGAGCCGGTGCCGTGGTCAGCCGTGATGTGCCTGCCTACGCCTTGGTGGTCGGCGTGCCGGCGCGGCGCATCGGCTGGATAAGCCGCCACGGCGAGCGACTTGAATTGCCTGCGAGCGGCCACGCCGAGGCGGCATGCCCGGCCACCGGCGAGCGCTACCGCCTCGACGACGACACCCTCACGCCGTGCAATTCACCGACCTGAAAACCCAGTACGCGGCGCTGAAGCCGCGCATCGACGAGCGCATCCAGCGTGTGCTCGACCACGGCCAGTACATCATGGGCCCCGAGGTCGGCGAACTCGAAGCCGTGCTGGCGGCCTTTACCGGCGCCAAGCACTGCATCACGGTGGCCAGTGGCACCGAGGCGTTGCTGATCTCGCTGATGGCACTCGACCTGGAGCCGGGCGACGAGGTCATCACCACGCCATTCACCTTCGCTGCGACCGCCGAGGTGATCGTGCTGCTCGGCGGCAAGCCGGTGTTCGTCGACATCGAGCCCGACACGTGCAACGTCGATGCAACGCTGATCGAGG
>JANMTL010000016.1:0-1845 GCA_031390425.1 Rhizobacter sp.
GGCCGCGATCGGGCGCGGCGCGCCGGTCGATCTGGTGTTTCAGTCGATCGGCGGCACCGAGGCCACCAACACCAGCTTCGGCATCGACCTCGCGGTGCTGGCCGAAGCACGCGCAGCGGCGCTGTCGCTCAAGCGGGGTGCCGATTTCGGCGACGCAACCACACCAGAACGCGGCGAAAACGTCATGTACTTCGAGACCGGGCAGGGCAGCGCGCTGTCGGCCAACGGCCACCACGGCTGCGACCAGCAGACGATCGAGGCGCGCGCTTACGCAGTGGCGCGCCATTTCAAGCCGCTGCTGGTCAACACCGTGGTCGGCTTCATCGGCCCCGAGTACCTGTTCGACGGCAAGCAGATCATCCGCGCCGGCCTCGAAGACCACTTCTGCGGCAAGCTGCTCGGCCTGCCGATGGGCTGCGACATCTGCTACACCAACCACGCCGAGGCCGACCAGAACGACATGGACGTGCTGCTCACCGTGCTGGGCGTGGCCGGTTGCAGCTTCATCATGGGCATCCCCGGTTCCGACGACGTGATGCTGAACTACCAGACAACCTCGTTCCACGATGCGCTGTATGCGCGGCGAGTGCTGGGCTTGCGGCCCGCGCCCGAGTTCGAGCGCTGGCTCGAACGCATGGGCGTGTTCACGCCGAACGAGACCGCGCGGCTGGTGCACCACGCGCGCGGTCTGCCCGCAGCGTTCGAGCATGCGCTGCTTTCTCTACCGCTCCCGCAGGGAGCGGGTCGAGGTGAGGACCATGCTGAACCTGAACCGTCCGCTGCAGAGCGCGTTCCAGCCTGCGTGCCGGAGTCGCTCAGCGGGCTCGCCGCAGGCGGCTCGAAAACCCCGTTTCGCCTCCTCCCGACTGCCGAAGTGAGGGCGGGCCCGACAAGCCTCGCCGCCGACTCGTCGCTCATCACCAACCCATGGAGCGTGCTGCGGCGCTTCACCCCGGCGCGCATCGGCCTCGGCCGTGCCGGTATCAGCCTGCCGACGGCCGCGCAACTCGACTTTCAACTGGCGCATGCGCAGGCACGCGACGCGGTGCACCGACCGCTGGAGGTGCCGTCGCTGTGTGCCGAGATCGAGGCACTCGGCCTCGCCACCGTGCCGCTGCACAGTGCGGCGACGACGCGTGCGATCTATCTGCAACGCCCCGACCTGGGTCGCCAGCTCGGCACGGAGTCGCGTCGGCAGCTCGAAGCCTTGCGCGCGCAGCGACATGAACAAGGCATCCGCTCGCACGACCTTGCATTTGCGGTCGTCGACGGTCTTTCAGCCGTTGCGGTGCAGCGCCACACCGCGCCTTTGCTGACCGAGGTGCTGGCGCTGCTGAACGGCGCTACAAGCGAGGAGTCGCGCTGGACGATCGCGCCGGTCGCTGTGGTCGAGCAAGGGCGCGTGGCGATCGGCGACGACATCGGTGAGCTGCTCGACAGTCGGCTCATCGTGGTGCTGATCGGTGAACGCCCCGGACTCAGCTCGCCCGACAGCCTGGGTCTGTACCTGACGTGGGCGCCGCAGCCCGGTCGCCACGACGCCGAGCGCAACTGCATCTCGAACGTGCGCCCCGAGGGCCTGGGCTATCACGATGCGGCAGCGCGGCTGGTCTACTTGCTGCACCAGGCCCGCAGCCGCCAGCTCACTGGGGTGGGGCTGAAAGACGAAAGCGGTGCCGCAGCCGAATCGATCGCCGCTCAGTCCGATTTCTTGCTGGGCGAGCGATGACCGAGGCGATGTCGCACACCGAACAGCGCCAGGCCGGTCGCCCACAGCAGGACGCTGGTGGGCTCGGGCACTGCGGCGGCAAAGGGCTGCGTCCAATCGATGCCGCTCGCCGACGT
>JANMTL010000019.1:0-3229 GCA_031390425.1 Rhizobacter sp.
TGGTTGCGCAAGTGGGATGCATCGAGTCTAGCGAGGGTCGGCGAACGCAATCGCCCCAGACGCTGGGCTGTTTGCCTCGGCTCACATGCCAGTCGCCGCCCGAATCTCCACCGCCGCACTGGCAGAAACGTTGTCGCGAACCGCCAATTTCCGGCGCACTCTCACGCCTCGCAAAAATCGACGAAGTGCTCGGGGCGCAAGATCGTCGTGTTCCCGAATCGCCCGAGGGTGAGCAGATCGTCATCGCTCGACACCAGCAGCGAAGCGCCTGCACGCAGCGCCAGCGACAAAAATTTTTCGTCCTTGGGATCGCGGCAGGCGACCACCGTCTCGGTCACCGCAAGCAGCACCGTCATCGCTTCGCAGTGGGCGAAAAACGCCTGCCGGGCTTCTTGATCCCGGAATGCGTTGAGTCGATCCCGCGCAAGCACTTGGCGAAGCTCATCGAGCGTCTCTGCCGAAACGATGATGTCGGCCACCTCCCATCCCCAGCAAAGCGCCTGGGCCGGAAGCGACTGCGGCTTCAGGACGCCACTGACGAGCGTGCTGCCAGAGCCCGCTGGGCCTCTTGCGCCAGATCGAAACTCATCATGGTGACGACAGGGCGTCCGTACTGGGTGACGGTCACCGCCGCGTAACGAACCGCTTCAATCGAACACCGGCAGCACGTCCGTCTTCAGCGCGCGACGGGTGTGTTCGTAGTCGGGCACCACTGAGCGCACCACGTCCCAGAAGCGCGGGCTGTGGTTCATCTCGCGCAGGTGGGCGAGTTCGTGGGCGACGACGTAGTCGATCGTCGGCAGCGCCAAATGGATCAGCCGCCAACTGAGGCGGATCGAGCCATCGGCGCTGGCGCTGCCCCAGCGGGTTTGCGCCGACGACAGGGCCAGCCGCCGGTAGCGCACGCCGAGTTGCGCGGCGAAATGTTCGCAGCGCTCGGCGAAGACGCGTTTGGCTTGGCGTTGCAGCCAGCTCTGCACCGCATCGCGGATCTGCTCGGGGGCCGCGCTGCTGGGCAGGCCGATGTGCAGTCGGCGCGCAATGGCACCGCCCGGTGTCTGGGCAGCGCCTGAACCCGCATCGAGCACCGCACCCGACGGCGTGACGCCGGCCCGCGCATCGAGCACGACCACCACCGTCTGGCCGAGGAACGCAATCGCGACGCCGTCACGCCAGTCGACCCGCACCGATTGCAGCCGGCGCGCGCGGTCTTGCTGCTGATGCAGCTTGCCGAGAATCCAGCTTGCTTTCTCGCGCAGCGCGCATTCGATGTCGCGCACGCCGACCCAGCCCGGCGCGTTGACGCTCAGGCCCTCGGCGCCGACGATGAAGCCGATGCTGCGGCGGCGCACGCGCTTGAGCGCATAGGCCACGGTGTGGCCGCCCAGCACGATCTCGCGCGCGGCCTGCGGGTGGCGAAACTCGGCGCGAGGGAGGGTTTCGGACAACAGCGCCGCACTGTCATTCCCGCGCAGGCGGGGATCGATGCTGGATGCGGGATGGATCCCCGCCTGCACGGGGATGACAGGCGCTGCGTCGGTGACGGGCACTGCACCGGTAGACGCTTCTGCGTGGACGGCGGACGACAGCGAGGGGTCGACCGTCGCCGCAAACAGCGACAACTGCGCGGGATCGGTGAGATGGGGCGGGCGGGCCATCACGTTGCGGCCTATGGCGTGCGGGGGTCGGCCGTCGACAGGGCGACGGGCTGAGCAGTGGGCAGCCTCGGCTCTGACGTGTAGGCATCGGGATCGAGCCGCCGCATCTCGGCCTCGATCCACGCCTCGACCTCGCGCATCAGCTCATCCGGCCGGCGGCCCACCGACGAGATCAGCGGGCCCACCGACACATCGATCACGCCGGGCCGCAAGGTGAACGTCTTGCGCGGCCAGCAGCGCGCCGAGGTCACGGCGATCGGCAATACCGCTGCGCCGGTGGTCACGGCCAATCGCGTGCCGCCGGTTTTGTACGCTTCCTGCGAACCCCGCTCCGCCCGCGTGCCTTCAGGAAACATGATGACCCACACGCCGTGCTGCATGTGCCGTGCGCCCTGCTCGGCCACCCGGCGCCACGCTTCTGACTTGCGGGTGCGATCGATGTGGATCATGTCCATGCGCGCCATCGCCCAGCCGAAAAACGGGATGTACAGCAACTCGCGCTTGAACACATAGGCCAGCGGGTGCGGCATCAGGCCGGGAAACGCGAAAGTCTCCCAGGTCGACTGGTGCTTCGGCAACACGATCACTGCGGGCGCGCGGTTGGCTTCGGCGAGGTTGTCGAGGCCGTGCATCCGGTGGCGCACGCCGCAGATCACGCGGGCGGCCGAGATCGAATGTGTCAGCCAGCCGGCGCAGAGCCAATAGATGCGATCGCCGCGCGTGAAGATCGACACCAGCAGCACCACCGAGGCCCACGGCACCACGCTTGCGGCCATGTAGGCCAGGAACAAATACGACCGCAGCGCCCAGAAGAAGCGCTGCATCAGTCGAGTTTCCCGAAGCCGGAGTCGGACTTGCCGGTGCCGCCGCGCAAGCTGCGCTCGTGGCGGATCCACCAGTCGGCGAAGGCCGACAAGTCGGCGTGAACCTGCGTGCCCGGCACCTGGTCGAGCAAGTCGGCCAGCGGCTTGCCTGCGAGGCCCGCGCTCTTGCCGGTCAGCACCAGGTGCGTCGGGCAGCCGGCGGCAGCACCCGCCTGCATGTCGCGCAGGTTGTCGCCGACCATCGGCGTGTTGTCGAGCGACACGCCGAAGCGTTCGCCGATCTGATGCATCAGCCCCGGCAGCGGCTTGCGGCAATCACAGCCGTCGTCCGGCGCGTGCGGGCAAAAGAACACCGCGTCGATGCGCCCGCCTTGCAGCGCGAGTGCCTGGTTGAGCTTCAACTGAATCGCGTTCATCGACGCCATGTCGAACAGCCCGCGCCCCAGCCCCGACTGGTTGGTCGCCAGCACCGTGTGCCAACCGGCGTGGTTGAGGCGCGAGATGGCTTCCAGCGCGCCGGGCAGCGCCACCCATTCGTCGGGCGACTTGACGTAGTCGTCCCGGTCTTCGTTGATCGTGCCGTCGCGGTCGAGGATGACGAGCTTGAATTGAGCGGGGGACATGTCAGTTCCGCCCGGCCGCCCGAAGGGGCTGACGCGCCCCCCCGGGGGGCAGTGAACGAAGTGAGCGTGGGGGCAGGGTCATCTCAGGTGGCCAGCTTGGACAGGTCGGCGACGCGGTTCATCG
>JANMTL010000173.1:0-7627 GCA_031390425.1 Rhizobacter sp.
CGACCAAAGGATTATGAGTCCTCTGCTCTAACCAACTGAGCTAACGGCCCGAGCCGCGGATTGTAGGCAGCGCTTCTGCCCGCAGCGAAGCCCGCGCAGATCAGGCCGGGCCGCATCACTTCGCACTCAGCGCATTGCCGACCAATCTGGACGTGATGTCGACGATCTGGATCATGCGGTCGTAGGCCATGCGCGTCGGGCCGATGACGCCGAGCGTGCCGACGACGACACCATCGACCGCGTAGGGTGCGGACACGACCGACAGCTCTTCGAACGGCACCACCCGGCTTTCGCCGCCGATGTAGATGCGCACGCCTTCGGCGCGGCTGCTGACATCGAGCAGGCGCATCAGTTGCGTCTTCTGCTCGAACAGATCGAACAGCTTGCGCAGCGATCCCATGTCGCTGGAAAAATCCTGCACGGTCAGCAGGTTGCGTTCGCCGGAGATGACGACCTGCTCCTGGCTGTCGGCCACCGCCTCGCTGCCCGCTTGCACCGCCGCTTGCATCAGCGCGGAGATTTCGCTGCGCAGCGCGTCGACTTCGGTCTTCAGGCGTTCGCGCACTTCTTCGAGCGTGCGTCCCGCGTAGTTCGCGGTGAGGAAATTGCTGGCTTCGAGCAGTTGCGCCTGGGTGAAATCCTTGGCGGTGAAGATGACGCGGTTTTGCACGTCACCGTCGGGCGCGACCAGGATCACCAGCACGCGCCGCTCGCTCAAGCGCATGAACTCGATGTGGTGGAACACGCTGGTCTTGCGCGGCGCGGTGATCACGCCGACGAACTGCGACAAGCTCGACAGCATCTGCGCCGCATTGGCGATCACGCGCTGCGGCTGGTCGGCCTGCAACTTCGTCTCGAACGTCGGTGTGTCGAGGCGCCACGGCTGTGCCGTCATCATCGTGTCGACAAAGACGCGGTAGCCGCGCGCGGTGGGGATGCGCCCGGCGCTGGTGTGCGGGCTGGCGATCAAACCCAACTCTTCCAGATCGGCCATCACGTTGCGGATGGTGGCGGGTGACAGCTCCAACCCCGACGCCTTCGACAAAGTGCGCGAACCCACCGGCTGACCATCGGCGATGTAGCGCTCGACCAGGGTCTTCAAAAGGGTGCGCGCGCGATCGTCCATGTCGTTTTTCATTGTAGGTTGCGGGTGATTTCGAGCCCGTTGACAGCAAGTCGCTGTGGTGTAATTCCACATGAAAAGCCGGTTTCGTCATGCCGCATTGGTCGGCAAGTACAACGCGCTCGGCAGTCGCAGCGTGCTCGACGAAGTGGCCCGCTTTCTCATCGGCCAAGGCCTCGAAGTCTCGATGGAATACGAGACCGCGCTCAACACCGGCCTGACCGATTACGGCGCGTTGACGCCGGCCGAGCTGGGCCAGTGTTGCGACATCGCGGTGGTGATCGGCGGCGACGGCACGATGCTCGGCATCGCGCGCCAGCTGGCGCGCTTCGGCATCCCGCTGGTCGGCATCAACCAGGGGCGGCTCGGCTTCATCACCGACGTGCCGATCGGCGAGTTCGCCGCTGCGCTGGCGCCGATGATCGCGGGCAGTTATGAAGAAGAGCGGCGCACGATGCTCGAAGGCGGCGTGTGCCGCGACGGTGAAGTGATCTTCGAAGCGTTCGCGTTGAACGACGTGGTGGTCAGCCGCGGGGCCACGTCGAGCATGGTTGAGTTGAAGATCGACATCGGCAACGAGTTCGTCGCCAACCTGCGCGCCGATGGTTTGATCATCGCGTCGCCCACCGGGTCGACGGCCTATGCGCTGTCGGCCGGCGGGCCGATCCTGCATCACAGCATTCCCGGCTGGGTGCTGGTGCCGATCGCGCCGCACGATCTGTCGAACCGGCCGATCGTGCTGCCCGACACCGGCGAGATCAGCGTCGAGATCGTCGCGGGCCGCGATGCCAGCGTCAATTTCGACATGCAGAGCCTGGCCAGCCTGCTGCACGGCGACCGCATCACGGTGCGCCGCGCTGCGTATCAGGCGCGCTTTCTGCATCCGCCCGGCTGGAGCTACTACGCCACGCTGCGCCGAAAGCTGCACTGGAATTCAGGGGCAGCCTGATGGGGCCCCCACGCTCATTGCATTCGCTGCCCCCAGGACCCGACGGGGTCCCCTCCGTGGCCCTTGGGGCGCGTCATCGCCTTCGGGCGGCCGGGCGGCGCTGATGCTGTGGCCCCCACGCTCATTGCATTCGCTGCCCCCCGAGGGGGCGCGTCATCGCCTTCGGGCGGCCGGGCGGCGCTGACATGTGGCGTCGGTTGGTGTTGCGCGACTTCGTGATCGTCACCTCGCTCGAAGTCGATCTGGCTGCTGGCTTCTCGGTGCTGACTGGCGAAACCGGTGCGGGCAAGTCGATCCTGATCGACGCCTTGCAGCTCGCGCTCGGCAGCCGGGGCGATGTCGGCGTGGTGCGCGAAGGCGCGCAGCGTTGCGAGATCAGCGCCGAGTTCGACACCCCGAGCAGCGTGCATGCGTGGCTGGCCGACGCCGGCTTCGACGCCACCGACACCTTGCTGCTGCGCCGCACGATCGACACCCAGGGCAAAAGCCGCGCGTGGGTCAACGGCAGCACCGCCACCATTGCGCAACTGCGCGAGGTGGCTGATCACCTGGTCGACATCCACGGCCAGCATGCCTGGCAAAGCCTCGCCCGCGCGCCCGCCGTGCGCGACCTGCTCGATGCGTATGCGGGCATCAGCACGCAGGCGCTGGGCGCTGCGTGGGCCGAGTGGCGCGCCGCCAGCGACGCGCTGGAGCGGGTGCAAACCCAGCAGGCCGACATCGAACGCGAGCGCGAGCGGCTGGCTTGGCAAATCGGCGACGTCGACAAACTCGCACCCGGCGCCGACGAATGGACCGAGTTGAACGCCGAGCACACCAAGCTGGCCAATGTGCAGACGCTGCTCGAAGCGGCGCGCGATGCGCTGAACGCGATCAGTGAAATCGATGACAGCGCCGACACGCTGACCGGCCGCGCCATCGACCGCCTGCGCGACGCCGCCGAGATCGACGGTGAGCTGGCCGCCGTGGTCGAAGTGCTGCAAGGCGCGCAAGTGCAATTGCAAGACGCGGCGCACACGCTGTCGGGGTTCCTCAACGACACCGACACCGATCCCGAACGGCTGGCTGCGCTCGACCAACGGATGTCGGCGTGGATGGGCCTCGCGCGCCGCCACCGTCGCCCGCCGGCCGAACTGGCGGCGCTGCTCGCGCAGTGGAAAGACGAGTTGCGCGCGCTCGATGCGGCAGCCGACCTGGAGGCGCAGCAGGCGCGTGTGGCGCGGGCGCGCTCGGCATATGAAACCGAGGCAGCCGGCGTGTCCGCCGCGCGTCGGGCGGCGGCACCGAAACTGGCCGACGCGGTCACGCAGGCCCTGCAGCAGATTGGTATGGTCGGCGGGCGCTTCGATCTGACGTTGACCGAGCAGCAGGCACCGCAATCCTTCGGAATGGAGTCGGCCGAATTTTTGGTGGCCGGGCATGCCGGCAGCACGCCGCGGCCGCTGGCCAAAGTGGCGTCGGGTGGCGAGCTGTCGCGCATCGCGCTGGCGATCGCCGTCACCACCAGCCAGCGCCGGCGCGGCGACTCAACCGATGACTCACGAGCCGACACCTTGATCTTCGACGAGATCGATGCCGGTGTCGGCGGTGCGGTGGCCGAAACCGTCGGCCGCCTGATGAAGCAGTTGGGCGCCGATCGCCAGGTGCTGGCCGTCACGCACCTGCCCCAGGTGGCGGCCTGCGCCGATCACCATCATGTCGTTTCGAAGAGCATGGCCGACGGTCGGGTGCGCAGCGATGTCGGCGTGGTCACCGGCGAGGTGCGGGTGGCCGAAATTGCGCGCATGCTGGCCGGTGATCGGCTGTCGAGCACCAGTTTGGCCCACGCCCAGGAAATGCTGACGATCGGCTCGGACCGACCCACAACGCAAGGACGCAAACCACCATGAATGCGATCGACTCAGCCACCCCCGAGGCGCCCGCGCAGCGCGAGGTGGTGCTGGTCACCGGCATTTCGGGGTCGGGCAAATCGGTGGCGCTGCATGCGCTGGAGGACGCCGGGTTCTTCTGCATCGACAACCTGCCGCCCGAGTTGCTGCGTGACTTTTTGCGGCTGCGGCACGCCCACCTGGACCACCGCGTCGCCATCGCGGTCGATGTGCGCAGCGTCGGATCGTTGCCCTTTTTGCTGACGCTGATGAACCAGTTGAGTGGCGAAGGCGTCAATGTGCGCTCGATCTTTCTCGACGCCAGCACCGATGCGCTGGTGCGCCGGTTTTCCGAGACGCGCCGTCCGCACCCGCTGTCGCAGGGGCCGGGCCACGGCCACGCCGACGACACCGGCTACACCGTCCCCGCCGATCTGGTGGATCACGGCAACACCGCCGATGGCCACCGGGCGCTGATCGACGCGATCGAGCTCGAACGCGAATTGCTGGCCGGCTTGCGCGAGGCCTCGACGGTGATCGACACCAGCCAGTTGCGTCCTGCGCAGTTGCGCATCTGGATGCGCGACTTGTTGAGCGCCAGCGGCAACCGCCTGACGCTGGTGTTCGAGTCGTTCGCGTTCTAGCATGGTGTGCCGCTGGATGCCGACTATGTGTTCGACGTGCGGGTGTTGCCGAACCCGCATTACGTGCGCGAGCTGCGGCCGTTGACCGGCCGTGATGCTGCGGTCGCTGCGTTTCTGGGCACCCAGCCCGAAGTCGGCGAGATGCTGGAGATGATCGACGCCTTTCTGACGCGCTGGCTGCCCGCGTTCGAGAAAGACCAGCGCAGCTACCTAACGGTTGCGATCGGCTGCACCGGCGGGCAGCACCGGTCGGTGTACCTGGTCGAAGCGCTGGCTCGCCGGTTCGCCAGCCGCGCCGTCACGCTGGTGCGCCACCGCGAGCTCGACGCACGCGACTGATCCGCTGTCGGCGTCAGCGGTCGATCACGACACCAGCAGCTTTCGCAGCGGTGCGGGCAGACCGGCCGCCAGCGCGTCGTCTGCGCTGAACCAGCGTCCTTCGGGGAAGGCTGCGGTGCAGGCTTCAACTTGCGCTTCGATTGCCGAGGCAGGAACCGTCCAACGCACCGGATGCAAAGTCCAATCGAGATGCGTCAGCGTGTGAACGAAGCTCGGCAGCCACTCGGCGCGTCCCGGCCAGTCCAGCGTCGCGGCTTGCAAGGCATCACGAGACGGCAACTCTGGCAGGCTCCACAGACCGGCCCACACCCCGCGGTCGGGCCGCTTGACCAACCACACGCTGCCGCGCCAGGCCAGCCACAGCCAGACGTGTTCCCGCACACCGCGTTTGAGCTTCGAGGTTTTCACCGGATACGCCTGCGGATTGCCGCTGCGCGCAGCGCTGCACACAGCCTGCGCAGGACACAGCAAACACTGCGGCGAGCGCACGCTGCACAGCGTCGCGCCCAGATCCATCAGGCCTTGCGTGTAGGCCTCGACGCCCTGATCGGGCAGCAGCGCGGTGGCCTCGGCCCACAAGGCGCGTTCCTGCGCGGCCTGCGCCAGATCGCCGTCGAAGCCGAGCACGCGCGTCAGCACCCGCTTGACGTTGCCATCGAGAATCGCCACGCGCTCGCCGAAGCAGAAGGCCGCCACCGCCGCAGCGGTCGAGCGGCCGATGCCGGGCAACGTTTGCAGCTCGGCGCTCGTGGTCGGGAAGTGTCCGCGGTGTTCTGCGACCACCACCTGCGCACAGCGGTGCAGGTTGCGCGCACGGCTGTAGTAGCCGAGCCCGCTCCACAGGCTCAGCACCTCGTCCTGCGACGCGGACGCCAGCGCGGCGACATCGGGAAAGCGCTGCAAGAAGCGCTCGTAGTAGCCGAGCACGGTGCTCACCTGCGTTTGCTGCAGCATGATTTCGGACAGCCAGACGCGGTACGGATCGAGCGTGTGCTGCCAAGGCAGGCCGTGTCGTCCGTGGCTGCCCTGCCAGTCGATGACAGCCGCAGCAAACACGTCTTGC
Source organism: Rhizobacter sp. (assembly GCA_031390425.1). Lineage (GTDB taxonomy): Bacteria > Pseudomonadota > Gammaproteobacteria > Burkholderiales > Burkholderiaceae_C > PBB1. The sequence goes on from JANMTL010000173.1 coordinate 5,987, forward strand.
AAATCGCGCCGGGCGCGTTCGCCGTCGCTGCCTGTCACGCCCGCGCGCGTCGAACCGAAACGAATTCGTCGAACGGCAGGTCGAGATCGACGCCGCTGGCAGGCTCGCCCGCAGGCTTGGCGGCAGCAGACGCCGTCGCACTGGGGGCTGCGGCACGTGCGAGCACCGACTGCGTGAGCGCCACCAGTTGCTCCAACTGACGCTGCACCTGCAAATCCTGTTGTTCGATTTCAGCCAGACGGCCTTCCAGATCACCGGAGGCGCTGCGGATGCGCGACAAGGACTCGGCGCGTTTTTGAAACCCTCGGCGGCGTTCGTGCAACTGCACTTCGACGTGCGTCGTCATCGCGCCACTCCAGCGCTCGACGTCGCCACGCGCGCTGTCCCACACCGCGCCGAGGCGCGCCATCAGCATGCGCCGGAACTGCGCCATGAACTTCGGTTGCGCCAGACGCAACGACTGGCCGAGCCCGAGGTACTGCGTGTAGCTGCGTTCGATCAATGCCAGCTCGTCGATGAAGCGCGACAGCTCGGGCCCCGGCATCAGCACGAGGCCGAAGCCGAATTCGGCATTCAGCCGCGAGAAGGTGCCACCCAGCATGTCGCGGATCTCATCGACGTGCGCACGCGCCTGCCGCAGGCGGTCGCACAGCCGGGCGGACAACGCGATGAACGCCTTGCGCGCACCGAGATTGAGCAGCGTGGCCTGGATGTCGGCCTGCGTGCGGTCGATCTCGGCGCCCAGGTTCGCTGTCGACAGCACATCGACGGTGGTGTCGATCAAGCGGGCTTGCATGCCGCGCAAGGCCAGCAAGGTCGAGTGGCTGTGTTCGAACTCGATGGCTTCTTCCTCGACGCGCTGCTTGATCAGCGTCAACTTGGCGCCGCTCTTGCCGCGCAAGCCTCGCAGTTCGAGCAGTTGTTCCGCGAGCTGGCGGCGCGTGTCGCCGACGCGACGCGCGGCGTGTCGCTGAATTTGACCGACGCCTTGCTCGACCAGGCGCCGCAGCACCTGCTGGCGGTGCGGCAGCAACTCGGCCGACAGAGCCGTCTCGAACTCGGCGAGTCGGCTGGCCGCCAAGCCGCGCGCATCGCCCTCGACGCGCGCCACCAGCGCCTGCCGGGCCGACAGCGCGAACACGCGCTCCGACTCGACCCCGAGGATGTCGGCGGTCGATCGGCGCTGTGCCTCGATGTGCGCCGCCACCTGTTCGGCCGTCAGCAGCGGATCGCACAGCGTGTCGATCTTGTTCAGCACCACGAAGGTCGCGCCCTGGCGACCCCCCAGGTGATCGCGCCAGATCGCCATGTCGGACTTGGTCACACCGGTGTCGGCACCGACGATGAACACGGTGGCATGCGCCGACGGCAGCAGGCTCAGCGTCAGCTCGGGTTCGGCACCGAGCGCGTTCAGGCCCGGCGTGTCCAGCACGACCAGCCCCTGCCGAAGCAAGGGGTGCGGGTAGTTGATCAGCGCGTGGCGCCAGGCCGGCACCTCGACCCGGCCGGTGTCGTCGGGTCGGGGGTTGTCTTCGGGGTTCGATTCGTCCCACAAACCGAGCGCGCGCGCTTCGTCGATCGCCACCCGCTGGGTGCCCATGACTTCGCGCAGTGCATTCGACAACTGCTCGGGCTGGGTGA
>JANMTL010000025.1:0-16363 GCA_031390425.1 Rhizobacter sp.
GTCGAGATGGTCAAGCAGGGCGAGGTCGAGCCCGCACTGGTCGGCCCGTGGACGATGGGGCGCGACAAAAAGAACCCGAAGCCGCTCGACACGGCCGCCTTCAACACGCTGGTGAAGACCGCTGCCGAGGTGCTGCGCCGCCATGAGCAGCAGTTGCACGCGCAGTTGCACAAGAGCCTGGATGTGAACGCAGCGGGCGGCCGAATCACCATCGCGCTCGACATCGTGGTCGACGAGGACGATCCGTATGCGCTGCTCAGCGCGGTGGACGAGGCGGGCGAGTCGCTGGCCGAGGTGCGCGTCGCCGCAGGGTTCAGGTTGACGGCGGCGAGTGCCAGCGCCTGGATCGCTGCCGATTTTCGCAAGCCAGACTGACCGCGTCAGCCGGCGGACGGCGCATCGAGCGCCTGGGCGGTGAGCCACAGCCGCAAATCGAACTCCAGTTGGTGATAGTCCGGCTCCATGTGCAGGCACAGCGCATAGAACGGCTTGGCGTGATCGCGCTCCTTCAGGTGCGCCAGCTCGTGCACCACGATCATCTTCAAAAACGCGCTCGGCGCCTCCTTGAACAGGCTGGCCACGCGAATTTCGCGCTTGGCTTTCAGCCGATTGCCCTGCACGCGCGACAGCGTGGCGTGCGTGCCCAAAGCGTTGTGCAGCACCTGCAGGCGTTTGTCGTAGGCCACCTTGGCGAGCGGCGGCGCGCTGCGCATGAAGCGCGTCTTCAGGTCCATCACGTAGTCGTACAGCGCCGGGTCGCTGCGCACGCAGTGTGCGTCGGGATAGCGCTGGCGCAGGCTGTCGCCCAGGCGGCCGTGCGCGATCAGCTCGCCGACCCGGGCCAGCACGTCGGGCGCGTAACCGGCCAGGTACTTCATCGTCATCGCGTGTCGGCCCCCGCTGTCGACACCGCGCGGTCGAGCACGAGCAGCAGGTTGTTGGCCGGCATCGGCACCCGTTGGCGCAGTTGCAGCCCGACCGCCTGCGCCTGTTGCAGCACGTCGGTCAGGCGGCGCAGTCCCCATGCGGCATCGCGGGCGCGCAGATCGGCGTCGAACGCGAGGTTGCCGGGCGCGGTCGGCACGTTGTCTTCGAGGTAGGGGCCGTAGAGCAGCAGCAGGCCGTGCTGCTTCAGACGATGCGCGCTCAGTTGCATCAGCGCCGCGCAGGTTGCCCACGGCGAGATGTGCAGCAGGTTGGCGCAGTAGACCGCGTCGACCAGTGCGGGCACGCTGCCGCCATGCGCGGCCTGCGGCGCGGCCAGCACATCGAGGTGCTGCGCGGGTCGCACATTGGCGAGGCCCTCGCACCACGCATCGATCGACACCAGCGTGAGCGGCTCGGCGTCGCTCGGCTGCCAGCGCCAGCCGGGCAGGCCCGCCGCGAAGTGCGCTGCCTGCTGGCCGGTGCCGCTGGCGACCTCCAGCGCGAGACCGGACGCAGGCAACACGCGCAGCAACTCGGCCAGGATCGGCGCCCGGTTGCGATCGGCCGCGGGACTGTGTTGGCGCGGGCCGGTGATCATGAACGACGGCGGAGTGACCGGCCCGTTGTGAGAGGTAGCGCCAAGTTGGATCGGACCTGCGAGCACGGTACCGCCAGCTCACCCGCACAAGAAGGGCTGCTTCACTTCAAGTGCGCCAAGAAAATCGCGAAGAGGGTGACGAAGCCAAAAATCCCGCTAAAAACAGCGATCCCCGCCGCGTAGATTTTGGCGAGTTTGTTTCTGGTGATGTGTGCAGGATGCTCGGACATGGGTACGGCTGAGTGAGAGAAATTCCAGCCAGTCGACAGGAGTGGCTGGTTGCTTGGGCGGAATCAAGCCCACGGCGGCATGATTCTCTTTGAGGCGAGGAGTCCGCGCCTGACTGGGGTCTCGGACAACGCTCACTTCAGCCAAGACAACGAGGGTCGCTGCAATCCGTCGGTCATCTCGATCCGGTTTGCGGGCGGTGCAGAAATCGGCCGGCCTCCCCACGCACCCCCACGCCTGCTCGATGTCGTCGAATATCCTCGCCACGTCGGCTTCCCGTGCCCGCCAGAGGGTGCATGGGGGGCGGCTGTTTTTTCAACCCAACTCGACACGTCATGTCCCACCTGCTGCACATCCAAAGCTCGCCACGCCACCAGCGTTCTGCCTCGATCGAAGTCGCTCGAACCTTCATCGATGGCTGGTGCGTGCGCCACCCGCAGGCCACCGTCGACACGCTCGATGTGTGGGCCACACCGCTGCCTGAATTCGACGGCGATGCGTTGGGGGCGAAATACGCCGCGCTCGAAGGCCAGACGCGCACGGCCGAACAACTGCGCGTGTGGGCCGACATCGAAACGCTGGGCCAGCGCTTTCACCGCGCCGATGTGATCGTGGTCAGCGTGCCGATGTGGAACTTCGGCATCCCCTACCGGCTGAAGCACCTGATCGACGCGGTGTCGCAAAAAGACGTGCTGTTCACCTTCGACGAGCGCGGCCTGCAGGGCCTGCTGGGCGGGCGCAAAGCGGTGGTGGTGGCGGCCCGCGGCGTGGCGCTGGGGCCTGACTTTCCAGCCGCGCACTTCGATCACCAGGTGTCCTACCTGGCCATGTGGGCGCGCATGGTCGGCATCACCGACATCCACACCCTCGCGGTGGAGAAAACGCTCTTCGGCCCCGAGGCCGACAGCGCTTCGCGTGCGCAGGCGAAGGCGGACGCGGCAGCGCTGGCGGCGGCGATCTGATGTGTCGCCGGCGCTCGCGTGGCGCACTCCGGTGACCCCGCCCCGCAGCGCCCGCGCTGACGATCAGACCAACTCCCGGCGCAGCAGCCGCTCCAGCACGCGCAGCGGCGACTTGCTCGCATCGGCCATGCCTGAGACGGGCAGGTAGAACGTCTGCTCGAAGGCGTACTGCCCGGCCATCGCGGCGTGCGACACCTGGTCGGTGTAGACCAGCCAGGTCTGACCGGGCGCGAACGCGTGGGTGCGCTGCTCCGCCTGGGTCTGGTACTTGGTGTCCGCCTTCATGCGGTCGTGCAGTTGCAGCATGAAGTGGTCGTAGGCGGTGCGGCGGCCCTTGGTGATGCGCAACAGGTGCAGCAACTCGCAACTGCCCGGCAGCGGGCGGCACAGCGACGGCAGGTAGCGGCGGGCGACCTCCTCGAACGATTCGCCGAGCCGCCAGGTGCGGGTGCCACCGTGCGGATGCACATTGGTGAACAGACGCAGGATGCGCTGACCGCCGATCGGCGACGATGGAAAACTGTCGACGTGCAGACGCGTGTCGTCCTGGCGCCGGGACGACACACGCCCGGCCACTTCCACCGGCCGAAAGCTGGTGCGCCCGGCCCGTACCGTCGTCGCGTACGTCGACAGCAGTTGGCGCAGCAGCGCCTGGCTGGCCGTCGCGTACCGGTCCATCATGCCGCGCAGCACGCCGAGCTCGGCGCCTGCCGCACTGCTTCCCCGCACGCTGCCGTCGGTCGGGTTGCGGCTGACGTTCTTGGCCGCGCCCGCGATCGCCGGGGACAGGAAATGGCGCTCGGCCGCGAGCAGCGGGAAGTCGAGTTGCGGCAGCAGCAGCACCTGGCCGTCTTCGAGCGCTTGCGTCGCGGTGCGCTGGTCTTGTGGCGAACACGGCTGATCCCAGCTCGCGATGGGCAGACGGAGGATGTCGGTCATGGCATGGGTGGGTGTGGCCAGCCCGTCTTATAGCGCGATGCGCGCGGCGCTTCGACCGTGCGGCTTCAGCGGCCGAGCACGCGCCGGTACACGGCGCGGTTGCCAGCGGCCATGATGGCCGGGGTGAAGTCCGACTCGACGTGGGCGGGGCCCGCGGCCCCCAGTCGTTGCCGCAGATCGACGTCGGTCAACAAGCGGTCGATGGCCGCTGCCAGCGCGTCCGCGTCACCGACCGGCACCAGCAGCCCGGTGCGGCCATGGGCGATTGCTTCGGGGATGCCGCCGACCCGCGTGCCGATCGATGCCACGCCCGCCGCGGCTGCTTGCAGGCACACGTTGGCCAGCCCCTCGGTGTAGGCCGGGTGCACCAGCAGATCGAGCGCGCCGATCCACTGCGCCAGATCGTCGCGATAACCGGCGAAGCACACCCGATGCTGCAAGCCGCGCACGGCCGCTTCGATCGGCAGGCGAGCGGACAGCGAACCGCGCCCGAACACGATCAACTGCACGCTGGGATGCCGAATCGTCAACATTCGCAAGGCCTCGAACAACAACACATGGCCTTTGCGATCGATCAACTGCGCGGCGATGCCGAGGATGGGCTGCGCCGCATCGAGGCCGAAGGTCGCCGCCAGTTCGGCCCGCGGGCGCGGCCGCTGGAACAGCGACGGATCGATTGCGCTGTGCACGACCGTGATGCCGCCTGCGGCAATGCCCTGCTCGACCAGCACGTCCTTGACGCCTTGCGCCACCGCGACGATGTGGCGGTACAGCGGGTACTTCAAGCGCAACGCGAGCCACGCTTCGCGGTTGTCGTTGCGACGCGACATGACCGCCGGCACACCGGCGAGCCGGGCGCCCAGACCGCCCCAAACATCGGCGCCGCGCCGGCTGTGGATGTGCACGAGGTCGGGGCGCAGCCGCCTCAGCAGCGCAGCGAAGCGCCAGGTGATCGACGGGTCGGCGTCGCCGATCGTCGGCAGCTCGACCACATCGGTGCCGGCCGCCCGCGCCTTCGTCGCCATTTCGCCGCCCGCCGCGCACACCAGCGTGCTGCGCACGCCGAGTGCGGGCAGGCGCTCGGTGAGGTACAGCACCTGCTGGGCGCCGCCGTACACATGGCGCCCGGTCTCGAAATGCACGACATGAGGCGGGTCGGCGGCCGTCATCGTCGACCCCCGCGGAAATGTTTCCAATGACGCAGCCTCAAATCACGAAACGGTGGCGCTCAGGCGCCACCGGCGACGCCGCCCGAGCGCCGCGCGGACGGCATCGGCAGCAGGCCGAGCGCCGCCTGCAACAGCGAATAGATGCCGACGGTCGCCGCCGCGCCGACGGCCAGCGGCGCAGCCACACCGAACGCGGCCCAGCCGGTCACCGCAGCAGCCTCGCGGGTGCCCCAGCCACCGAAGCTGACCGGCAGTGCGGCCAGCAGAAAAATCGGCGCGGCCGTCACCGCGACCAGCCAGCCAGGCAAGTGGACGCCGAAGGCGCGCGCCGCGCAGTACAGCGCACCGACTGAAAAAAGCCCGACCACCAGCGACGCAGCCGCCTGCCGCAGGTACTGGCCCAGCGCCTCGGGCCGTCGCAACAGCTCGACCGCCACCGCGCGGCGGCTGCCGGGCGGCGCGCGGTGACCGGCGAGCGCCGCCACCGCGATCAGCGCGCCCAGCGGCAGCAACAACAGGGCGGCCACCAACAGCGCTGCAATCGCCGCTGTCGGCCAGGCTGCGGGCACCTGCAACAGGCGGCGCAAGGTGTCCATCTCCGCCGAGCCCAACCCGGCGAACAGCGCCAGCGCACCAAGGGCGAACAAGATCCACAGGCCGCTCAACCGATCGAGCACCACCGACAGGCCGGCGGCGCCGCGGGCGCAGCCGTCGCGGTGCAGTTGCCAGGCGCGGAACATGTCGCCGCCGACGACCGCACCGGGCAGCAATGCATTGACCGCCACCGCTTTGAAGTACACCACCAGCGCCCAGCGCGCGCGCACCCGGTGGCCGAGCCAGCGCGCCAGTTCTGCCCAGCGCAGCGCCGCCGACGCGTTGCCCAGCACCGCGCTGGCCAGGCCCGCGAGCAGCCAGGCGGCGTCGGCGGCCTGCACCGCCGCCCAGATCGCACGCGGCCCGGCCAGCCAGACGACAGCGCCGAGCAGCAGCGGCGCGCCGACCAGTCGCAGCGCCTGCAGGGCGCGCTGTTTCATCACGCCGACGTGCCCGGCGCGTTGCGCGTGTGAAAGGGCGGTCGGCCGCGGCCCTCGTGGTAGATGCGCACCAGCAACTCGCCGATCAGCCCGGCCACGATCAGTTGCAGGCCGACGAGCAACAGCACCACCCCGGCCAGCAACAGCGGTCGCCCGCCGATCGATTCGCCCATCGACTTGATCACCGCGAGGTAGCCGAGGATGGCCGCTCCCGGCGTCGCCAGCCACAGCCCGAGCCCGCCGAAGGCGTGCAGTGGTCGCTGGTGGTAGCGCATGAAGAACACGATCAGCACCAGGTCGAGGATCACCCGGAAGGTGCGGTCGATGCCGTACTTCGAGATGCCCTTGGTGCGCGCGTGGTGGCGCACCGGCACCTCGGCGATGCGCGCACCGGCCTCGCGCGCCAGCGACGGGATGAAGCGGTGCAGCTCGCCGTACAGGCGCACGCGCTCGATGATCTCGCGCCGGTAGGCTTTCAGCGCGCAGCCGTAGTCGTGCAGGTGCACGCCGGTGACCGCCGAGATCAGCCGGTTCGCCAGCAGCGACGGCAGTCTGCGCGACACCGCCGCGTCCTGTCGGTGCTGGCGCCAGCCGGAGATCATGTCGACCTCCGGATCGGCGTCGAGGCGCTCGATCAGCGCCGGGATGTCCGCCGGGTCGTTCTGCAAATCGGCGTCGAGCGTGACGATGTAGCGGCCGCGCGCGATGTCGAAGCCGGCCTGCAGCGCGCTCGACTGCCCGTAGTTGCGTGCCAGGTAGACCGGCTTCAGCCACGGCCGCTCGGCGGCGAGTTGCGCCAGCAGGCGATCCGAGCCATCGCGTGAGCCGTCGTCGGTGCAGATCAGCTCGAAGCGGCGGCCGGTCGGCGCCAGTGCCGCGTGCACGCGGGAGACCAGGTCGGGCAGGTTCTCGACCTCGTTGTAGACCGGGATCACGATCGACACGTCGACAGCCTCGTCCAGCGCAACGACATGCAAGGCGCTCTGGGCAACGAGGGGGGTGGACATGGGTGAGAGCGCGAAAAACGCGCGGTGAGCCACGCGGCGAACGCGTCCCGGATTCTAGGGAGCCCGCCGCTGCGGCTGTGTATCCTTCGCCGCCACATGCAGCAGCCTCGATCCTCGGCCTCCGCCACCGGCACCTCGGCCAGCCGCCTCGGACCCGCCGCCTGGCTGTTCGGCGGGCTGCTGCTGTATTTCGCGCTGCAACTGACGATGCGCGTGCTGACCGCCGAAGGCGTCGAGCTCGACGAAGCCGAGCAACTGCTGTGGACGCAGGACCTGCGCTGGGGCTACGGGCCGCAGCCGCCGCTCTACACCTGGCTGCAATGGGCGTTCTTCCAGGTCTTCGGCGTCTCGATCTTCGCGCTGGCGCTGCTGAAGAACCTGCTCCTGCTGGGCACCTACAGCTTCACCTGGCTGGCCGCGCGTCGACTGCTGGACCCCAAGCTGGCTGCGCTGTCGTCGGCCTGCCTGCTGTTGCTGATGCAGATCGTCTGGGAGTCGCAGCGCGACCTGACGCACTCGGTGCTGGTCACGACCTCGGCCGCGGCCACGCTGGCGCTGGTCATCGAGTTGCTGCGCCGTCCGCGCAGCGGGCTGTACCTGCTGCTCGGCGCGTCGGTCGCCTGCGGGCTGCTCGCGAAGTACAGCTTTGCGCTGTTCATCGTGGCCTTTGGCAGCGCGTTGCTGTGGACGCCGGGCACGCGTCGCGTGCTGCTCGATCGGCGGGTGCTGTTCAGCGTCGCGGTCGTGGGGTTGTTGGTGACCCCGCACGCGCTGTGGGTGGCCGATCACCTGAGCGAGGCGGTCAACAGCACCGCAGGCAAGCTGGCGGCCGACTCCGCACGCGGTGCGGGCCAGATCGCGCGCGGCCTGCTCAGCCTGGCGGGCATTGGGCCCTCGTTCCTGGCGCCGCTGTGGGTGGTGCTGCTTGCGCTGTTCGGGCGCGGCCTGTCGGCGCACTGCGACGGGCGAAACCCGGTGATGCACAGCTTGTTCACTCGCTATTTGATGTTGCTGGTGGCGCTGCTGGTGGCGGCGGTGGTGATCGGTGGCGCCTCGCATTTCAACGACCGCTGGTTGCAGCCGCTGCTGTTCTTCGCGCCGCTGATGTTCTTCGTCGGCTGGCCCGGACTGCTGCGCCACCCGCGCCTGCAGGGGCTGGGCTGGGCGGCGGTGGTGATGGCCCTGCTGTCGCTGACGCTGCTGTCATTGCGCCCCTGGTACGACGGCCGCCGGGGCCACATCGGCGAGCAGAACCTGCCGATCCAGGGCCTGGCCCAGGCGCTGCGTCAGGCGGGGTTCGAGCCCGCCGTGGTCGTGTCCGACAACAAGCACCTGGCCGGATCCATGCGCCTTGGGTTTCCTGCGGCGCGCATCGCGCATTCGACGCTGGATCGCGCGGCGCTGCCCGCCGGCCCGACGCTGCTGCTGACCTACGCAGCGCGTTTCGACGCGCTGCGTGCGCTGCGGGCGGAGTGGGCCACGGCCGTCCCCGCCACGATCGAGGTGCCGTACGCCCATGCGAAGCCGGGTGCTGCGGGCATCCGCTTTGCGTTTGCGCTGGTGGGCCCGAGCCCCGAGGACGCGGGCCTTCGCTAGCGGCGGTCGGGGTGGTAGTGCGGCCGGAACCAGTCGGTGAAGCGCTGAACGCCGTCGGCCAGCGAGGTGGACGGGCTGAAGCCGACCCAGGCATCGAGCGCCGAGGCATCGGCATGCGTGGCCAGCACATCACCGGGCTGCAACGGCCGCATCTCGCGCACTGCCTTCACACCCAATGCTTGCTCCAAGGTGCAGATGAAATCGAGCAGCGGCACCGGTGTGCTGTTGCCGATGTTGAACAGCCGCCATGGCGCGTTGCTGGTCGACGGATCGGGCCGTGCCGCGTCGTACAGCGCATCGGGCGTCGCCGCTTTGTCGAGCACGCGCAGCACGCCTTCGACGATGTCGTCGATGTAGGTGAAGTCGCGCGTCATCCGGCCTTCGTTGTAGACCTGGATCGGGCGGCCCGACAGCATCGCGTCGGCGAACAAGAACGGCGCCATGTCGGGCCGGCCCCAGGGCCCGTAGACGGTGAAAAAGCGCAGGCCGGTGGTCGGCAACCGGTACAGGTGGCTGTAGCTGTGCGCCATTGCCTCGTTGGCGCGCTTGGTCGCGGCGTACAGGCTCACCGGATGATCGACCCCGTCGGCCTCGCAGTAAGGCAGCTTCGCGTTGCCGCCGTAGACGCTCGACGAACTGGCGTAGACCAGATGCGCGACGCCGCCGTGGCGGCAGCCCTCCAGCACATGGGCGAAGCCGACCAGGTTGCTGTCGACATAAGCCATCGGGTGGGTCAGCGAGTAGCGCACGCCGGCCTGCGCGCCGAGGTGCACGACGCGATCGAAGCGCTCGCGCTGGAACAGCGCGGCCATGCCGTCGCGGTCGGCCAGATCCAGGCGATTGAAAGCGAAGGCGGGCGCCTCGGCCTGATTCGCCAACTGCGCCAGACGGTCGGCTTTGAGCGCCGGGTCGTAATAGTCGTTGAGGTTGTCGATGCCGACCACCGTGTCGCCGCGCGCCAGCAGGCGCTGCGCGACGAACATGCCGATGAAGCCGGCGACGCCGGTGACCAGGACCTTCATGTCAGCAGCGGCGGCAGCGCGACAATGCGGCAGGCGGGACGGCGGTGTTCATCCGCTGATTGTCCCGCTGTTCAACCGCCTCTTTCCACCTTGCCGACACCCGTGACGCCCCCCACGCTGAACCGCCCTGCCTCCGACCTGCCGACGCACTGCGAGGTGATCGTCGTGGGCGCCGGCCCGGCCGGCAGCGCGGCGGCCATCACGCTGGCGCGTGCCGGGTTCGACGTGGTGCTGGTCGATCAGCACGCGTTCCCGCGCGACAAGGTCTGCGGCGACGGGCTGATCCCCGATGCGCACCATGCGCTGCGTCGGCTCGGCCTGCTCGATGCGGTGCTGGCACGGGCGCGCCTGGCGAAACACGTCGGCGTGATCGGCCCGCGCGGCGGGCGCATCGATGTGCCGGGCACGCTGGCGGTGCTGCCGCGCCGCGAGCTCGACCTGCTGCTGTGCACCGCGGCGGTCGAGGCCGGCGCGCGGATGGTTGCGCCGGTGCGCTTTGTCGGCGTGCTGGAAGACGGCGATGGCGACACGCGGCGGGTGGTCGGCGCGCAACTGCGTTCCGGCGACGTGACGCACGAGCTGCGCGCGCCTTGGCTGCTGATTGCCAGCGGCGCGCCCCCGCAGGCGCTGCTGGCGGCCGGCATGTGCGAACGCCGCACGCCGACCGGCGTCGCGTTACGCGGCTACGTGAAAAATCCCGCGATGGTCGACCGGATCACCGAGCTGGAGGTGGTGTGGCACCCGCGGATGAAGCGCGGCTACGGCTGGATTTTTCCGTGCCCCGACGGCGTCTTCAACATCGGCGTCGGCGTGGCGCACAGCCATGCGATGGGCAGTGAATCGGGCCGGACGATGCAGGACGTCAACCTGCGCACGATGTTCGACGAGTTCACGCGCGTCCACGCCCCAGCGCGCGAATTGTTGGCCGACGGCATCTGGGTCGGCGAGTTGAAGGGCGCGCCGCTGCGCTGCTCGCTGGCCGGTGCCCGACTGTCGCGGCCGGGTCTGATGGTGACCGGCGAAGCCGCCGGCACCACCTACGCGTTCACCGGCGAGGGCATCGGCAAGGCGCTGGAAACCGGCATCGGTGCCGCCGACACGCTGATCGAGGGACGCCGCCGCGACTGGACCGAAGCGCAGGTGCGCAGCACCTACGAGCAGCGCGTGCGGGCGCTGCAGCCACGCTACGCGATGTACGACAAGGCCAACATCGTCAACGCGCACCCGTGGCTGGTCGAGCTGGTGGTGTGGAGCGCCAAGCGCAGCCCGAGCCGCCTGCGCCGCATGACCGGTCTGCTCGAAGAGACGCACCTGCCGAGCAGCCTGCTGACCCCGAAGAGCTGGCTGCGGATGCTGTTCGTGCACAACTGAAACGATTTCAACAGAAGCCTCAGATGTGCCAACTGCTCGGGATGAACGGCAACACGCCGACCGACATCGTGTTCAGCTTCACCGGTTTCGCAACCCGCGCCGAGGAGCACCAAGACGGCTTCGGCATCGCGTTCTTCGAGGGCGCCGGGCTGCGGCTGTTCGTCGATGCGCAGAGCGCGCGGCACTCGCCGGTGGCCGAGATGGTGCGGCGCTACCCGATCCGATCGACCCACGTGATCGCGCACATCCGCAAGGCGACGCAGGGCCGCATCGCGCTCGAGAACACCCACCCGTTCGTGCGCGAGTTGTGGGGCCGTTACTGGGCGTTCGCGCACAACGGCGATCTGAAAGGCTATGCGCCGCGACTGCATGCGTCGTTCCACCCGGTCGGCGACACCGACAGCGAGCGCGCGTTCTGCTGGCTGATGCAAGAGCTGTCCAAGGCGCACGCCAGCCTGCCGTCGGTGGCCGAGCTGACCGCCACCTTGCGCGAGTTGGTGCCGCAGGTCGCCGCGCACGGCAGCTTCAACTTCATGCTCAGCCAGGGCGAAGCACTGTGGGCCCATTGCAGCACCCAACTGCACTGGCTGGAACGCCGCCATCCGTTCGGCGCCGCGCACCTGGCCGACGACGACCTCAGCGTCGATTTCGGCACCCTGACCTCGCCCGGCGACCGCGTGGCGCTGATCGCCACCCAGCCGCTGACGCGCGACGAGTTGTGGCAGGCATTCAACCCCGGACAGCTGCGGGTGTTTGTAAATGGGCAAGCAGGCTTCGAGTGAAAACGGCCGGCGCCTTCATTGCCGCTTACGAACCAGGTCGCTGGTCGGCCCCCACGAGCTGTGGCGGAACCTGCAACGGCAACAGGATTCGCGGATGAACATACTGCGCGCGCGGCTCGAGTCGGCGTACCAATTCGGAATCAACCAGGCGCCGATAGGTCAGGGCAGTGCCCGGCGAACGCAACCGGAAGTCCTGACGAGCAGGTATCGAGAACGCTTCCCAGTCGGAATGCTGGTCGTTGTAAGTCATGAGGGCGTCCTTGACCTGATAGCGCCCGAGCCCGACGAGCATGTTGTTGGCAGTGACCACTCGGTCCGCGCCAGGCGCCACACGGACAAACGTGCCACCCTGTGAATGGTCGTTGACCAGCGTGTTGCTGCCCAGAACGAGCGTATTGACCGGCCACTTGTAGCCCTCGGCACCGAAGGAAACCATCACGGAGTTCTCCGTACCTTGCTGCTGCTGGATCACGTTACCCACCACCCGCGCCACACCGCCGTTGGGAAACTCCAGCTCATAGCTGGCTCTGCCACCAGCCTCGTCGGTGAGTCGGTTGTAGAGGATGTTGTTCACGCGGGCGCGGCTCTTGAGCAGGTGCCCCACGCCGGCGTGGTGGAAATAGCTGCCGGTAACGGTCAACCGATCCAGCGTGCCGACGTACAGGTTGTGGCCCCACTTGCCATCGACATGGCTGTAGGCGAATTCGCTGCCCTCGATCAGCACCGTGGCCTGGGCATCGGTGTCGGCGCCACCGGTCATCAGACCCATCTGGTTGCCCCAGAACAAGCAGTCTCGCACGCGCAAGTGCCCCCCCTCGAAGCGGATGCCGGCGCCGTTGCCGTCGTCGACCTTCGCACCGATGAAGTCGATGTTGGAGATCTCGAAGTCGCCATGGCGGATGACCCAGATGGCCTTGCCCTCCATGTCGCGGCCATCGGCGAACAGCCGCGCTGCGCCGTTGACGCCCCGGATGGTCAAGCGCTTTTGCTCCCACAGCGCGACGTCCTGCCGGTAATCGCCCGCCTCAATCTCGACTACATCGCCCGATTTCGCCAATCGGGCCGCGTCTGCAATGTGCGTCAGCGGTCCAGCCGGACCGACCCGCCACACCTGTGCGCCGCGCGGCGGTGGATCGGCGGGCCGAATGTCTGCCGGACCACGCCTTGGCGGGGGTGGCGCCACTGTGAACGGCAACCGCGCACGATATGACAAGGATGGAGCGTCGAACCAGGCACGCAAGGCCGCCGCGAAGGGATGAACCAGAGCCTCCACGCGCGGGTGGCCCTCCATGCGCACATCGGCGTAGTCCAGCAACTCACCCGGTGTTCGGCCTGCCAGATGCAACGCCCACCATGCGGCGGCCGCACTTCCAGTCAACAGGACCATGGCCAGCACGGTGAGTAAGCTCCAGCGACTAGTCCGCCAGTTCATCGCAAAAGGTCAGCATGGGCAGGAACAATGCAAGCATAGAAGCGACTCGACGCTTGACGGTGGTACCACGTGATCGATACTGATCTGTCGGCATTTTGCAGTCATCCACGATGAGCGCTATCCCCGTCCCCCGTTTCGACACCTTCTACCGCCACGACGCGCTGACGCAGTTGCTGGCCGACTACGCCGCAGCGCGCCCCGAGCTGGTGTCGGTGGTCTCGATCGGCAAAAGTCACGAGGGCCGCGACATCTGGGTCGCCGCGGTGACGCAGTCTGGCACCGGCTTCGACACCGACAAGCCGGCCTTTTGGGCCGACGGCAACATCCATGCGGCCGAGTTGACGGCCAGCACGGCCTGTCTGTACTACCTGCATCAACTGGTCAGCGGCTACGGCAGCTCAACTCAAGAAGGACGGCAGATCACGCACCTGCTCGACACCCGCGTCGTCTACCTGTGCCCGCGACTGAACCCCGACGGCGCCGAGTTGGCGCTGGCCGACCGGCCGCGCCACATTCGCTCGTCGACGCGCCGCTATCCGTATCAAGAAGCCGCGGTCGACGGCCTGACGGTCGAGGACGTCGACGGCGACGGCCGGGTGCTGATGATGCGCATCCCCGACCCGCACGGCGGCTACAAATGCAGCGACATCGACCCGCGGATGATGGTGGCGCGCGAACCCGGCGAGTTCGGCGGCAGCTACTACCGCGTGATCCCGGAAGGCACGCTGCAGCACTACGACGGGTTGACGGTGCAGGTGAACCCCGACGTCGAGGGGCTGGATTTGAACCGCAACTTCCCGTCGCAGTGGCGCCAGGAGTTCGAGCAACTCGGCGCCGGACCGTACCCGGCCAGCGAGCCTGAGGTGCGCGCGATGGTCGACTTCATTACGGCGCATCCGAACATCGGCGCGGTGATCAGCTTCCACACGCACAGCGGCGTGATCCTTCGGCCGATGGGCACGCACAGCGACGACGACATGATTCCCGAGGATTTGTGGTCGTTCAAGCGCTTCAGCGCGCTCGGCGCCAAGCTGACCGGCTACCCGGCGGTGAGCGCGTGGCACGAGTTCACGTACCACCCGAAGGAGATCATCACCGGCACGCAAGACTGGGCCTACGAGCACCTGGGGCTGCTGTTCTGGACGGTCGAGATCTGGTCACCGAATGCCGAGGCCGGCATCACCGGCTACCCCTGGATCGAGTGGTACCGCGAGCACCCGGCCGCCGACGACCTGAAGCTGCTGAAATGGAGCGACGAGCAGTGCGGCGGCCAGGCCTACGCGCCGTGGCGGCCGTTCCACCACCCGCAGCTCGGCGCGATCGAGATCGGCGGCTGGGACCACCAGAACTACTGGCGCAACCCGCCGCCGCACCTGCGCGAACGCGAGGCCGCGCGCTTTCCCGCCTGGATGACGCAGGTGGCGCTGAGCCTGCCGAAGCTGGAGCTGTTGCGCACCGAGGTGCGCGCGCTCGGCCCCGACACCTGGCGCGTGCGGCTCGCGGTCGCCAACAGCGGCTGGCTGCCGAGCTACATCAGCAAGCGCGCGCTGACGCGCAAGGTGGTGCGCGGCGTCATGTTCGAGATTCATCTGCCCAGCGTCGACGGCGCCCCCGACCTTGCGGTCTCGCTGGTCAGCGGCAAGCCGCGATACGAGGGGCCGCAGCTCGAAGGGCATGCGCCGCCGCAGTCGCTGCTCGGTCACCACGGCGCCCACAACGCGACGGCCGATCGGGCGGTCGGCGAATGGGTGGTGCGCGCGCCGAAAGGCACCCGGCTGGCGGTGACAGCGCGGGCCGATCGCGCGGGGGTGGTGCGCGCCGAGGTCAGTCTGGATTGAGCGCCCTGCCAGTTTGCAAGCAGGCAGTAGTTGTTACGCCCTCGCCCTCTCCCAGCGGGAGAGGGAGTTAAATCTTGTGGCGCGCCGCGTTCAGTTGCTGCCGCGTTGCCTCGGCCACCCGCCGAGCCGCTTCGGCGAAATCATCCCCCGCACTCGCATACAGCACCGCGCGAGACGAGTTGACGGCGATCGGCCCGGTCGTTCGGCCGGCCTCAGAGCGCCAGCCCGCGCGCACCGTCGCCGCCGCATCTCCGCCCTGCGCGCCGACACCCGGAATCAGCAGCGGCAGCGTCGGCGCCAGTTCGCGCACGCGCTCGATCTCGTCCGGAAAGGTCGCGCCGACCACCAGACCCAGCTGGCCGGTGCGGTTCCACGGGCCTTGCGCGAGCCGGGCGATGTGTTCGTACAGCAGGTCACCGGGTCCGCCGTCGGCGCCGACGATGCGCTGCGCCTGCAGATCCGACCCACCGGGGTTCGACGTGCGACACAGCAGGATCAAGCCCTTGTCGGCGTAATCGAGATAGGGTTCGATCGAGTCGTGCCCCATGAACGGCGACAGCGTGACCGCATCGGCCCGGTAGCGCTCGAACGCCTCGCGGGCGTACTGCTGCGCGGTGCTGCCGATGTCGCCACGCTTCGCGTCGAGGATCACCGGCACGGCCGGTGCGACCGCATGGATGTGCGCAATCAGCGCCTCCAACTGGTCCTCGGCGCGGTGCGCCGCGAAATACGCAATCTGCGGCTTGAACGCGATCGCCAGGTCTTTCGTCGCATGGACGATCGCCGCGCAGAAATCGTAGAGGCGGCCGGCATCGCCCTTCCATGCGCCAGGGAACTTCGACGGTTCGGGGTCGAGGCCGATGCAGAGCAGGGAGTTGTTCTGTGACTCGGCGGCGAGCAGTTGGTCGATGAAGGTCATGAAGACGCGACCCGCTCTTGCAAGGCCTCTTGAGCCAGCGTGTTGATGCTTTTGCCTTGCGCCTGCGCTTCGATCGCCAGCTTCTCGTGCAGCTCGGGCGGAATGCGTAGGTTGAATTTGCCAGAAAAATGGCGGCGAGGCGCGATGCCCTTTTCCTCGCACACGTCAAGAAACACCTGGAGGGATTTCTTGAACTCGGCGCGTAACTCCTTCGGGTTCTTGCCGTAGAAGTCGGCCCCACCGCTGAGGCCGAGAATCTCGCCCCGAAACAGTTCCAGGTCGTCGTCGTATTCGATCTTGGCGTGGTACCCGTCCACGGTCATGGTGTTCATGGCTCGACTCCGTGCTGCTCCAACCACTTGCGAATGCTGGCGATCGCGCCCTTGTCCGTGTGCGGAGACGGATGGGGTCGGTGAAACACCCGAACCTCCTCGAACAAGACCACGGCGACGCGACTGCCTTCCTGCTCGCTGATCTCGGCGCCCAACTCGGCAAACAGCGCCTCGATGTCTCGCCACGGCACGTTGCCGCTGGTGGGG
>JANMTL010000020.1:0-2077 GCA_031390425.1 Rhizobacter sp.
GACGGCCAGGGTGCCGATGCCGCGCTGGTGGCGCGGGGCAGGAGCGTAGCGATGCTGCATGGTCGGGCCCTTCATGTCGGACAAACCCCGGCCAGCGTGTCGTTGCGCGGGCGCACGATCGAGCGCAGGCTGCGCTGCACATTGGCGTCACGCACCGACTGCCCGGTGACCGCGATGGAGAAGCTGCGCACCGTCACGGTCGGGCAGCCCGGGGACCCCGCGGCGCAGGTCTTGACGCAGAACGTGCCCAGGTCGAGGACGGTGTTCGTCGGCGTGATCGTGAAGGCGGTGATGGTCAGCGACCGCGGGTCGGTGATGTCGGTCCAGGTGCCGCTGCTGGTCTGCAACTGGATCGCAGCGCCGTTCAGGCGCGCGCCGAACTGTTCGTCGCCGGAGGCATTCAGGGCGTTGTTCTCGACCAAGTCGGTCGAGAAATCGTAGGTCACCTCCGAACCCGAGCTCGTCACGGTGCTGTACGGGTTGGCGGCGGTGACGGCCGTGGTGCCGATGGCAATGGTGCCGTTGATGGCATTGCCCCAGTAGCCGGCGCGGCGCAGGTCGCGCGTCACCAGGTCCATCGCCGATCGCAGATCCTGGTTCAGGCGGGTCTCGGTCAGCAACTGGCGCGAGCCGACGACGTTGCGCACGAACAGCGTCAGCGCGCCGCCGACGATGAACAGGCCGACGACCATGCCGACCAGCAATTCGATCAGCGACAGGCCGCGTGCACGCGCGCCGGGTTGGCGACGCGATGTCCGCTGGTGAGCGGTATTCAGCATGACGGATAGCCCCCGAAGCTGGCGCTCGGCGAGCACAGCTGGACCCGCCCGGTGGCGTTGGTCAGCACGCGCAGCGTGGAGGTGGTGTTGGCGCTGCTGGCTTCGATGGTCTGCGCCGCCGCCAGACCGCGCAGCGAGCTGAACTGCACCGCCGCATTGGAGGTCAGAGTCACGTTGATCGGCAAGGTCACGGTCTTGAAGGTGACATTGGAGGCGGTGCTGGCATCGAGGTAGGTCAGCGTGTACGTGGTGCCGGCGTTGTCGGTGGTCAACGCGGCGACGGTGCGGCGCCGGATGGCTTCGCTGCGCGTGTACTGCAAGTCGACGCTGAGCTCGTTGACCGCGCCTTCGAGCCGGGCGCGCGCAATCGACTCCGTGAACGACGGCACGGCGGTGGCGATCAGGATGGCACCGACGGCCACCGTGATCATCAACTCGATGATGGTGAAGCCGCGTGTCGGGATGGATCGCATCATCTGCTCCAGCAGGTCGACGGCGCGTAGGTCGGGCTGCCGCTGGCCACGGCCACCGTCATCGCGGTGCAGCCGGTGTCGTTGGTCTGGCCCTTGCCAGCGACCGGGGTGAAGGTCAGGGTGTAGGCCGTTGCGGTATTGCCGGACAAGGCCATGGTGTAGTAGCCGTTGGCGCTGGTCGACGACACGTTGATGCTGGCCATGGCGGCGCTGTAGGTGGCGTTGTTGGCGCGCCAACGCTCCTGCGCCTGCAACACCGCGGCAGCGCCGTCGGCAGCGTCGGCGCGGCGGCCTTTGCGCACGCTTCCGGTGTAGGCCGGGGAGGCTACAGCCGCCAGGATGCCGACGATGGCCAGCGCGATCATCAGTTCGACCAGCGTGAAGCCCGCGTCGGTACGCTTCGGCGCTCGCGGGTGTCGGGTTCGGTGGCTGTAGGTAAGCATCGGCTGGCCTCGGCGGTGGACACGGACGGCGCAGACCGCTGCTGCCGCCGCGAAGTCGGCGCCTCGGATTACCAGGAGAGCCGCTTCACACCCTGTTATCGGCGCCTGCCGCCGGCGCTTGAGCGCCGCCACGCGTAACAGTTCTTTTCAGACTGGCTACAGTGCGGGCTCGATTCCCACGCCAACGCCACCCCATGACCCTTACCCTTACCGAGCGCCACCGCCTTTTCGACCTGCTGCGCGCTTGCCCCAAGGCCGAACTGCACATCCACATCGAAGGCTCGCTGGAGCCAGAGCTGATCTTCGAACTGGCGCGTCGCAATGGCGTGGCGCTGGCCTACCCCAGCGTGCAGGCGCTCAGATCGGCCTACGCCTTCACCGA
>JANMTL010000069.1:0-13635 GCA_031390425.1 Rhizobacter sp.
TCTCGAGTTTCGGCGCCGCTTGCGCGCCAGCCGCTTCGACATCGCGCTCGACACGCAGGGGCTGCTGAAAAGCGCGCTGTGGAGCTGGCTCAGTGGCGCGCCCCGGCGCATCAGCCTGATCGGCCGCGAGGGCAGCCAGCAACTGGCGACCGAGCGGGTCAATCGCCCCGACGAAGCCGGCCAGCCGCGACGCATGGGCTCCGAGTACCGCCTACTCGCAAGCCATTTCGGCGCACCCGACGACGCGTTTCGGCCCGATCTGGCGATCGGTGCTGCAGCGCGCGAAACCGCCCGCAGCGCGTTGGGTGCGGGCGTGTCGAATGCCCCCGCTGGCCACTTCGCGGTGCTCTGCCCCTTCACCACGCGGCCGCAAAAACACTGGTTCGAGGACCGCTGGATTGCGCTCGCGCTGCGTTGCCGTGAGGCCGGGCTGGTGCCGGTGCTGCTCGGCGGGCCGACCGATCGCGAGGCGGCGGCGCGCATCTCCGCCAGCGTGCCGGGCATCGTCAACCTGGCGGGACGCCTGAAGCTCGACGAGAGCGTCGCGGTCATCGCCGAAGCGGCGCTGCTGGTCGGCGTCGACACCGGCCTGACCCACATGGGCAGCGCGTTGAACATCCCGACGGTCGCGCTGTTCGGATCGACCTGCCCCTACCTCGACGCCGGGGCGCCGCGCAGCAGCGTGATGTATCAGCAACTTGCGTGTTCGCCGTGTCGGCGCAACCCGACCTGCCAGGGCCGCTACGACTGCATGCGCGCGCTCGAGGTCGATCGGGTGTTTGCCGAGGCGCTGCGCATGATGGCCTTGCCGCATGGCACGGCAGAGGTCGCCCGATGAGCACGGTGGCGGTCTATTTCGTCGCCTCGCCGTTGCAGTTGCTGGCCGCACTGCAGATTGCGTGCACGCACGAGGCCGGCTCGCGGCAGGTGCTGCTGTGGTACCAACCGGGCATCGGTGCGCAGGTGCGAGCGGCTGACTGGGACGCCAGCAGTTGCCTGCCGTGGCCGCGGCGGGAACCGCTGCCCGGCTGGTTCGGAGGTCACCGTCGGCTGCTCGCCAACATCGATCTGGTGGTCGGGCTGATCGGCCGCTGCGACACGCTGCACCTGCACAGCGCGGTGTTCGACACCGAGGCGATCAACTACTTTGTGCGTGCGTTGCCGGCGCGCTGCGGCGCCAGCGTGGTGCGCGGACGCATCCTGCCCGACGGGCTGATCAGCATCCGCCGCTACCCGCTGTCGGGGGTCCGACGTGTCTCGCCGTGGTTTCGCAAGCTGCGCCGCGTGGTGTCGCCCGAGCTGGACTACTGGCTGTTTTCGGGTGACCGCATCGGCTCCGACGCATCGTTTTGTGATCGCATCTATGTGCTGTCCGGCTGGCCGCACGAGTACGACCCGGCGAAGGTCGTGGTGCTGGCACCGCTGTCGCAGCGTGCGCCGAGCGAGGCGGACGCGGTCTTGCCTTCGCGGGCGCTGGTGATCGGACAACCGCTGGTCGGCGCCGGTCTGATGAGCGCCGTCGACCGCGATGCGGTGGCGCAGCAGATCAGGCAGTGGCTGACCTCGAAAGCGATTGCGCAGATCGACTACAAGTGCCATCCGAAAGACCCGCAGCGCGAGCTGTTTCAGCCCGACTACCAACTGCTCGATCTCGACGAACCGCTCGAAGTCTGGCTCGGTCACACGCCCTACAGCGCAGTCGTCGGCGTGCGTTCGACGGCGCTGCTGTTCGCCCGCCAACTGTGCGCCGCGCAAACCGAAGTCGTCGCCTTCGGCTGGGAGCGCACCCGCTTCAAGTCGGCCCGCGAGCGCACCGACATGCGTGCGGTGTTCGATCGGGTCGGGGTGCTTCAGGCATGAGCATTCAATCGATTCAACAGCGCATTCCCGCGATCAACTCGGCGTTGCTCGGGATGCTGTTTTTCCTGATCCCGACGCAGATCGCACCGGCCTACGTGCTGTCGGCGGTGATGCTCATGCTGTGGGCCGTCGATGGTCGGCTGCACGAAAAATGGCAGGCCTTGCGAAGCAACCCGGTGTTCTGGATCTTTCAAGCGTATTTCGCCTGGATCGTCGTCTCGCTGCTCTGGACGCAAGACCTAGCAGGCGGGCGCAGCATGGTGTCGCGTCACCTGTTCTTCTTGCTGGCGGCGGTCTACTTCACGGTGGCGCAACGCGAACACACATCGCGCTATCTGGTCGCATTCGCCGCCGGGGTGCTGCTGTGCGAACTGCTTGCCGGCTACAACTGGCTGCAGTTGAATCGCTACCCGCACTGGCCCGCCGGTTTGCGCGCCGCCAAGGACGCGATGGAGACCGCGCCGTTCGTCGACCGCATCCTGTTCGGCCCGACCCTCGCCTTCGCGGGGTACATCGCCGCCTGGCAGGCGCTGCTCAGTGGCCAGGCCGGTCGGCGCGTCGCGGCGCTGGCCTGGGCGTCGAGCTGGCTGGCCACCCTCGTCGCGCTGAGCTTCTCCGGCAGCCGCACCGGCATGCTCGGCTTCTCGCTGATGATGGCGGTGTTGACCTTGCAAACGCTCGCGCGGCATCGCGCGTGGGCAGTGGCAGGCGCTGCGGTCGTGCTGGTCGGCACGGCGAGCGGGCTGTACGCGATCAGCGACGCGACCACCCGCCAGCGTGTGGTCGACGGTTTCGCCGAGGCGCGCAACCTCGACGGCGCAGTCAACATGTCGGTGCCGCTGCGCTACACCATGGCGGTCAACACGCTGCACATCATTGCCGAGCAACCGTGGTTCGGCGTCGGCGCCGGAGATTTTGTCAGCGCCTACAAGGAGATGAACGCGCGCCGCTCGCCGGCCTGGGACACCCCGCGCAACCCGCACAACCAGTTGCTGTTCACCGCGGCCACCACCGGCTTGTGGGGTGGCGCGCTGCTGCTCGCGGTGTGGTTCGCGCCGCCGTGGTTGAACCGCCGCCGACCCGACGGCCTCGGCGCGCTGCGACTCGGCTTGCCGTTGTTTTTCTTCACGATCTGCCTCGCCGAGTCGTACCTGTGGCGCTCCAACACCGCCTTGCTGTTTGCGCTGTTCTCGGCGCTGCTGTACGGGCCTGTGGCGCCCGACCCCGTACCGCTCGAGACGACCAGACGACCCGCTTGATCCCGCTCGCCTCGGGCAAGCGTGCTGCCCGGCGTTTACACGGCGTTTACGCCAGCAGGCTGCCTTTTTAGGCCGTTTAGTCACGCCCTTCCCTACGCTCTGGCGCATTGCCATTCAGAGGGGACGTGATGGACATCATGTGGATTTCGCTCTTCGCTGTGCTCTGTGCAGGCATCGGCGCGTTGGTCGCCGTTTGCATGCATCTGACTGCGGGTTCCGAGGTCCAGCGACCATGACCGCGCTGATGACCCCGCAGATGGCAATTCTGTTGGTCGCCTACGTGGCTGTGGTGCTGGGGCTCGCGGTGCCGATGGGACGCTGGCTCGCAGCCATCGCCGAAGGCAGGCTGATTCGGACCCAGCGTCTGGACAGCGCACTGCTGCGCGCTTGCGGTACCCGCCCCGAGCAAGAGCAAGGTTGGCGCGACTATGCGGTTGCGCTGCTCGTCTTCAACGTGATCGGTGTCATCGTCGTCTACGGATTGCAGCGGCTGCAAGGCGGGCTGCCGCTGAACCCGCAAGGTCTGCTGGGCATCGCCCCCGACTCGGCCTTCAACACCGCCATCAGCTTCGTCACCAACACCAACTGGCAGGGCTACAGCGGTGAGGTCGCGATGGGCTACGCGGTGCAGATGCTGGGGCTGGCGGTGCAGAACTTTCTGTCCGCAGCCACCGGCATCGCGGTCGCGGTCGCGCTGATCCGCGGCTTCGCGCGCGGACAACCCAAAAGCGGCGCCGCAACGATCGGCAACTTCTGGGTCGATGTCACCCGCATCACTCTGTACGTGCTGCTGCCCTTGAGCCTGGTGTTCGCGGTCGTGCTGAGCAGCCAGGGCGTGCTGCAAAACGTCAAGCCGTACACCGAGGTCGCGCTGACAGAGCCCGTTGCTTACACCGAAGCCGGCCCGGTTGGCGCCAATGGCCAGCCGACGTCCGTCGCCAAAATCGCCACCTCACAAATTCTGCCGATGGGCCCGATCGCATCGCAGGAGGCGATCAAGCTGATTTGCACCAATGGCGGCGGCTTCCTCAACGCCAATTCGGCCCACCCGTTCGAGAACCCGACGCCGTGGACCAACGTGTTGCAGATGCTGGCGATCTTCGTGATCCCGGCGGGCCTGTGCCTCGCGTTCGGCCAGATGGTGGGCGACAGGCGCCAAGGCTGGGCGCTGCTGATCGCGATGACGGTGATCTTCGTCGCAGCGGTGGTTGCCATCATGGCCGCCGAGCAGAGCGGCAACCCGAAGCTCGCAGCGCTCGGGGTGGATCAGTCGGTGAGCGTGCTGCAAAGCGGCGGCAACATGGAAGGCAAGGAAAGTCGCTTCGGCATCGCCGCCAGTGCGCTGTTCGCGGCCGTCACCACTGCGGCCTCGTGCGGTGCGGTCAACGGCATGCACGGCTCGTTCACGCCGCTGGGCGGCGCGGTGCCGCTGCTGCTGATGCAGTTGGGCGAGGTGGTGTTCGGCGGCGTCGGATCGGGCCTCTACGGCATGCTGATCTTCGCGGTGCTCGCGGTCTTCTTGGCCGGCTTGATGATCGGCCGCACCCCCGAATACCTGGGCAAGAAGATCGAGCCGACCGAGATGAAGCTGGTCGCGATCGCGATCCTGATGACCCCGCTGCTGGTGCTGCTGGGCACCGCGATCGCCGTCAGCACCGACACCGGTCGGGCCAGCCTGTTGAACCCGGGGGCGCCGAGCGGCACGCCGATCACGTTGAGCGCCACGCACGAAGGCGGGCAGATCGCAGTCGAGATCAGCGACAGCGGGCCCGGCCTGCCGATCGGCATCAGCACAGGCAGCGAGCCCGGCAACCTTGCCGACGACGCGAGCCAACGGCTGTTCGACAAGTTCACCCGCGGCGAGAAGGAATCGAGCACGCCGGGCGTGGGCTTGGGCCTTGCGATCTGCCGCGCCATCGTGCAGGCGCACGGCGGGCGCATCGGTGCCGTCAACCGCACGCCGCCTGCCCACGGTGCGGTATTCCCGACGGCGACGGGCTCGACCTGATCCGCGACCTGCGCGGCTGGAGCACGCTGCCGGTGATCGTGCTGTCGGCGCGGGTGGCCGAAGACGACAAGGTGGCTGCGCTCGATGCCGGTGCCGACGACTACCTGACCAAGCCCTTCGGTGTCGGCGAGTTGATGGCCCGCGTGCGCGCGGCTTTGCGCCGCCGGGCGACCGCAGGCGACTCACCGACCACCACGGTGCGCTTCGGCGAGGTCGAGTTCAACCTGGTCGACCGGCGTGTCACCCGCGCAGGCGAACACGTGCACCTGACACCGGTCGAATACAAGCTGGCCGCGCTGCTGGTGTCCCACGAAGGCAAGGTGCTGACGCAGCGGCAGTTGCTGCGCGAGGTGTGGGGGCCGGGTGCCGCAGAGCACAACCACTACCTGCGCATCTACATGGGCCACCTGCGCCAGAAGCTCGAAGCCGACCCGGCCCGCCCGAAGCACCTGATCACAGAAACCGGCATCGGCTATCGCTTCGTGTCCGATTGAGCGCCGGCTGCCCGGCTGACCAGGGTTTCTCGCAAACTCGATAGGATGTGAACTTTGAAGGCGTGCCGTCGTGCGCCTCGGTTTCCACCCGAAAGGACAGATCATGCAAACCACCTCTTCCGGACTGCAATTTGAAGACACGATCGACGGCACGGGCGAAGAGGCTGTGTCGGGCCAGCACGTCAGCGTGCACTACACCGGCTGGCTGTACAGCAACGGCGTCAAGGGCGCCAAGTTCGACAGCAGCAAGGACCGCGGCGACGCCTTCAAGTTCTACCTCGGTGCCGGGCAAGTCATCAAGGGCTGGGACGAAGGGGTGGTGGGCATGCGGGTCGGCGGCACACGGGTGCTCGTGATCCCGCCCGAGCTGGGCTACGGCGCGCGGGGCGCGGGTGGCGTCATCCCGCCGAGTGCGGCGCTGATGTTCGAGGTCGAGCTGCTCGACATCTGAGGCAACGCTGAACGAGTTGCCGCCATGTCGATCCAGTACGACATCACGCACACCACGGTCTACCGCTACAAGGAGCCGGTGAGCTTCGGCGAGCACCGCGTGATGTTCCGACCGCGCGACAGCCACGATTTGCGCGTGCTCGCGACCGACCTGCGGGTCAGCCCGGAAGCCATCGTGCGGATGATCCAGGACCCGCACTCCAACTCGGTGGCGCTGGTGCAGCCGCTCACCTCGGCGCTCGAGTTGCGCATCGTCTGCTCGTTCACCATCGAGCATGCACACACCAACAACCTGGAACTGCCGGTGTCGAAGGCGGGCGAGTTTTTTCCGTTCGCGTACAGCCCCGACGAGCGCTTCGACCTCGAGATGTACCTGCGTCCGCATCACGAAGACCCGCAGGGCGAGTTGATGGCCTGGGCGCGCCAGTTCATCCGCACCGACGGCCCGACCCGCACGCGCGACATGCTGGTCGCGATGAACGAGCACATCCGCAACCGCGTGGTCTACCGCAGCCGCGAGGAAGAAGGCACGCAGACGCCGTTGGTCACGCTGCGGCTGGCCAGCGGCACCTGCCGTGACTTCTCGCTGCTGATGATGGAAGCGGCGCGTCGGCTGGGCGTGGCGACCCGCTTCGTGTCGGGCTACCTGTACGACCCGGCGCTCGACACCGAGGCAACGGCCGAAGCCTCCGAGACGCCCGGCATCACCCAGGGCGCAGGCAGCACGCACGCCTGGCTGCAGGCCTACCTGCCGGGCGCCGGCTGGGTGCCGTTCGATCCGACCAACAACCTGCTCGGCGGCAACCAATTGATCCGCGTCGGCGTCGCCCGCGACCCGGATCAGGCGGCTCCGGTGTCGGGCAGTTGGTACGGCGCGGCCGATGCGTACCTGGGCATGGAGGCGTCGGTGCTGGTGCGCCGCGTCGAGTCCGCTGGCTGGCAGCGCGAGGTTCCGATCGATGCCGCCTTGCTCGACGTGTAGGAATCATCTGACGGGCACTGCGTGGTTTTGACGGCAAAACCCCCGACGGCGGGCGGCGAAAATAAAGCTAGATTCCACACACAAATTTCGTTGTGGCTTTTGCTTACTCCCTTCTGCAACACACTGCACCCGTACCCGCACCCTCATCGCCACGCCGCACGCATGGGACACTTGAAAACCTACATCGTCGAAGACAGCCCGGTCATCCGCGAAAACCTGATCGCTGCGCTGGAGGAGTTGGTGAGCGTGGACATCGTCGGCACCGCTGCCGACGAGAACACCGCGGTGCAGTGGCTGTCGACCAACACCAACGCCTGCGATCTGATGATCGTCGACGTGTTCCTGGCCCAGGGCTCCGGGCTCGGTGTGCTGAAGGCGGCACGCCAGCACGAGAAGCCGACCAAGCTGGTGGTGCTCAGCAACTACGCCACCTCCGACATGCGGCGCAAGTGCATCGAACTCGGTGCCGACCGGGTGTTCGACAAGTCCAACGAAATCGATGCCTTGATGGCTTATTGCATGCGCCTGTCGACGGGCGATTCGGGCAACAGCAGCTTCAGTGCCCTGTCCTGAACGGACACACACTGGCGCATGCCAGTGGTTCTACTGAATCAAGCCCGCCTTCAGCGCGTAGTACGTCAGGTCGCTGTTCGATTCGAGCTTCATCTTTTCCATCACGCGGGTGCGGTAGGTGCTCACCGTCTTCACGCTCAAGGACATGCTGATGGCCATGGTGCCGATGGCTTCGCCCTTCGCCAGCCTCAGAAAGACCTGCAGTTCGCGTTCGGAAAGCAACTCATGAGGCATCTTCTCGCCGCCGCCCGCCAGCCCGTCGGCCAGCAACTCGGCCACGCCCGAGGTGATGTACTTGCGACCGCGAAACACAGTGCGGATCGCCTTGGCGATTTCCTCGGGGTCGCAGTCCTTGTTGAGGTAGCCGGCAGCCCCCTGCTTGAGCATCGTCGTCGCGTAGTGCTGTTCAGGAAACCCGCTCAAGATCAGCACCGGCAAGTCGGGCGCGCGTGCCTTGATGGCGGCCAGCACCTCGACGCCGCTTTGGTCGGGCATCGACAGGTCGACCAGCATCACATCGACGCCCCCGGCGCGCACGATGTCGAGCGCATCGCGCCCGTTCGAAGCTTCGGCCACGACGGTGAGGCCGATCTCTTCGGACAGGAATTGGCGCAGCCCGGTGCGCACGATGGCGTGGTCGTCGACGATGGCAACACGAATCATGGTCACTGGCAACGCTCCGGAGAAATGAGTAGACAGTTTAGGGGTGCGCGATGTGGCTGACGATGGTGAGACGTTTCGGAGCCAGCGCGATTGCGTTTCCGATGGCCTGCATTGCCGCATTGTCGTTGTTGGTCATCAGCGAATCATCGTACCGCCGGGCCTCGAGCACCCTCACCGTGATCGGCGACATGGCAGCCGCTCGCGTCGACATCCAATCGGTGTGGCGCAGCGTGATCGATGCGGAGACCGGGCAACGGGGCTACTTGCTGACCGGACGCCAGGAGTATCTCAAGCCGTACAACGAATCGCGCCAGCGCATCGACGTGGCGCTGCAATCGCTGACGCGGTACTACCAGCACTACCCCGACGGAGCAGCACTGGCAGATCGCTTGTCCGAGGTGTGCAAACAAAAGTTATCCGAGCTGGCCACGACGATCAGCCTTCACGATGAAGGCAAGTCTGAAGCGTGGCGAGACTTGGTGATGACCAACATCGGCGAAGAGAAAACAGAAGCCGTTCGGGCGATCTCTGCCGAGCTGTTGGCGTTGGAGTCCAGCCGCGTGCAGACCGGGCGCGACGGCGTGTTCCGCACCTTGTTGCTGAACCGGATCGGGGTCGGTCTGATGACGTTGATCAGCCTGCTGTCGCTGTCGATGTACTTCAGGCAGGCGACTGTGTTGTCGCGGGTGCAACAAGAACAAAAGCTGGCCGTGCAGGTCGAGCGCGATCGCCTCGAAGCCGAGGTGAAACACCGAACGGCGCAGCTCACCGAACTCACCCAGCACTTGCAAACCGCGCGTGAGGACGAGCGCAGCCGGCTGGCGCGTGAACTGCACGACGAACTCGGCGCCTTGCTGACCGCCGCCAAACTGGACGCCGCGCGCTTGAAGGCACGGCTGGGCACGCTGTCGCCCGAGGTCGCCGAACGCCTGCTGCACCTGAACAAGCTGCTCAACGACGGCATCGCGCTGAAGCGCCAGATCATCGAGAACCTGCGCCCCTCGTCGCTCAGCAACCTGGGCCTGGTGGCAGCGCTGGAGATCGTCACCCGCGAGTTCGCTACTGCGTCGGGGCTGCAAGTGCACGCAGACCTGCAGTCGGTGCAGCTCAGCGCATCGAGCGAATTGACCACCTACCGGCTGGTGCAGGAAGCGCTGACCAACATTGCCAAATACGCGAAAGCCACCGAGGTGTGGGTGGCGCTGTCACGGCAAGACGCCGCCGCCACGATCTCGGTGCGCGACAACGGCTGCGGCTTCGACACCCAGACCACGCGCCGGGAGGCGCACGGCTTGCTCGGCATGCGCTTTCGCGTCGAGGCCGAAGGCGGCGTGATGACCTTGTCGAGCGAGCCCGGACGGGGCACGGTCATCGAGGCGCGCCTGCCTGCCATCGCGCCCTGATCTGCCCCGTGTGGGCCCGGTCCTACACGCGAGGACCGGCTTGCCTGACGCCCGCTAGGCCGTGCGGACTATCGCTCGCAAACCGGCCCCGCAACACACTGAATTTCTGCGATGTGTGCAGCTTGCACCACGATGCGTCGCCCGACCTTCAAGGAGATTTTCATGCTGCATTACGCCGTTGTGTTTTTCGTCATTGCGCTGATCGCCGCGCTGTTCGGCTTCGGTGGTATCGCCGCCAGCGCGGTCGGTATTGCCAAGATCTTGTTCGTCATTTTTCTGGTGCTTGCCATTGGCACCTTCTTACTCGGCCAGATGAGGAAGTAGTCCGCCTCGCTGCCCGCTGCTTTGCTCTAAACCCGTATTTGTCCCCCCCCTTCAGGAGTCACACCATGAGAGTCACCATGCCCAGCCAATTCGTTGAAGGCGCCGCCGCCGGCGCGTCAGATGCCGTCGAACAGATCGACGCGCACGAAGAAATCGTGAATCAGCACATCGCCGACGAACAGCATGCGCACGAAAAAGCAGCCGGCACCGTCAAGCCGCTCAACGACGCGGAGCAGAAGACGCTGGCCGAATTGCTGCGTCGTGACCGCGACAGCAAGCCGGTCGCGTCGAAGTAATCGACTCGGGCCCATTCGGCTATCGCGCCACGGGCTCGTCTCATCCCTACCTTCAGGATCACCATCATGAAAATGTCCATGCCCAGCCAGTTCATCGAAGGCGCTGCCAATGGCGCCCAAGCCGCCGTCGAAGACATCGATCGCGCCGCACAGGAAGCGCACCGCCGCCTCGCAGACGAAACGCACCACTTGGCCGAACGCGCCAAGCCGATGATCGACCGTCTGGCGAAGAAGGCCGAGACGCTGGCGCACCGCGGCATCGACAGTGCGCGCGACGGCTCGCAGCACCTGCGCGACAAGGCGTCACGTGCGACCGACAGCACCGTGAACTACATCAAGGACGAGCCCGTCAAGTCGATCCTGATAGCTGCGGCCACGGGCGCTGCGCTGATGGCATTGATCAGCCTGCTCGGCCGGTCACGTCATCACGATTGATCGGCAGGCCGACTCCGTTCACCCGCGGCGGCATGACCGCACCACCCCTGACTTCGGAAAGCTGCATGTGATCCACCCGCTGTTCAAACTGATGGCTGCGAATCCCACCGTGCTGACCGACCACGTCGAGGCTTACGCGTCGCTAGCGGCGCAAGAGTTGAGCGCGGTCGCGACGCAGTGGCAACTGCGGGCCATGAAGACGGGTGTGGCGTTGTGCTGCGCCGCTGTAGCAGCGGTACTGGCCGGTGTGGCAGTGATGTTGTGGGCGGCGACGCCGGCCGCCGATCTGCACGCCCCGTGGGCGCTGTGGGTTGCGCCCGGATTGCCGGGGCTGGTTGCGGTGTGGTGCTGGTTCTCTGCACAAGCGAGCGGTGGCGAAGCCGCGTTCGCCGTGCTGCGCCGACAGGTCCGCGAAGACATGGCCCTGATGCGTGAGGTGAAAGCGTGACCGTTCCCACTTCGCCGATCGGCGCTGTCGGCGATGCAGACGCCGGCCCGGTCGATGCAGTCACGCGGCTCGAAATGTCGAGACAGCGCTTGCGCCGACACCTGATCGAGTTGAACGGCCACCCGGACGAGCCCGACGCGGGCCCGCCTCGGCCGAACGCGCTGCTCGATTCGCTCAGGTCGATTCCGCTGGTGGGCATGGTGCTCGATACCGTATCGAGTTGGTGGAAGCAGCACCCGCTGCGCGTGGTGGCGACTCTGGTTGTGGCGTCCGCTGCATCGGCCGCGCGACCGGTGACGCAGCGTCATCCGACCGTGACCTTGTTCGCCGCGCTCGCCATCGGAGCGCTGGTGATGTGGGCCCGGCCCTGGCGCTTTGTGCTGCTCAGGCGTGCCATCTACGCCGGCTTGTTGCCGCAGTTGGTGTCGAAGGTGATCGGGTTCATTCCAACCGACGGATGGATGAAAGTTGCCGATTCGATGCTCAATCGCGGCAAAGCGGCCACCGCTCCCACGCCAACGGCCACCGCCACTCCGCCGGACGTGGTGCGCAGTTCCCCATCCAGCAGCGAACCCGCAAGGACGTCGCCGCTGCATTAGTCGGCATCAGTGCCTCTTTGTCGTTCTCGCAAATTTTCTTCAACCCCCAGGAGCTACACCATGTTCACACGCACCACCCTCGCCGCCCTCACCGCTTCCGTCGCCTTGATGACCATGTCCGGCTGTGCCGTCACACGGGATCAGTCAACGGTCGGCGCGTATATCGACGACACCGCCATCACTACTTCGGTGAAAGCACGCTTCGTCGACAACAAGGATGTCGATGCATCGGCCATCAGCGTCGAAACGCTCAACGGCACGGTGATGCTGTCCGGTTTCGCAAAAAACGGCGCTGAGAAAACCCGCGCTGAAGAAATCACACGCGCCGTCAAGGGCGTGAAATCGGTCAAGAACGAGATCGCACTGCGCAACTGATCGGGGCAGGTTCGATGACCGGGGTGCTGGGCGTCGTCACGAGCGGCGCCCGCACTTTTTGGGCCGCGCTGAATCGATACTTCGACGCCAATGGCATGAGCCAGGGCGCCGCAGTGTCGTTCTACGCGGCTTTTTCAATGGCGCCGCTGCTGGTCGTGGTGGCCGGCGTCATGGTCTGGCTGCTCGGCAACGACGATGCGCAGCTCGCGCTGCTCGACGCGCTGACCCGACTGGTCGGTGAACGTGAAACCAAAACCTTGAGCGATTTGCTGGCGCGTCACGCCAGCACGTCGGCACAAGGCGCGCAGGCGGTTGTCGGATCGTGGCTGGCGCTCGGCACCACGCTGATCGGCGCCACCGGTGTCTTCGTCGAACTTCGCTCCGCCGTGCAGTCGATGCTGGGCGAACGCGATGGCGCGTTCACGTGGTGGCGGCTGTTTCAGGTGCGGCTGCTGGCGATCGGCGTCGTGCTGGGCTGCGGCTTCTTGCTGTCGGTCGCGATGGTGGCGCAGACCGCGACCTTGCTGGCCTTGCAATGGCTGACCAACGAATGGGCCTGGCTGGCGCCGGTGCTGGTCGCTGTGGAGGGACTGTGGTCGTGGGGTGTCATCACCCTCATCTTCGCGCTGATGATTCGTTGGCTGCCCAACGCCCGCCTGCCTTGGCGCGACACGCTGATCGGCGGTGCGGTGGCGGCCGCACTGTTCATGGTCGGCCGTTACGGCATCAGTTTGTACATCGCGACCACCGCGACGCAGTCGGCGCTCGGCGCGGCGGGATCATTCGCGGCGCTGCTGGTGTGGGTTTACTGGTCGAGTCAGATCTTTTTGCTGGGCGCGGCTTTGGCGGTGGAACTGGGGCGGCGGAATCAAGCGGTGTCCGCACCGAACTTGCCAGCCGTCGGTGAGGTCGCAACCGGCTGAGCCGTCGCGACGGCCGATCGTCAGCACTTAAAAAGGCCCGCTTGCGCGGGCCTTTTCGTCGGCAAGAGCAGCGCTGCGCTGAACGCTCAGCGGCTGAACCCACCACTGCGCGGACGCGCCTTGAACGGTGCCTTGCTGGGCGCCGCGCCGGCTTCGACCGGGCGTCGCGGCGCACGGTCGAACGGGCCGGCCGAACGCGGCGCGAAGCTGTCGTCACGACGCGGTGCGAAACCACCTTCTTCGCGGCGCGGCGCGAACGACGGCTTGCTGAAACGGTTGTTCGACGGCGCGCCCGACCGGTTGCCGAAGCCACCGGGGCGACGCTCGGCGTTGTTGCCGAATTCGCTGCCCGGACGCGGCGCGTACATGCGCGGCTCGGGGCTCTTGGGCTCCAGGCCGGCGATGGTGCTGACCGGAATGTTCTGCGTCGTGAACTGCTGGATGCGGCGGATCATGCCGGTGTCCATGCGCTCGCCGAGCGTGATCGCCAGGCCGTTCTTGCCAGCGCGGCCGGTGCGGCCGATACGGTGCACATAGTCCTCG
>JANMTL010000074.1:0-5117 GCA_031390425.1 Rhizobacter sp.
TACACCTTGATCGTCACCGCCGGCTGGTTGTCGTCGGCCGTGGAAAACGTCTGCGCGAACTTGGTCGGGATGGTGGTGTTCTTCTGGATCATCTTCGTCATCACGCCGCCGAGGGTCTCGATGCCCAGGCTCAGCGGGGTCACGTCGAGCAGCAGCACGTCCTTGCGGTCACCGGCCAGCACCTGGCCCTGGATCGCAGCACCGACGGCCACCGCCTCATCGGGGTTCACGTCCTTGCGCGGCTCGCGGCCAAAGAACTCCTTGACCTTTTCTTGCACCTTCGGCATGCGGGTCATGCCGCCGACCAGGATCACGTCCTGGATATCGGAAACGTTCAGGCCCGAGTCCTTGATGGCGGTGCGACACGGCGCGATGGTGCGCTCGACCAGGTCTTCGACCAGCGCTTCCAGCTTCGAGCGGCTGAGCTTGATGTTCAGGTGTTTCGGGCCCGAGGCATCGGCGGTCACGTACGGCAGGTTGATGTCGGTCTGCGCGCCGCTCGACAGCTCGATCTTGGCTTTCTCGGCCGCTTCTTTCAGCCGCTGCAGTGCCAGCACGTCCTTGCCCAAATCGACGCCTTGCTCCTTCTTGAACTCGGCAATGATGTATTCGATGATGCGTTGGTCGAAGTCTTCACCGCCCAGGAAGGTGTCGCCGTTGGTGGCCAGCACCTCGAACTGCTTCTCGCCATCGACATCGGCGATCTCGATGATCGACACGTCGAAGGTGCCGCCGCCGAGATCGTAGACGGCGATCTTGCGGTCGCCCTTTTCATTCTTGTCGAGGCCGAATGCGAGTGCCGCTGCGGTCGGCTCGTTGATGATGCGCTTGACGTCCAGGCCGGCAATGCGGCCAGCGTCTTTGGTCGCCTGGCGCTGCGCGTCGTTGAAGTACGCGGGCACGGTGATCACCGCTTCGGTGACGGTCTCGCCCAGGTAGTCCTCGGCGGTCTTCTTCATCTTGCGCAGAATTTCGGCGCTGACCTGTTGCGGCGCGATCTTCTGACCGCGCACCTCGACCCACGCATCGCCGTTGTCGGCGGCGGCGATCGTGTACGGCATCAGGTCGATGTCTTTTTGAACTTCCTTCTCGGTGAACTTGCGGCCGATCAGGCGCTTCACCGCGTAGAGCGTGTTCTTCGGGTTGGTCACCGCCTGGCGCTTGGCCGAGGCGCCGACGAGGATCTCGCCACCTTCTTGGTACGCCACGATCGACGGCGTGGTGCGTGCACCTTCGCTGTTCTCGATCACTTTGGTGGTGTTGCCTTCCATGATCGACACGCACGAGTTGGTCGTGCCGAGGTCGATGCCGATGATTTTTGCCATGTCGAAATCTCCTGAAAACTGAAAACTGTCTTGATCACGAGTTGTGGATCACTCGCGTTTTTTCAAGGGTGGGTGCGGGGGCGGGTGGACCGGGCTACCCGATGTGCACCGCTATTTCGGGGCCGTGACCGTGACCAGCGCGGGCCGCAGAACGCGATCGGAAATGAGGTAGCCCTTTTGCAGCACGGCCACCACGGTGTTGGCCTCCTGATCGGCGGGCACGACGCTGATCGCCTGGTGCTGATGCGGATCGAATTTGACGCCGGCCGCCGGGTTGATCTCGACGACGCGGTTGCGTTCGAGCGCGGTCGACAACTGCCGCAAGGTCGCGTGCACGCCTTCGAGCAACTGCTCGGGTGTCGCGGCCGGGATCGCGATGGCGGCTTCGAGGCTGTCCTTGACGGGCAGCAGGCTCTCGGCGAAGCCTTCGACGGCGAACTTGCGCGCCTTCGAGATCTCGTCTTCCGCCCGCCGACGGATGTTCTCGGCTTCGGCCTTGGCGCGCAGGTAGGCATCGGCCACCTCGGCGTGCTTGGCTTCCAGTTCGGCAAGCTTCGACGCTGAATCGATTTGCTCGCTGTCCAGCGGCGCCGCGCTGGCGGCGGCCGGGTTCGCGGTCGGGTCGATGTGCGGTGGTGTCTGGGGTTCGGTGTGGCTCATGTCGGCAGAATTCCCTTCGACAGCGCAGATAGAGCCGATCCCCTGTCTTTCAAGAGGGACTTTGTGTCGTTTCGGGCAGCATGGGCTGGGCGTCTCAGTCGCCGTCGACCGAAGCGCTCCAGCGATTCCAGTCGGCCAGCTTGCGGCGGTCCCGCTTGGTCGGTCGCCCCTGTTCGATGGCCAGCGACGGCTCGGCCGCCTCACGCCGCTCGCGGGCGTTCTTCTCGCGCAGCGCGATGCTTTCTTCGGTTTCGGCGTAAAGCGCCTGCGCGACCGGCGCTGGGCCGCGCATCTCGCTCAGCGCCACCACCACGACGCTGCGCACGACCGCGCCTTGCCGCAACTCGATGCGGTCGCCCGGGTGCAACTCGCGCGACGGCTTGGCGGCCAGATCGTTGACGCGGATGCGGCCCTTGCCGATCTCATCGGTCGCCAGGCTGCGTGTCTTGTAGAAACGCGCCGCCCACAGCCACTTGTCGAGTCTCAAGCGCGTGTCCCGTGAATCTCGTGGATGGGCGTGGCTCGACTCAACGCTCGGCGCCGAGCGCGACGGCCCGCTCGCGTTGCGCGGTTCGACCAATCCTGTCGGCGTCGACCGCGCAATCCCAACCCTGCAGGTGATTGATCGCGATGCCGGTCAGCGCGAGCAGCCATTCATGCTGGTCGTTCAGGCAGGGCAGGTAGTTGAACTCGGTTCCACCGGCACTCAGAAAAGCGGTGCGCGCTTCCTGCGCGATCTCTTCGAGTGTCTCCAGGCAGTCGGCGGTGAATCCGGGGCACATGATGTCGACCCGCTTGACGCCTTGCCGGGCGAGGGCGATCAGCGTCGGCTCGGTGTACGGCTGCAGCCATTCGGCCTTGCCGAAGCGGCTCTGGAAGGTGACCACCAGTTCGTCCTTGCCGAGGCCGAGTCGCTCGCCCAGCAGGCGCGCGGTTTTCAGACACTGGCAGTGGTACGGATCGCCGAGCAGCAAGGTGCGGCGCGGCACGCCGTGAAAGCTCAGCACCAGTTTCTCGGCGCGGCCGGATGGCTTCCAGTGGTCGGTGACGCGCTTGGCGAGCGCGCCGATGTAGCCCGGATCGTCATGGTATTGGTTGACGAAGCGAAACTCGGGCAGGCGGCGCGACAGCTTGCCCCACGCGAAGACCGCATCGCACACACTGGCGGTGGTGGGGCCCGAGTACTGCGGGTACAGCGGCAGCACCAGCACGCGGGTGATGCCGACCGAGCGCAACTCGTCGAGCACCTTGCCGATGGCAGGCGAGCCGTAGCGCATCGCCGGCCGCACCAGCACGCGGTGACCGCGCTCGCCGAGGTAGCCCTGCAGCATCGCCGCCTGCTTCTCGGTCCACACCTTCAGCGGAGATCCTTCGTCGGTCCAGACGGTGGCGTACTTGGCGGCCGACTGCTTGGGCCGCACTTGCAGGATCACGCCATTCAGGATGAACCACCACACCAGGCGCGGGATCTCGACGACCCGGGGATCGCTCAGAAACTCCTTCAGGTAGCGCCTCAGCGCGTGCGGGGTCGGTGCGTCGGGCGTACCGAGATTGCACAGCAGCACGGCCGTGGTGGGCGCAGGGGACTTGCCATGTTCGTAGACAGGTTCGGGAGCGAATGGCATGCAGCGTCCGGAGAAGGCCAGTCGACGATTATCTGGCGAGTGCCGATGGCCGTCATATCTCTGTGGGCGCCTGCCTCAAGGTGTCGGAAAAGCGCAGCACCTCGAAGCGCACGCAGGGTGCGGTCGGGTCCGATGGCGCGGTGCCCAGGCCGATGACGCCGCTGCCATGCAAAGTGCAGGTGCCGCGCCGCAACGAGACCACCTCGGTGTCGCCGCTGAAACGCACGTAGGTTCCGTTGTAGCTGAGGTCCGACAACTGGAACGCGCCGCCGTGCCAGTCGATGCGTGCGTGAGAGCGCGACACGCGGTTGTCGTCGATGCAGTACGTGGCCTGCGTGCTGCGCCCCAGCACCACCGGCATGCTGCCGGTGGCGAACACCTGGTTCACGTCCAGCCAGGTCAGGCGGACGCCTTCGGGTTCGGTCGCCACCATGATGTCGCCGAAGGCGGTGGCGGCCATGTCGGGGAAATGATGCGTTTCGAGTACGTGCACCTCGACCGGCTCGGCCCGGCCGCGCAGTTGCAGATGATCGAGGCGGCGAAACTGGACCCGGTCGTAGGCCGCCAACCCGTCCAGTACGGTCGATGTCGCCAGCGTCTCGTTGTCGCCCGAGTGCTCGAGCAATCGGGCCGCGACGTTGACGGCATCGCCGAAATAATCACCGGCCATCTCGACCACCTCGCCGTAAGCCAGACCCACTTGCAGCTTCAGCGTCCGGCCGACCGCACCGATCGACTCATCCGACCCTCCGCGCGCCAGTGCGTCGTGCATGTCGATCGATGCTTTGACCGCCGAGGTCGAATCGTTGAAGGTGGCCATCAGGCCGTCACCGAGCGTCTTCACGAGCGTTCCACCGCAGGTGCCGACGACCTGACCGAGCATCGAAATGCTCTGCGTCACCAACTGCGTGGCGACGGCGTTGCCGAGGGTTTCGTACAAGCCGGTGCTGCCACGCAGATCGGCGAAAAGCACGCAGCGTTCGAGGTTTCGAGTCATGCGCTTGAGACCGTGATTTAAACCACAGTTTATCGCCACCGCGCGCGGAAGAAGGCCCCACTCGGGGGCGGGGCCGGACGTGTTGAAACAGGACTTACAGGTTGTCGAGGCAAGTACGCAATTTGTGGCGCGAGCGTCGCCCGCAACCCGCGCCCGCTACGCCATCACAGGTTGTCCGAACAGGTCCGGAGCTTGTGCCTGCGCCGCAAGCCGAGACGCTCTCGCGGCGCGATCGCAGCCGCCTGGGCCGCCACCCGCCAGGCCAGTCAAAGATGGTTCAGGCAGGTTCTCAGCTTGTGGCTTGGCCGCAAATTGCGTTGCCGCGACGCGGCAGCTCGCTGGCGCGAGCCACGCATCCAGCCAACCTTTACAGGTTGTCCAGATACGTGCGCAATTTGTCCGACCGGCTCGGGTGCTTGAGCTTGCGGATCGCCTTGGCTTCGATCTGGCGGATGCGCTCGCGGGTCACGTCGAACTGCTTGCCGACTTCTTCGAGCGTGTGGTCGGTGC
>JANMTL010000102.1:0-19133 GCA_031390425.1 Rhizobacter sp.
TGGGCCCGGCTGCTGCGCGGTGCCGCCACCGCCGCTGCTGCTGCCGGGTGGGCGGTGTTGTGGTCGGCCGCCAGCAGCAGCACGGCATGGGCGGCGCCGCCAGCCGGCAGCCTGCTTCAAAACACCGCGCGGGCGACCTACTTCGACACCGACAGCGGCTACAACGCGACCCTGCTTTCCAACACCGTCAGCGTCACGGTGCAAGCGCTCGAGGCGCTGACGCTGACCAGCGACAACGCGCTCAAACGCGCCGCTAACGGCATCGCCACGCTGACGCACAGACTCACCAACACCGGCAACACGACCAGCCAGTACGTGCTGCGTTACGCCAATCGCAGCGACGACGACATCGACCTGCTGGGCCTGCGCCTGGTGTGGGACCAAAACGGCAACGGTGTGGCCGATGCCGGCGAGCTGCCGATCGCCGACGGTGCCGCTTTCGGTCCGCTGGCGGCCGGTGAGGTCGCCGACTTCGTGCTGGTGGGCAGCGTCGCGGACGGCGTGGCCGTGGGCCGCGTGTCACGGCTCGGTCTCAGCGCCCGCAGCGTCGCGCAGGGCGTCGCCGCAGCCAATATCGACAGCGTGACGGTGGCCGACGGTGCATCGCTGCAACTCGTCGCTTCGGCCTCCAATCCGACACCGCGCATCGGCGAAATCGTCACCCTCGTTTTGACTGCGAGCAACTCCGGCAACCGCGCCGCCAGTGGCGTGCCGGTGTTGGTGGACGGCGTATCGATGGCCCTCGTGTTGCTGCGCGACACGATTCCCCCCAACACCACGCTGAGCGCGCCCGGTCCGTCCGGAGGCGCACTCGTGCTGTATCACCTGCGAGGCCAGCCCGAGCACAGCTACAGCCTCAGCCCGCCGGCCGATCTGAGCCAGGTCGACGCCGTGGCGTTCGGCTTCTCGACCGAAATCGTGCCGGGGCAGTCGTTCATGCGCAGCCTCGATGTGCAGATCAACCGCAACGCGTCGGGGCCGTTGATCCACGTCGGGCGTCTGCTGTTCATGGACGGCGTGCAGACGCAACCGGTCGGCGTCGACTCGAATCCGGTGCGCATGGTGGTGCCGGACCAGCCGCCCGTGCTGCGTCTGTTCGGCGACTCCCGATACACGCGACCCATCACGGTGCTGGCCGCCGGGCAGCCGTTCTACGTGGCCTTCAACGCCTCGCGCTGCAACCTCGACTCGTCGAGCATCGAGACGCAGCAGATCACCGTGACGACACGCCTGGCCGGCGATGTCGAGTCGTTTTTGGCCAGCGAGAGCGGCCCGAACAGCGGCGAGTTCCGGATCGAGCCGCAGGTGCCCACCGTCGACGCGCTGCGCACGCCGCTGGCCCGCGGCGACGCGCGCCTGAGCGTGCTGCCCAACGATATGCTGATGGTGTCGGTCACCGGCTGCGGCGCGGTGGATCTGCAAGCCAGCGTGCTGGTCGATCCGTTCGGCGTGGTCTTCGACAGCAAGACCAGTGCGCCGCTGGCCGGTGCCGTGGTCACCCTGATCGACGTGACAGGCGCGGGCAACGGCGGCCAGGCCGGTGGCCTGGCGCGCGTCTTCGCAGCCGATGGCTTGACGCCGGTGCCGAGCGTGTTGACCACCGCCGCCGACGGCGCCTACCAGTTTCCGCTGGTCGCGCCCAGCGTGTACCGGCTGCAGATCGTGCCGCCGGGCTCCTACACCTTCCCGTCGACTTTGGCGGGCAGCCTGTTGCCGCCGGAGCGCGTGGTCGGGGTGCCCGGCTCGTACGGTGGCACCTTCACCATCACCGCGCTGAGCGAGCCGGTCCACCTCGACATCCCGCTCGACGCCGACCCGCGCGCCGGCTTTTATATCGAAAAAACCGCTTCGCGCAGGACCGTCGAGCTGGGCGAATTCGTCGAGTACCAGATCAAGCTCAGAAACGTCAGCGGCCAGTTGCTGGGCCGCATCCGCGTCACCGACCGCTTACCGGCCGGTTTTGCTTACCTGCGCGGCAGCGCGCGGCTGGACGGCGACAAGACCCGCTTCGACGGCTCGGTGCTGCCCGAGCCCGAAGGTGGCGTCGGCCCCGCGCTGGTATTCAACGTCGGCTCGCTCGGCGACGCTGCGGTGCGCGTGCTCAGCTACCGCGTGCGCGTCGGTCCGGGGGCGCTGCAGGGCGACGGCATCAACCGTGCACAAGCCAGCAGCGGCGGCCCGCTGCCCAAGCTGAGCAACCAAAGCCACGCCACAGTACAGGTGCTGCCCGGCGTGTTCAGCGAGCGCGGCTTCTTGCTCGGCAACGTCTACGCCGACTGCAACGACAACCGTGAGCGCGACGACGGCGAGCCCGGCATTGGCGGCGTGCGCCTGTACCTGGAAGACGGCACCCATGTCAGCACCGACCGACTGGGGCGCTTCAGCTTGTACGGTTTGAAGCCGCAGACCCACGTGCTCAAGCTCGATCGCACCAGCTTGCCGTTCAGCATCGGGCCGCAAGGCGTGGCCCAACTCGCGCTGCTGGCCAACCGTCACGCGGGCGATGCGGGCAGCCGCTTCGTCGACATGAAAAACGGCGAACTGCAACGCGCCGACTTCGCGGTGGCCGGTTGCAGCGATGCGGTTCGGCTCGCCATCGCCACGCGCGCCGAGACGGTGGCGCGTGCCGATGAAAACCTCGAAACGGTGCGCGATGCGCGCTTGACCGCCGACCCGCGCCTGCCCCCCGTGTCCGACCCGAAATCCTTACCGGCCAGCGGTGTGGTCGGTGTCGCCAACGCGCCGCAGTCGTCGCTGACGAACCTGAATGGCGCGCTGGTGCGCAGCGAAAAGCGCGGCGCGGCGCCGGCACCGGCACCGGCACCGGCTGCATCGGCAGGCGCATCGAATGCGGCACCCGCTGCCACGCCGGCCACGCTGGCGCTGACCGACGACATGCTGGCCACGCTCGACAACAGCCCGGCCATCCTCAACCCGACCACCGCCCAGGTGCTGGGCTTCGCGCAGACCACGGTGACCGTCAAGGGGGCGCTGGGTGCCCAACTCACGCTGTACGTCAACGGCACCCCGCTGCAGGCCAACCGCATCGGCCGCCTGCGCAGCCTGGAATCGAATGCTCTGCAAGTGGCCGACTATGTGGGTGTCGACTTGAAGCCCGGCTCGAACCTGCTGGAGGTGGTGCAGTCGGCCTCATCTGGCGTGCCCGAGGTACAGGCCGGGCGCCACAGCATCAGCGTCATCGCACCCGGCACGCTGGCGAAGTTGCGCCTGAGTGCGCCGACCCAGGACCTGAGGGCCGATGGCCGCTCGCTGGTGCCGGTGACGATCGAGCCGCTCGATGCCGCCGGCGTCAGCGTGACCTCGCCGACCGCCGTGACGCTGAACGCGAGCCGCGGCCGCTGGCACGTGCGCGACCTCGACCCCGACGAGCCGGGCGTGCAGGTGTTCGTCGAACGCGGCACGCTGGTGGCCGAACTCGAGTCGCCGAGCGAGCCCGGCGACGTGCTGGTGCAGGCCGCTTCGGGCAACGCTCGCGCGCAAGTCAAGCTCGCTTTCAGCGCCGAGCTGCGACCGCTGATCGCTGCTGGCGTGGTCGAAGGGGTGCTCAATTTGCGCCGCCTGGGCCGGGGAGCCATTCAGCCGACGCGCGCCCAAGACGGTTTCGAGCAAGCACTGCAAAACGCCACCACCCGCTTCGACAAGGGCGCTGCCGACGCTGGCGCACGCGCGGCTTTGTTCCTCAAAGGCAAGGTGCTGGGCGACACGCTGCTGACGCTGGCCTACGACTCCGACAAAGACACCCGCGAGCGGCTGTTCTGCGACATTCAACCGGGCGAGTTCTACCCGGTGTACGGCGATGATTCGGTCAAAGGCTTCGACGCCCAGTCGACCGGCCGCCTGTACCTGCGCCTGGACCGCGGCAGGTCGTATGCGCTGTTCGGTGATTTCAACACCCAGACCGAAGCCCGACTGGCCTCGGGCAGCACGCCATTGGACGAGCGCCGCCTGGGCCAATACAGCCGCAGCCTGAACGGTGTGCGCTCGCACCTCGAGAGCGACGACGGCAGCCACAGCCTGAGCGGCTTCGCTGCGCAAACCAGCAGCCGCCAGGTGATCGACGAAGTGCCAGCGCTCGGCACCTCGGGGCCTTACCGCTTGAGCCGCGCCCCGCTGGTCGAGAACAGCGAGAAGGTCGAACTGCTGACACGCGACCGCAGCCAGAGCTCACTCGTGTTGCGCAGCGTGCCGCTGACCCGCTTCGTGGACTACGAATTCGACACCCTCAGCGGCAGCATCTTGCTGCGCGCTCCGCTGCCGAGCCTGGACGCCGACTTCAACACCCATTCGCTGCGCGTGACCTATGAGGTCGATCAAGGCGGCGCGAAGAGTTGGGTCGGCGGCGTGGCCGCCCGCTTCGAAGCGACCGAACAGATCGTGCTCAGCGCCGGCGTGGTGCGCGACGACGATGCGCAGCACCCGCTGAGCCTGCAAAGTGTGGGCGCCAGCGTGCGCCTCGCGTCGGGCACGTCGATGGCGGTCGAACTGGCACGCACCGAAACCCCAGTCGTCACACAGGCGGGTATCGAGTCCGAGGGCCATGCAGCGCGCGTCGAGTTACGCCACGAGGGCGAGCGGCTGCACGCGCAGGCGCTGGCCGTGATTGCCAGTGCCAGTTTCGAAAATCCGTCGGCAGCTGTGACCAAGGCTCGCGCGGAGGTCACCGCCAAGGCCAGCTACAAGGCCGGTGACAGCACCACCGTGAAAGCCGAAGTGCTGTTCGGCGAAGACCTGGATTCGGCGGCGCGCCGCAGTGGCGCGCAGGTCTCGATCGAGCAGGCATTGACCAACACCCTGCGCGGCGAGCTGGCCGTTCGCCACAGCCGCGGTGCCGTGCTGGGCGCAGCCAGCAACGGGCCATCGATCGACACCGACACCGACAACAACGACTCCACCACCACCAGCGTGCTCGCCAAGGTGACGGCACAGGTGCCTGCCGTGCCGAACGCCAGCGTGTTCGCCGAGGTCGAGCAGGGTGTCGAGGACGCGAAGCGCCGTGTGGCGGCCGTGGGCGGCGAGTACCGGCTCGACAACAGCACGCGCCTGTACGGTCGCTACGAGTTCGTCAGCAGCCTGGGCAGCCGCTACGGCCTGAACGACGCGCAGCAGCGCAGCGCCACCGTCTTCGGT
The DNA here is from genome assembly GCA_031390425.1 of Rhizobacter sp. GTDB lineage: Bacteria > Pseudomonadota > Gammaproteobacteria > Burkholderiales > Burkholderiaceae_C > PBB1. Next base: position 5,149 of record JANMTL010000102.1, read on the forward strand.
GTGCAGACCGAGTACATGCAAAACGCCAACCTGTTCAGCGAATACCGTTTGCGCGACGCTCTAGACGGCCGCGAGGCCGAAGCGGCCATCGGCCTGCGCAATCGCTGGAAGCTGGGTGGCGGCTGGTCGCTGTCGACCGGCTACGAACGTGTGCGCAGCCTGAGCAAAAATGCCGAAAGCGGCGGCAGCGCCGATGCCACCTCGATCGCTGGCGGCATCGAGTACAGCGGTGCCTCCGACTGGAAGGGCGCAGCGCGGCTCGAACTGCGCGACAGCAACGCCAGCAACACCTTGCTCAATACCGTGGGTGTGGCCTTCAAGCTCGACGACGAATGGACCGCGCTGGCGCGCAACCTGCTGACGATCACACGCCAGCACGGCGCCGCCAACAAGACCGAAGACTGGTTGCAATTCGGCATGGCCTACCGCGAGGCTGGCGCGAACCGACGCAACGCCTTGCTGCGCACCGAATACCGCACCGAGGACATTGCCGATGCGACCACCGGAGACAGCGGGCGCAAGGTGGCCATCGTTTCGGCCCACGTGCACCAGCACGCGAACGCGCGGCTGGCGCTGTCGGGCCGGGTGGCGGCCAAGTGGGCGCGCGAGCGGTCACCGGGCTCGACCAGCCGCTACGACACCAAATTGCTCGCCGCGCGTGCCACCTACGACGTCGCACCGAACTGGGATGCCGGGGTTCAGGCCAGTGCGCTGATCGGTGGGGCCGGCCGCGCACGCCAGCTCGGTCTGGGCCTCGAGGCGGGCTATTTGCTGAGCCGAAATCTGTGGCTCAGCCTGGGCTGGAACGCATTCGGCTTCACCGACCGCGACCTCACCGCGCAGGACTACACGCAGAGCGGCGTCTACCTGCGGCTGCGCTTCAAATTCGACGAGGCCTTGTTTTGAGCGCCGATCAGCGGATCGGCATTGAATCGCTGCGGCACTGGGCGCGACGGCTGGTGGCGTTTGCGTTGTTCGCGGTGTGCGGCCCCGGTTTTGCAGCCATCACGTTCGACCCGACGCCTTCCACCGGGGGCGCCGGCCTCAACCAGATGGAAATCATTCAGGACGCCGGCAACGCAGCGCTGTCCGGCGCCTACCTGGGCGTGAGGTTCAGCAGCAACGTTGCGCTGACCAACGTGTACTCGCGGGTGATCGTGGGCGGTACCGGCTACTCGCTCGACGCCACCGAGACACAAGACCATTTCATCGGCGATTTAAGCGCGACTGCGAAGACCTCGTACCGGTTCATCAACTACCCGACCACCGGCAATGGCACGTTTCAGGTGCAGATCTATGTCGGCAACCCTGCGGCCGGGGGTGTGTTGCAAGGCACGTCAACCGCCTACACGGTGAGCAGTGCCAACGCGGACAACTCTGCTTCGGCGAACAAGATCGTCAGCGTCGCGGTCGTACCGTCGAGCATCCAACTCGGCCAGACCTTCAACGTCGTGGTTTGCTACAGCGTGAACTCGACGCAAAGGCTGCTGGTACAGCCCGCCATCAGCTCGGCCTTCGACCCGAACAACCTGCGTCTGGGCAATGTGGTGGTCGACGTTTACGGCAGCGCCGACTGCACGGGCGCAGCCACGGCGACCCTGTCGAACCAACTGCTGTTCGCGGGGCCGGTCTCATCGAACAGTGCCCGGGCGACCTACACGTTCAGAACCGTCGGGACCGCCAGCGTGGCGCTGACACCCATCGTCAGCGCGCGCAGCGGCATCTACAAGTACAACGCCGATTTCAATACACCCCCCGCTGGCGTGAGCTACATCGTGCCGGCGCCGACCAACAGCGTCACGCTGGCCAAGAGCGTCAACATCACCGCCAACTCGGTCGGCAACATCAGCGTCACCTACACGATCACCGCCACCAACGCCGGGTCGGCTGCTGTGGTGCTGGACCAGATCATCGATTCGCTGCCGTCCAGCCCGGGTGCGGTGACCTACACCGCAAACAGCACGACGGTGAACGGCGTCGCCCAGGCCAGCTTCAACCCGGTTGTCTCCGGGCAGACGCTGACCTGGGGCAGCACCGGCAGCGCAGGCACCACGTTCAACGTGCCCGCTGGCGGCACCTTGACCTTGGGCTTCAACGCTGTCATTCCGGCTGCGAACGGCGCCTACACCAACAGCGCGATCGCAAAGATCAACACCACCCAGATCGACACCACAACTGCGACCGGCGACAACGCGCCGGCTACTGCCACGACCCGCATCGGCCCGCCGGTGCTGGTGGTCAGCAAGACAGCGGACACGCCGGCCATCGTCAACACGGCCAGCGGCACCACGGCGCGCTACACCCTCAAGGTGGCCAACAGCGGCACTGCGGCGACCGGCGTCACGCTGAACGACACGGCATTGCCGGTCGGCTTCACCTACCTGGCCACGTTGGCCGTCAACACACCCACCAGCGCGAGTTGCCCGACCGCAGCCACCCGCACCAGCGTCGTCAACCCTGCCGTCGGGGCCACCAGCCCGAGCTGGGGGAATTTCAGCATTCCGGGAGGCTGCGAAGTGTCGGTGCAGTTCGACGCCAGCGTGGCCAGCAGCGTGACCGACGGCTCCTACAGCAACAGCGCCACCACGACCACCGCGACAGCGGGCGCCACCATCACCAATTTCGACGGCACCCCGGCCGGCACCACCAGCGACAACGTCGCGGTGACCAGCGCCGTGCTGACGGTGACCAAGACCACCAGCACGCCAAGCGTCGCGCCGCTCGGGGCGGCAACCTACGCCATCACCGTGACCAACAGCGGTACGGCAGCGGCCACCGGCGTAAAAGTCACCGACGCCTTGCCGAGCGGATTCGCTTACGCCAGCACCACCAGCGTGACCGTCAATGGCGCAGCCACCTTGGCCTACACGGCAGGCGGCAGCGCAGCGGCACCGCTGTGGGACAGCAACCCTGCGGGCGGTTTCACCGTCGATGCCGGCCAGACGCTGGTGATCGTGTTCAACGCCACGGCGGCGTCCACTGTGGGCACGTACAACAACAGCGCGTCGGCGTCCAGCAGCAACGCCAAGACCATCACCAACTTCGACGGCAGCACCAGCACCACCGAGAACGTGACGGTGGCGGGCGTCGACCTGGCGGTGAGCAAGATCACCAGCACACCGGTGGTGATCAACACGATCTTGGGCACCACTGCCACGTACACCGTCACCGTGACCAACGGCGGCGGCGCGGCGGCCACCGGTGTCAAGGTCATCGACAGCTTGCCTTCAGGATTCACGTATGCCAGCACCAGCAGCATCACGCTGAACGGCACAGCGCTTCCCGCCAGCGGCTACCAGACCGTCACCACGGGGGCTCAAACGCCCGCCACGCCGCAGTGGGATAGCAACCCCTCGGGCGGCTTCTCGATCAACGCCGGGCAGACGCTGCAGATTGTCTGGGTGGCCCGCCTCGCCAGCAGCGTGGCCGACGGCACCTACAACAACTCGGCAACCGCGAGCTCCACCAACGCGACCAGCATCACCCACTTCGCCGGTGAGGCCAGCACAGCCGAGGATGTGCAAGTCACCCACGCCGACCTCACCGCCACCAAAACCACCAGCACGCCGACCGTCGTCAACACCCCGAGCGGCACCACGGCCACCTACGCCGTCACGGTCACCAACACCGGCACCGCCGCAGGCAGCAGCGTGACGGTGCGCGACCTCTTACCCGCTGGCTTCACCTACGCGAGCACCGTCAGCGTGGTCGAAAACGGCACCACTTTGGCCGCCAGCGCCTACAGCGTGGACACGACGACGTCGAACCCCATCTGGAGCACCGGTACGGGTGGATTCACGGTCAATGCGTCCAGCAACCTGGTGATTACGTTCGTGGCCAATGTGCCCAGCAGCCTGGCCGCTGGGGTCTACGACAACGGCGTGGACATCGAAACCGCCGCCGCACTGACCGTGGCCGATTACGCCGCGACCTCCAACACCACCGACGATGTGACCGTGACCCGCCCGGTGTTGCGCGTGACCAAGACGACCAGCACGCCGAGCGTGGTCAACACGGCCGGCGGCACCACTGCGAGCTACTCCGTCACCGTCACCAACACCGGCAGCGCAGCCGCCACCGGTGTCAAAGTCACCGACACGCTACCGCCGGGATTCACCTACGCCAGCACCACCGGCGTGACGGTGAACGGCGCCACCACGGCTTTCACTGCCTCCGGCTCGACCGCACCGCAGTGGGACAGCAACCCGAGCGGCGGCTTCACCGTCAACGCGGGCCAAACGCTGGTCATCGGCTTTGTTGCCAGCCTGGCCAACAGCGTGACCGACGGCACCTACAACAACAGCGCCAGCGTCGCCAGCACCAACACGTTGGCCAGCGACATCGTCAACTTCGACGGCACGGCCAGCAGCACCGACAACGTGACCGTGAGCAGCGCCGTGCTGACGGTGACCAAGACCACCTCGACCCCCGCCGTGGTCAACACCGCCGCCGGCACGACCGCGACCTACACCGTGACCGTGACCAACAGCGGCAGCGCCGCGGCGACCGGCGTGACCTTGATCGACACGCTGCCGGCCAACTTCAACTACGGGGGTGCCAATGCCACCGTCACCGTGAACGGCACCTTGCTCACCAGCGCTCAGTACAGCGAGACCGTCGGTGCGATCCCGCAGTGGACCAGCAACCCGGCAGGCGGCTTCAGCATCAATGCCGGGCAAACGTTGCAGGTGGCCTTTACCGTCAACATCGCCAGCAGCGCGAGCGATGGCACGTTCAACAACGATGCCAGCGTGACCAGCACCAACGCGAAGACGATCAACAACTTCGTCGGCACCGCCAGCGCCACCGAAAACGTGACCGTGAGCAGCGCCGTGCTGGTGGTGAGCAAAACCACCAGCACGCCCGCCGTCACCAACAGCGCCAGCGGCACGACCGCGAGCTACACCGTCACCGTCACCAACACCGGCAGCGCGGCGGCCACCGGGGTAAATGTCACGGATACGCTGCCGGCCGGGTTCAGCCACGCCAGCACCACCAGCGTGACGGTCAACGGCACAGCCACCACGGCTTACACGGTGAGCGGCTCGACCGCTCCGCAATGGGACACCGACCCCACGGGCGGTTTCACGATCAATGCCGGCCAAACGCTGCAGATCGCGTTCGTGGCCAATGTGGCATCGACAGTGGCGACGGGAACGTATGACAACCATGCGTCCGTCACCGCCACCAATGCCAAGAGCACGACCCCGTTCGACGGCACGACCAGCACCGCCGACGACGTGGCCGTGAGCTCATCGAGCGGGGTCTCCTTGTCGGGCACCGTCTACGCGGATGCTAACCACAACCTGCAGTTCGATGGTGGCGAGACCGGCACCGGCCTGGTGCTCTACGCCAAGCTCATCTCCGGCAGCGCCACCTCGGCCGCGCAAGCGGTCGCGGTCAACGTCAGCAGCGGCGCCTACAGCTTTGGTGCGGCGGCACCGGGCGCCTACACCATCGTCCTCGACGACAACAATGTCCTGACCGACATTGCGCCGACCCTGCCTGCGAGTTGGACCGGCACCGAAATGCCCGACTTCCGCCGCACCAACATTCAGGTGGCCGCCGTCGAGTTGCAAAACCTCAACTTCGGCCTCTTCAACGGCAACCTCGCGACCGGCCGGGTGTTTCGCGACAACGGCAGCAGCGGCGGCACGCCCAACAACGCGCTGCAAGACGGCAGCGAGACCGGCATCGGCGCCGTGCCGGTGCGCCTGACCAACGCGGCGGGCACGACGACCTACGACAGCACCACCACCGACGCCGCCGGCAACTTCCGGCTGTGGATTCCCGCCGTGCTTAACGGCAGCGCGCTGCGCGTGGTCGAAGACAACCCGGCCAACCTGCGCTCGGTGGGCGGATCGCCCAGCGCCAGCTACGACCGCACCAGTGACAGCATCGCGTTCACCTACACCGCAGGCGCCGACACATCGGGCCTGAACTTCGCCGACGTGGCGTTCGAGACGCTGGTGGGCGGTCAGCAACGCAGCGCTGCGCCGGGCGAGGCGGTCTTCTACGCGCACACCTTCACGCCCGGCACCGGTGGCAGCGTGGCGTTCAGCTCGACCAGCAGCGCGGCTTGGCCGCAGACCTTGCTGCGCGACGCCAACTGCAACGGCGTTCTCGATGCTGGCGAAGGCGTCATCAGCACCGGCATCGTCACCACGGCCAGCACGCCGGTGTGCGTGATCGTGAAGGTCACGGTGCCAGCAGGCGCGCCCGTGGGTGCGCTAAACCTGAGCACGCTGCAGGCGGTGTTCAGCTACACCAATGCAAGCCCGCCGCTGGCGGTGACGCTGACGAACGAAGACACGACCGCCGTGGGCGGCGGCGGTGGTGCCGCCCTGTCGCTGGTAAAGAGCCAGGACAACGCGACCCCGCTGCCGGGTGGCCGCATCGTCTACACCATCGTCTACACCAACCAGGGCAGCGGTGCGATCACGTCGCTACGCATCAACGACACTACGCCCGAATTCACGCGCTTTTTCAGTGCAACTTGCCTGCCGCCGTTGGCAGCCGGGCTCACCGCGTGCAGCGTCACCGCCAGCCCGGCGGTCGGCGCAAGCGGTGCGATCGAATGGACCTTGAGCGGCTCGCTGTTGCCGAGCGCCTCAGGCCAGGTCAGCTTCGTGGTCGATGTCGCGGCCGGGCCATGACGCCGTCGCGGTCAGCCTGCCGCGTATCGAAGAACCGCAACGAAATACCCACGTCTATTCAATGAGCAGAGCACGCGTAGAGCCGTTCCACGCCGCGTCCGACGACTTGCACGCAGCCGTTGCACGCAAAGTTGCGGATACCTTGCGGTTCAAGGCGCCAGCATCGGACTGGCGGAGGTCGGCTTGACTCCGTCGTCACTCGCCGGAGCGTCGTCGGCACAGGCCAGCGTCGCGAATGGTGCGCTGTCCACTTTCCAGTCACCTGAGAGTTTGCCGCTCAAGGCTGCGGCCGAAATGTCGAAACGCTCGCTATGACCTGCTTATCGCTTGTTGGGGGTGACCTGTGAGCCCGACCGAGTCGCCGTCCGCGCCCGTGGAAAGCCCGGTCGAGAGCGTCCCGGCGCCCGCCGCGCGGCCTCAACGCGTGTCGACGCCCGATGCGCTGATGGATGCATGGAGCGGGCTCGCGCTGCGCACGGGCGCCTTGCTGCGCGAGGCGGCTGCGGCAGATTTCGAATCGCGCTTGCGGCGCATCGACGAAGAACTGTTCGACTTGGTGAGCGAGGCGCCCGACGGGTCGCTGCTGTGGCTGGTTCATCACAACGTCACACATCCGCAAAACTACAGTGCGCTGCACTCACTGCTGGTGGCCGTGGTGTGTCAATTGGCGGCCGATTACTTGATCGAGGTGTCTGCATCCACGCGCACCTCGACCCGCTTGGCGGCTTTGTCGATGAACCTGTGCGTCACCAAACTGCAAGATGAACTGGTGCATCGACAAGACCCTTTGACCGATGCGCAGCGAGAGGCCATTGAAGGCCATGGGGCGCGCGCCGCAGCCCAGTTGCGCGAAAGCGGTGTCACCGACCTGCTCTGGCTGGAGGCGATCGAGCGGCATCACGATGCGCCATCGGGCGCGCTGGCGTCGCTGTCGCCAGCCTTGCAAGCGGCCCGTCTGATCCAGCAGGCCGATATCTTCTCGGCGCGCCTGAGCCCGCGCCGCGCCCGCAAAGCGCTGGCGTCCAACGACGCCGCCAAGGGAATCTACTTTGATGAATCCAAGACCCCCGACGAGGCCGGTGCGGTGGTCATCAAGGCCGTCGGCGTCTACCTTCCTGGCAGCCCAGTGTTGCTGCGCAATGGCGAAGTGGCCGTGGTGGTGCGGCGCGGCGCGGTGGCCAATCAGCCGGTGGTCGCGAGCATCGCGAGCGTGCAGGGCATGCCCCTCAGCCAGCCGCAATCACGCGACTCTCGGCAGCCTGAATTCAATGTGGTGGCGGGGCTGCCGCCACATCAGTTGCGGGTCCGCGTGGCGCTCGCGCAATTGCTGCGGTTGACGAAATAGCCCGCTCGGCCGATCCGCCCGGCAGCCTGCGCCGCCGATGGTTACTCGGCCAGCAAGTCGGTGAACACGGCGGCGGTTTCGTGACGGCAGCGCGGCCGATACCGAGCCACCCGCTGCGCGATCTGAGCGATGTGCGCCGGCGTGGTGCCGCAACAGCCGCCGGCGATGTTCAGGAAGCCGCTTTTCGCGAATTCTTCAACCAGGCTGCCGGTGATCTCGGGCGTCTCGTCGAAGCCGGTGTCGCTCATCGGATTGGGCAGGCCGGCGTTCGGGTAGCAACTGATGTAGGTGTCGCCCGCCACCTTGGCCAATTCTTCGATGTACGGCCGCATCAGCGTCGCGCCGAGCGCGCAGTTCAGCCCCACCGCCAGCGGCCGCGCATGCCGCACGCTGTGCCAGAACGCGGTCACCGTCTGCCCCGACAGGATGCGCCCGGACGCATCGGTCACCGTGCCCGAGATGATGACCGGCAGCCGCACGCCGGTCGATTCCATCAACTCGTCCAGCGCGAAGATCGCGGCCTTGGCGTTCAGCGTGTCGAAGATGGTTTCGACCAGGAACAAATCGCAGCCACCCTCCAGCAGGCCCGACGCCTGTTCGAGGTACGAGTCCTTCAACTCGTCGAAGCTGACATTGCGCGCGGCCGGGTCGTTCACATCGGGGCTGATGCTTGCGGTGCGCGGCGTCGGGCCGAGCGCGCCGGCCGCGAAGCGCGGCTTGTCTGCGCTGCTGTAGCGGTCGCAGGCGGCGCGAGCCAACTGCGCCGCAACTACATTCATCTCACGCGCCACGGCGGCCAAGCCGTAGTCGTCTTGCGCTACACGGGTGGCGCCGAAGGTGTTGGTCTCGATGATGTCGGCACCGGCCGCCAGGTACTGGTCGTGGATTTCCGAGATCACGTCGGGCCGCGTGAACTGCAGCAACTCGTTGTTGCCCTTCAGGTCTTTCGAATGGTCCTTGAAACGCTCGCCCCGGTAATCGGCTTCCATGAGCATGTAGCGCTGGATCATCGTGCCCATCGCCCCGTCGAGGATCAGGATGCGTTTTTCGAGCAGACCGGGCAGCGCCGCGCCACGGGTGTAGGACTGAGGTTTCATGAGCCGATTTTAAGAAGCGGCCTGTGACCGCCGTGGCCGACAGCGCTTTGCCCCCGGAAACCCCCATGAACAAGGGGTTGCGCCTTCTACCCCCCCCCCACGATTTGTGCTGCTAGTCGCGGTCGTGCGGCGACGCACCGGCCGAGGTTTTCGGCGCACTTCACTTTGGGGAAGCACATGAAGATTCGACACACGCCGCTCGTACTGGCTTGCGCTTTGATGGGAGCTGCTGCGGCTACCACAACTGCACGCGCGGAGGCTGTGACTTACTACTTCGGCGGCGAGCTGGGCGGGGTACAGCCGTTGTTTCCGACCGGGACTGCCTTTGCAGGGTCGTTCACCTACGAATCGACATCGCCCGACCTCCAGCCGTCTTCGACCGTCGTCGGTGAGTACGACACCGGCATGACAGCAGAGGTCACGATAGCCGGACTGAGGTTCTCCGGCACGTCACCTTGTGCAACCTGCGGCGGTATTTCGATCTTGAAACTTGATTTGCTTTTGATCGACGGTTTCACTGTTTCCAGCAAAGTGGCCGATGGAGCAACTGTGGACGGCGCGACATTTACGGATATTCGGTTGCAAGTAACTTATGACTTCGGCACCTTCAAAAGCGATGCACTGCCGACCACAACGTTGACCTTCAGCCCCTACCAAGATCTAACCTTCTTCTCGATGACAGCACGAAACGCGTCGGGACCTTTTGTAGGCGCCAGCGGAGAGCTGAACTATTTCAGCCTCTCCAACCCTGCTGCTGTTCCCGAATCCTCGACCAGCGCCATGCTGGCGCTCGGCCTCGGCGCGCTGGCCTTCGCACGCCGTCGCAAAGGCCGTTGATCGGCTTTCACGGCCGTGCCTAAACAAAACAGGCCTCGCGATGCGAGGCCTGTTTTGTTTTCACCGTGCTTCGCACCGCCCGCCTGGCGCCATCAAACCGGACCTTGTCGACCGAGCGCCGCGTCGTACGCCTCATTGCGACCCCGTCGCCCGACGGCCAGCACCAGCACGGGCAGTTGTCGGTTGCGTACTTGGTACACCAGCCGATCGCCGATCGTCCTCAGCTTGATTTTGTAGAGGTCGGGCCCACCACTCATGCGCGCGTTTGGAGCGACGGGCTGATCCAGTCGCTCGGCAAGTTTTTTCTTGAACTGCTGCGCCACCGATGCATCGAGCTTGCGCCACTCGGCCAACGCCTGCGGGTGGAACGCCAGTTCGTAGGCCATGGCTTGCGAGTCACAGCTCGTCGAGCGTGACCTTCACCGGCTTGCGCCCATCGCTCAACCTCGCCAGGGCCACTGAGGCCAGTTCGGCATCGTCCAGCTTCTCGCAGATGGCGGCCCAGGCCGTCGGACTGACCAGGTAGCCCGCCAACTTGTTGCGGTTGAGGATGGCGACCGGTTCGCTTTGCGCCGCGCTGAGCACGGCGGACGGGTTGGCCTTCAATTCACTGATTCCCACCGTTTTGTTGGCATAAACATGCTCCATGTGGGCTCCTTGATGGTCTTTTAACAGGTCTGATTGTAGAGCTGAAGACCGGAGGTGAGCTCAAGCCATTTCAACCGCCCGGGTTTCCTTGAACAGCGACTCACGGAACGCCATCGTTCGCGGCCCGACATCCTCCATCGCCCACAGCGCGAGCGCTTTCGCCGACATCGGCTTGGCGAACAGGAAGCCCTGCAACTGATCGCAGCCGAACTCGCGCAGGATGCGGTTCTGGCCTTCGGTTTCGACGCCTTCGGCCACCACCTTCAGGTTCAGCGCCTTGGCCAGGTTGACCACGGCCGAGGCCACCTTGCGCGCCTCCTCGCTGGTTTCGAGGTCGAGCACGAAGCTGCGATCGATCTTCAGCTCGCTGGCCGGCAGCTTGCGCAGGTAGGCCAGGCTGGAATGCCCGGTGCCGAAATCGTCGATCGAGATGCTGACGCCGAGTTGCGCCAACTGAGCGAAGAACTTGATCGTGCCTTCGGTGTCTTCCATCGCCACCGACTCGGTGATCTCGCAGGTCAGCAGGTGGGGGTTGACGTCGTGTTCGCGCAGCGCCCGGGCGATGCGCTCGACCAGATCGGGCTGGCGCAACTGGTGCACCGACAAGTTGATCGCCACGCGCATGCGCAGCCCGTTGTCGCGCCAGGTGCGGATCTGCCGACACACTTCGTCGATCAGCCAGTCGCCGAGCGAGCCGATCAACCCGTAGCGCTCGGCGATGGGGATGAACACCGTCGGGCTGATCATGCCGAGCCGCGGGTGTTGCCAGCGCATCAGCGCCTCGGCGCCGGTGATCTCGCCGGTCGGTGCGTGGATCTTGGGCTGGTAGTACAGCTGCAGCTCGCCATGCGCCAGCGCACGGCTCAGGTCGCGCAGCAAGTCGGTTTGCGCTCGCACGCCGCTGACCATGCGTGCCTCGAAGAAGCAATAGGTCGCCCCGCCGCTGGCCTTGGCCGTGCGCATCGCCGCGTCGGCGTGCGCGATCAACGTCGACACGGCACCATGCTGCGGGTAGCTCACGATGCCGATCGATGCAGTCAGGTCCGTCTCGTGCCCGTTGATTCGACACGGCTGGGCCAACGACGCGAGCACCCGCGAGGCTGTGAACGCCACCTCGTCGGTCGCAAGGTTGCCAGGCAGCAACAACAGGAATTCGTCACCCCCGAGCCGCGCCACCATGTGCGCGGGGGCCAGGCTGCGCAGGCGCTCCGCCACGTCGCGCAGCACGCGGTCGCCCACGCGGTGACCGAGCGACTCGTTGATCGGCTTGAAGCCGTCGAGGTTGACCAGCAGCAGCGCCAGCCGCCCCGCGCTGGCATCCGCCTGCCGCGCCGCCTGCGCCAGCGTGCCTTCGAACATCTGCCGGTTCGGCAGATCGGTCAACAAATCGCGCAGCGAGTGCTTTTGCAACTCACCCCTGGCGCGCCGCAACGACGCACGCATGTGCGCCTCCAGATGCGACAGCAGCAGCATCATCGACAGCAAGGCGACCGACCCGACCGTTGCCAGCACCCCCATGGCGTCCGCAGAGATCGGTCCTTCGGCGACCGACGCGCGCTGTTGATCCAGGCCGGCCGCATTGATCACCAAGCTTTGCGAGACCACGACCGCGACGCCGATCAGCAGCGCCGACACCGCCTGCCCGGCGAGCAGGCGGTGTTGCGCACGCACCCGAACTTCAGCGCCGAGCCACAGGGCCGCTGCGCAGCCGATACCCGCGACGGCCAGCGCCAGGCCGAGGCCCGGCAAAGACCACGCAGGTCCGGGTTGCAAGTCCAGCGCTTCGATGAACAACGCCTGAACGGCGACGCTGCCGCAGGCCAGCAGACCCGCGCCCTGCAGCGTGCGTTCGACCGCCGCCGCCCGACGGCAGCTCACGGCCAGCCCCCAGGCACAGACCGCTCCCGCAGCGAGCCAGACAGCGAAGGAATAGCCCGGTCGGTAGCCCAAGGCATACGGCAGGGTCAGTCGGTTGAGCCCGAGCACCTGCACCGACCACAGGCCGGTGGCGAGTGCCAGCGACGCGCCCAGCAACCACCCGCAACCTTCGCGATCGAGGCGGCTTTCGAGCCGCTTCGACAAATCGAGGCAAACGAAAGCGGCCAGAAACGCCAGCATCACATGCAGCACCAGCGCCGGCGCAAAAATTTCGGTCATGCTGCTCTATCGGCGCCTTGCGGCCCTCACTTGAGGTCGGCCGCGGCAGCGCCCCGCAAACCTCACTGCATGAATCCGATGCCGCGCTGCTGCCGCACGTCGGGCTTGACGCGGTGTTCGGCCTCGAGCTGCGACAAGAATTCATCCGGCTCGAAGGTCTCGCCCAGCACGTCGATCTGGCGTTTGACCGACGCAAAGTCTCCCGGCGCCAGTGCGTCGAGCTGGCGCAGCCGCGTCTGCTGCTCGGCGGTGAGCCGCGTCGCGTCGCCATCGAGCGCTTCGGCGATGTACATGCGCTCGCGTTGATCGGCGGTCAGCGGCTTGAAGCGCACCTTGAAGGTGAAGCGGCGCAGCGCGGCCTCGTCGAGCTCGTCGAACAGGTTGGTGGTGCAGATGAAGACGCCGGCAAAGCGCTCCATGCCCTGCAGCATCTCGTTGACTTCGCTGATCTCGTAGTTGCGCTCGGCCATGCGCCGGCTGCGCAAGAAGCTGTCGGCCTCGTCGAGCAGCAGCACCGCCTGTTCGGTTTGCGCTTCCTCGAACATGCGCGCCATGTTCTGCTCGGTTTCGCCGACAAACTTGCTCATGATGTCCGAGGCCTGCCGAACCATCAGCGGGCGCTGCAACTGCTGCGCGATGTGCTCGGCCAGCGCGGTCTTGCCGGTGCCGGGCGGACCGTAGAAGCACAGCGTGCCGTAGGATTTTCGGCGCAGCGCCTCGACGATCTTCGGCACCTCGAAGCGCGATTCGGTGTTGACCAGGCCGAGGTCGTACGAGGTGACGACGCGGCGAGCAGCGCGCTCTTGCGAGGCGGTGCCGAGCGCCTTGTCGGCGTTGCCGATCTGGCGCTCGATCAGCGCTTCGAAGGCGACGCAGCGCTCCGCTTGATCGACACCCGCGACGGGATCGGCGGCCAGGCCCGGCGTCGCCAAGCGGGCGAACTTGACCGCGGTGCGCACCTGCGCCGGCGTCAGCCCGCGCCGCTCGGCGAGGCGCGCCACGAAGCCGTCGGACACCGGCACGCCGGCCAGCGCACGCGTCACCAGCGCCTCACGCGCGCCGGGTGGCGGGCTCTTCAGTTCGAGGTGGTACTGGAAGCGGCGCCGAAACGCCGGGTCGATCTGCTCGATGCGGTTGGTGACCCACAGCGTTGGCACGGTGTTGGATTCGAGAATCTGATTGACCCAGGCCTTCCCGTTGACAGAGCCGCTGACCGGTGCGGGCAATTGCTCGGAGCGCGCCATG
>JANMTL010000150.1:0-14977 GCA_031390425.1 Rhizobacter sp.
TTTTTCTCGGGGTCGTAGCGCATCTCGACCGTGCCCGAGGTCGGGAAATCTTTGCGGAACGGGTGGCCGATGAAGCCGTAGTCGGTGAGGATGCGGCGCAGGTCGAGGTGACCTTCAAAGATGATGCCGTAGAGATCGAACGCTTCGCGCTCGAACCAGTTGGCCGCACTCCAGACCTCGTTCAGCGACGCGATCGACGGCACGTCGTCATCGACACAAAACACCTTCAATCGCACGCGCCAGTTCAGGCTGACCGACAGCAAATGCGAGACCACGCAAAAGCGCAAGCCGTCCCACGGCTCGTCGCGGTATTCGGAGTAATCGACACCGCACAGGTCGATCAGTTGCTCGAAGCGCAGGGCCGGGTCATCACGCAACGCCAGCGACGCTTCGAGGTAATCGGCAGCCGACACCGAGATGGTGATTTCGCCGCGCTGGACGACGAGCTTCTTCAGCCGAGCGGCGAGCACGGTCTCCAAGGCTTGGTGGAGTGTTTCGAGATGGGTCATGGGACGCGGTGAAAGTGACGTCGATCAGCGCGCGATGGTGTTTTCGCGTCGAATCTTGGCCTGCAACTGCAAGATGCCATACAGCAGCGCTTCGGCTGTCGGCGGACAGCCGGGCACGTACACATCGACCGGCACGATCCGGTCGCATCCGCGCACCACCGAGTAGCTGTAGTGGTAGTAGCCGCCGCCATTGGCGCACGAACCCATCGACAGCACCCAGCGCGGTTCAGCCATCTGGTCGTAGACCTTGCGCAACGCCGGCGCCATCTTGTTGCACAACGTACCGGCGACGATCATCAGATCGCTCTGCCGCGGGCTGGGGCGAAACAGCATGCCGAAGCGATCGATGTCATAGCGCGCCGCACCGGCGTGCATCATTTCCACCGCGCAGCAGGCCAGGCCGAAAGTCATCGGCCACAGCGAGCCGGTCTTCGACCAGTTGATGACGGTGTCGAGGCTCGTCGTGACGAAGCCTTCCTTCAGTACGCCTTCAATGCCCATACAAACCTTCAATTGACGAACCGGCGCAATCCCCTCGGGGGATCAGTCGGCGTACGCGCCGGACGAGGGGCTCCATCATTCCCAATCGAGCGCCCCTTTTTTCCACTCGTAAGCGAAGCCCACCACCAGAATGCCGAGGAACATCATCATCGCCCAGAAGCCCGGTGCACCGATTTCGCGCAGCGACACCGCCCACGGGAAAAGGAAGGCTATTTCGAGGTCGAACAGGATGAACAGGATCGCCACCAAGTAGTAACGCACGTCGAACTTCATGCGCGCGTCTTCGAAGGCTTCGAAGCCACATTCGTACGGAGAATTCTTGGCGGCATCGGGACGGTGCGGACCGAGCACGAAACCAATCACCTGGGGCAACACCCCGACCATGACACCCACCAGGATGAACAGGATGACCGGCAGGTAGGGTTGAAGGTCCATGATGCTTTTCAGAGCCTTTCGGGTCGCTCAACTGGGCGGCTTTCTACCGCTCGCTTTCTACTGCTCGAATACCACTTGGTGCCGACGGCGAGACTCGAACTCGCACAGCTTTCGCCACTACCCCCTCAAGATAGCGTGTCTACCAATTTCACCACGTCGGCCCGGTGTTCAGTCGGCTGCAAATCATCGAATCGGCGAGGGCTATTTCGATGAATAACAGCCTCAAATTCTAACCTCAAAGCAGGCTCGTAAGAGGCTTGCGCACGGCGCAATCGCAGCACTCGAACGATCGGCGAAGTGTCACTTCGTGGGTATCGCTGCAGCGCCGGAAGCCGGGGTTGCGGGGGCAGCGACGCTGTTCGATGTCGAGCCGGCCGCAGACGACGGAGCAGCACCTGCCGCACCCGGAATCTGGGTGGCACCGGCCGCGCCGCTGGCACCTGCCGCAGGCGTCGAGATCGCAGGGCGATCGAGGATGCTGTCCGACGGCGCAGCGCGCGAGCGGTCGTTGGCCATGTACGCCAGGAACAACGTGCACGCAAAGAACACGGCGGCACACACCGCAGTGGAACGCGACAGGAAGTTGGCGCTGCCGGTCGCCCCGAACAGGCTGCCGGATGCACCGCTTCCAAACGAGGCGCCCATGTCGGCCCCTTTGCCGTGCTGCACCAGCACCAGACCGATCATCACCAGCGCCGTCAGGATCTGGACCACCACCACCAAATTCAATATCAGATTCATGTTCTCGACTTTCCAGAAAGCTCGGGCGCAGCCACAGCGGCCGCGCGACAAATGGCAGAAAACTCAGTTGCTTTGAGAGAAGCCCCACCGACCAGACTCCCGTCGATGTCGGGCTGCGCGAACAACGCAGCGGCGTTCGCCGCCGTGACGCTGCCGCCGTACAACAAGCGCATGTCACCGGCTTGCGTACTGGCAGCAGCCAGTTGCGCACGCAACACCGAATGCACGGCCTGCGCCTGCTCGGGTGTGGCGGTCAAACCGGTGCCGATGGCCCAGATCGGCTCGTACGCCACGACGATCTGCGACACGCAGTGGCCGAGCGTGTGGATGACCGCCGACAACTGACGCTTGACGACCGCCTCGGTGTGCATCGCCTCACGTTCGTCTAGGGTTTCGCCAACACACACGATCGGTGTCAAGTGATGAGCCAGCGCCGTCTTGGCCTTGTCGGCGACCCGCTGATCCGACTCGGCGTGATGCGCCCGGCGTTCAGAGTGTCCGACGATCACATGGCGGCATCCAAACTCGGCCAGCATCACCGCCGCCACCTCACCGGTGTGCGCGCCGGGCTCCAAATGAGAGCAGTCTTGCGCGCCCCAGGCGATGCCGCTGCCTTGCAGCGACAGGATCACATCGGCGAGGTACGGGAACGGGCAGCACACGCTGATCTCGGCATCGAAAGGCCCGGCCGACCGCAGCGTGGACAACAGCTCGGCGTTCGATGCGCGCGTGCCGTTCATCTTCCAGTTGCCGACGACCAGCGGACGTCGGCCTGCGTTCGGCTTCGAAGCGGTCACCATGACAGCACCAACTTTCCGATGTGCTGGTTCGACTCCATCAACGTGTGCGCCTCGGCGGCCTGCGCGGCCGGGAAGACCTTGAAGACCACGGGTTCGACGAGTTTCGACTCGATCCATGGCCACACGGTGGTGCGCAACTCGCGCGCGATCGCCGACTTGAACTCGACCGAGCGGGCGCGCAGGGTCGATCCGGTGATCGTCAGCCGCCGTGTCAGCAATTTGCCGGCATCGAACTGCGCCGCCGTGCCGCCCTGCACCGCGATGATCGCGAGGCGGCCGTCTTCGGCAAGGCAGCTCACCTCGCGCGCCACGTAGTCGCCAGCCACCATGTCGAGGATGACGTCAGCGCCGCGGCCTGCGGTCAATCGCTTCACGGATTCGACGAAATCTTCGGTGCGGTAAGGGATGGCGTGGTGCGCACCGAGCGCCAGACAAGCGGCGGCTTTTTCATCCGAACCCACCGTGACCAGCACGGTGGCACCGCCCGCGCGAGCCAGCTGGATCGCGGTCACGCCGATGCCGCTGCTGCCGCCCTGGATCAACAGCGTTTCCCCGGTCTTCAAACCAGCGCGTGTGAACAGGTTCGACCAAACGGTGAAACAGGTTTCGGGCAGGCTGGCCGCTTCGATGTCGGTCAGCCCTGCAGGCACCGGCAAGCACTGGCCGACCGGGGCGACACACAGCTCGGCATAGCCGCCGCCGGAGACCAGCGCACACACGCGATCGCCGATGCGCAGCCCGGCCGCCTGCATGGCCTCGGGATCACCCGACAGAATCGAGCCGGCGACTTCGAGCCCCGGCAGATCCGACGCGCCGACTGGCGGTGGATAGACGCCTTTGCGCTGCAATACATCCGGGCGGTTGATCCCGGACGCAGCGACCGCGACCAGCACCTCGCCCACGCCCGCAACGGGCGCCGGACGCTCCGTCAGGCGCAGCACCTCGGGCGGCCCGAATGCGCTGATTTCAATGGCTTTCATCGTGCTGAAGAGGCGGTGTCCGCTCGCAACTCGGGCCCACGGGGGCCGGAGGCGGCGGTGAACGCTCAGTACGCTCGAATCATTCCTGACCGCCGGGCGCCGGCATCGGCTGCTGATCGCGATCGATCAGCGCTTTCATCGACAGCTTGACGCGGCCCTTCTCGTCGGTCTCCAGCACCTTGACCTTGACGATCTGGCCTTCCTTCAAAAAGTCGGTGACCTTCTCGACACGCTGGTGCGCGATCTGGCTGATGTGCAGCAGGCCGTCCTTGCCGGGCAGCAGGTTGACCAAAGCACCGAAGTCCAGAATCTTGACGATCGGGCCTTCGTAAATCTTGCCGATCTCGACCTCGGCGGTGATTTCCTCGATGCGCTTCTTCGCGTGCGCGGCCTTGTCGGCGTCGGTCGACGCGATGGTGATCGTGCCGTCTTCGCCGATGTCGATCGTGGTGCCGGTTTCTTCAGTCAGCGCCCGGATGGTCGCGCCGCCCTTGCCGATGATGTCGCGAATTTTTTCCGGGTTGAGCTTCATCGTGTACAGGCGCGGCGCGAACTGCGAGACCTCGGCCTTGGCGCCGCCCACAGCTTCCTGCATCTTGGCCAGGATGTGCAGGCGCGCTTCCTTGGCCTGCGCCAAGGCGACCTGCATGATTTCCTTGGTGATGCCCTGGATCTTGATGTCCATCTGCAACGCGGTCACGCCAGCCGTGGTGCCCGCGACCTTGAAGTCCATGTCACCCAAGTGATCTTCGTCGCCCAGGATGTCGGTCAGCACGGCGAAACGATTGCCGTCCTTGATCAGGCCCATCGCAATGCCCGCCACGTGAGCCTTCAGCGGCACGCCCGCGTCCATCAGCGCGAGGCAGCCGCCGCACACCGAGGCCATCGAGGACGAACCGTTCGACTCGGTGATCTCGGAGACCACCCGCATCGAATACGGGAAGTCGCCGCGGTCCGGCAGCACCGCCACCAGCGCGCGCTTGGCCAGCCGCCCGTGGCCGATCTCGCGGCGCTTGGGCGTACCGACGCGACCGGTCTCGCCAGTGGCGAACGGCGGCATGTTGTAGTGCAGCATGAAGTGCTCGCTGTACTCGCCGGCCAGCGCATCGATCTTTTGCGAATCGCGGTCGGTGCCGAGCGTGGCAGCCACCAGCGCCTGCGTCTCACCACGCGTGAACAGCGACGAGCCGTGGACGCGCGGCAGCACGCCGTTGCGGATTTCGATGGCGCGCACGGTGCGCGTGTCGCGGCCGTCGATGCGCGGCTCGCCCGACAAAATCTGGCTGCGCACGATCTTGGCTTCGATGTCGAACAGCACGTTCTCGACCTTGACTTTGTCGACTGCTGCACCGTCCGCCGCCAGAGCAGCCAAGGTCTTGGCCGTCACATCGCGCGTCGCATGCGTGCGCGCTTGCTTCGAGCGGATCTGATACGCCGCGCGCATCGGGTCGTCGGCCAGCGCGCCGACCTTGGCGATGAACGCCTCGTCCTTAGCCGGGGCCGTCCAGTCCCAGGCCGGTTTGCCCGCGTCGCGCACCAGTTCATTGATCGCGGCGATCGCCACCTTGCACTGGTCGTGACCGTAAACGATGCCGCCGAGCATGATTTCTTCGCTCAGTTGCTTGGCTTCCGACTCGACCATCAGCACGGCTGCCTCGGTACCGGCGACGACCAGGTCCATGGCTGACGCCAGCAGTTGGGTCTTGCCCGGGTTCAACACGTATTCGCCGTTGACATAGCCGACGCGCGCCGCGCCGATCGGGCCGTCGAACGGGATGCCGGAGATCGCCAGCGCAGCGCTGGAGCCGATCAACGCGGCGATGTCGGCCGAGACTTCAGGGTTCAGCGACATCACATGGACGACGACCTGCACCTCGTTGTAGAAGCCTTCGGGAAACAGCGGGCGCAGCGGACGGTCGATCAGCCGTGAGGTCAGCGTTTCAAGTTCGCTCGGGCGGCCTTCGCGCTTGAAGAAGCTGCCCGGGATTTTGCCGGCGGCGTAGGTCTTCTCGAGATAGTCCACCGTCAGCGGGAAAAAATCTTGTCCTGGCTTGGCATTCTTGGCACCGACCACGGTCGCCAATACCACGGTATCTTCGATGTTGACCAGCACCGCGCCGCCGGCCTGGCGGGCGATTTCGCCGGTTTCCAGCACCACGGTGTGCTGACCCCATTGGAAGGTCTTGCTGACTTTGTTGAACATGCTCATGTGTGTCTCCGGTTGAGATCAGCGCCTTGCGGGTGGCGGCTTCGAACCCAGAGCTTGGGCATCCTGGCGCGATGCCATTCCAGCGGCGTTCACTTGCAAACGCCCTTGGAATGACACATCGTCATCGTTGGGTGCCCGGCTCAAAACGACAAGAGCCTGTGCTGGAAAATCCCAGACAGGCTCTTTGCTTGGCTTCACAACTTACTTGCGCAGACCCAGCTTCTGGATCAGTGCGGTGTAACGGTCGGCGTCACGGTCTTTCAAATAGGCCAACAGGCTCTTACGGGTGTTGACCATCTTCAGCAACCCACGGCGACCGTGGTGGTCTTTCAGGTGCGTCTTGAAGTGCGGCGTCAACTCGTTGATGCGTGCGGTCAACAAGGCCACCTGGACTTCGGGAGACCCGGTGTCGTTGGCGCTGCGCGCATTGGATTTGACGATTACTGCCTTTTCGGCAACGGTGGCGGTCATGCTGTTTCCTTGGAATGAAACCGACGATTCACATGGAATGCGGGCTTCACGTTGTGACTTGCGGTCGCGGGTGAAACTACCTGCGCCGTGCGAACACCGCGAACATCTTCATCCGCAGCCGTTCGATTATATCCCGCTCATCACGTGCCGAGCGGCCAGCGCGGACGCACGTTGAAGTCGTGGTCGGACCGTGTGGCAGCCAAATTTCGCTGCCAGCGCATCGCAGCCGCCAACGCGATCATCGCGCCGTTGTCGGTGCACAAGGCCAGCTCCGGATAGTGCAACTTGAACCCGCAGCGCAGACCCGCCGCATGCAGCCCTACGCGCAGCATCGTGTTGGCGCCGACGCCGCCGGCCACCACCAGCCGGTCGAGTCCGGTCGATTGCATGGCGCTGATCGACTTGCGCACCAGCACGTCGACGATCGCCGCCTGCGTGCTGGCGGCCAAGTCAGCCTGATCCTGCGCGCTTGGCGACGGGCCCAGCTTGCGCAAGGTCACCATGACGGCGGTCTTCAGCCCGGCAAACGAAAAGCTCAGGTCGCCGCTGCGCAGCATCGGTCGCGGCAGATCGAACCGAGTCGGGTTCCCGGTCGTCGCCAATTCGGCCAGTGCCGGGCCGCCGGGGTAGCTCAAGCCGAGCAACTTGGCCGATTTGTCGAACGCCTCACCCGCCGCGTCATCGATGGTTTCGCCGAGCAATGCGTAGGAGCCGACGTCGTCGACCCGCATCAGTTGCGTGTGCCCGCCCGACACCAGCAGCGCCACGAACGGAAACGTCGGCGGATCGGCACTCAGAAAAGGCGACAGCAGATGCCCTTCGAGGTGATGCACGCCCAGCACCGGGCAATTCAGCGACGCACCCAGCGCGCAGGCCACGCCAGCGCCGACCAGCAGCGCACCGGCCAAGCCCGGGCCCTGCGTGTAAGCGACCAGGTCGATGTCATGCAAGCCCACCTGCGCTTCGTGCAGCACCTGCCGTGTCAGCGGCAGCACGCGGCGGATGTGATCGCGCGATGCGAGTTCGGGCACCACGCCGCCGTAGGCACGGTGCATCGCGATCTGGCTGTAGAGCGCCTGCCCGCGCAGGCGGGGCGTGCCGTCGGCAGCGGCTTCGACCAAGGCAACACCGGTTTCATCGCACGACGATTCGATTCCCAAAACAATCATCGGCAGAGTTTAGGCGGCGGCCTCGAGCGCCCCACTGGCGAGCGCGATCGATGGCGTGGAAGTTGCGTCAGCCTCCTCATGAAACCGTCCCTGCGCATCGTCATCGTCGCGCCCGACTCGCTGTCGACCGACGGCCCGGCGGATGAACACGACGAGGCGCAGGCCGAGCGTTCGCGCAGCCTGCGTATCGGCTTGCTGGAGAACGGCTACAACATCGTCGCGGTGCTGCCGGCCGATGTGTTCTTGCCTGAACGCTTGGCGCAGATCGCGCCCGACATGGTGATCGTCGATGCCGAAAGCGGCGCGCGCGACACGCTTGAACATGTGGTCATCGCCACCCGCGAGGCGCGGCGGCCGATCGTGCTGTTCACCAACGACGACGACACCAGCCATGTCGGTGCGGCGATTGCGGCCGGCGTCACGGCCTACGTCGTATCGGGTCTGGCCGCTGAACGCGTGAAGCCGGTGCTCGAAATCGCCCTCGCCCGCTTCGAGCACGAAGAGTCGCTGCGGCGTGAACTGGCCGATGTCCGCAACCAGTTGTGCGATCGCAAAACCATCGATCGCGCCAAAGGCATTTTGATGAAGCGACAAGGTCTGCAGGAAGACGCCGCGTATGCGCTGCTGCGCAAGGCGGCGATGGACAAGGGCCTGAAGCTGGCCGACGTGGCGCAGCGCATCGTCGATGTCGCCGACCTGCTGACCTGAAGCGAGGCCGGGGGCCAGCCGCCCTGTCCCAGTGCAGCGTTTACCCTGATGGACGATGTTGGCGCATGCCGCACGGGAGATCGCCTTCTGTTGGTGCAATGCAGCAAGCTCAGCCTCATCCCACCGCCGTCGGCGCGCTGGCACAACGATTGCTGATACGAATGCAGTAGGTCAACGGCGATCTACGAATGAACTTCGCGCATCACCCCCTGAGTGATGCACGAACCGGACGACGGCGTCCCTCACTGTCAAAGGTCTTCACGGACCGGCAGCGTGGGCGCCGTTTTTGTTTGTGCATTTGCTTTTCATCGCCTCGCCATCTGGCCACCTCTGAAGAACCGAAGGACACCATGAACCTCCCCCTCACTCGAAAGATCGACATGAGCCGCCGATCCCTGATCAAAGTCGCTGCCGCCAGCAGCGCGGTGGGACTGGTTCCCGGGTTGCAAAACGCGGTCTACGCAGCGGGTTCGGACAAGCCCGAGAAGGAAGAGGTCCGCATCGGCTTCATTCCGTTGACCGATTGCGCGTCGGTGGTGATGGCCTCGGTGCTCGGGTTCGACAAAAAGTACGGCATCAAGATCATCCCGACGAAGGAATCGTCGTGGGCCGGCGTGCGCGACAAGCTGGTCAATGGCGAACTCGACATGGCGCATGTGCTCTACGGCTTGGTCTACGGCGTGCACGTGGGCATCAGCGGTCCGAAAAAGGACATGGCGGTGTTGATGACACTCAACAACAACGGGCAGGCCATCACGCTGTCGAAGGCGTTGGCCGACAAAGGCGCCATCGACGGCCCGAGCCTGGCCAAGTTGATGCAGACCGAGAAGCGCGAGTACACCTTTGCGCAGACCTTCCCGACCGGCACCCACGCGATGTGGCTCTACTACTGGATGGCGGCGGCCGGAATCAACCCGATCAAGGACGCCAAGGTCATCACCGTGCCGCCGCCGCAGATGGTGGCCAACATGCGCGTCGGCAACATGGACGGCTACTGTGTCGGCGAACCCTGGAACCATCGCGCCATCATCGACGGGATCGGTATCACCGCCGCCACAACCCAGGACGTTTGGAAAGACCATCCGGAAAAAGTCCTCGGCACGACGGGCGACTTCGTCAAGAAGTATCCGAACACCGCGCGCGCCGTGGTGATGGCCGTGCTCGAAGCCAGTCGCTGGATCGATGCCGGCTTGCAAAACAAGAACAAGATGGCCGAAACCATCGCCGACAAATCGTATGTGAACACCGGCGTCGATGCGATCAACCAGCGCATTCTGGGTCGGTACCAGAACGGCCTCGGCAAGACCTGGGACGACCCGAATTACATGAAGTTCTTCAACGACGGCGCGGTCAATTTCCCATACCTGTCGGACGGCATGTGGTTTCTCACGCAGCACAAGCGCTGGGGCTTGCTCAAGGAGCACCCGGACTACCTGGCGGTCGCCAAGCAGGTCAACCAGATCGATCTGTACAGGCAGGCGGCATCGGTGCTCAACGTCAGCCTTCCGAAGGACCCGCTGCGCACCAGCAAGATGCTGGACGGCGTCGTCTGGGACGGCAAGGACCCTAAAAAGTACGCCGACAGCTTCGTCGTCAAGGCCTGACCCGGTCAGCTCCCGTTTCCCGCCACCGTTTCCAACACCACCAGGAGTACCTCATGGTCAGTGCAGTGTTCCATTCCCCCCTCTCGGCGGCCGCTGAACTGAAAGCCGAAAAGCAAGCTCGCGCCGCTGCGGCAGGCACGACAGCGTTGCCGGTTTTCGCCAAACCGACGCCTGCGCCCAAAGCCCCCGTCGATTGGGGCGCGGTTTTCTTCAAAGTGCTGTCCCCGGCGGGCGGCATTGCGTTGATCGTCGCGCTGTGGGCCTTGGCCACGATGAACAGCACCACCTTCCCGTCGCCGATCGAAACCTTCAAGGCGGCGGTGGTGCTGTTTGCCGATCCGTTCTACAGCAACGGGCCGAACGACCAGGGCATCGGCTGGAACATCCTGTTCTCGCTCGAGCGCGTGGCGGTGGGCTTCGGTCTGGCGGCGGCCGTCGGCATCCCGCTGGGTTTCATGATCGGTCGCTTCAAGGTTCTGAGCGACATGCTGTCGCCGTTGATCAGCCTGCTGCGGCCGGTGTCGCCGCTGGCCTGGCTGCCGATCGGACTGCTGGTGTTCAAGGCGGCCAATCCGGCGGCGATCTGGACCATCTTCATCTGTTCGATCTGGCCGATGATCATCAACACCGCCGTCGGCGTGCAGCGCGTGCCGGTGGACTATCTCAACGTGGGCCGCGTGCTGAACCTGTCCGAGTGGAAGGTCATCACCAAGATCCTCTTCCCTGCGGTGCTGCCGTACATGTTGACCGGCGTGCGCCTGTCGGTGGGCACAGCGTGGCTGGTGATCGTGGCGGCCGAGATGTTGACCGGCGGCGTCGGCATCGGTTTCTGGGTCTGGGACGAGTGGAATAACCTGAACGTCAAGCACATCATCATCGCGATCTTCGTGATCGGAGTGGTCGGCCTGCTGCTGGAGACCGCACTGGTGGCCATTGCCAAGCGCTTCAGCTACGCCGACACCTGAACCTGGACCGCGCCGCGGCGCGGTGCCTCACACACTCCATTTGAAGGATCACACGCCATGAACAACTTCATCCTGGTCGAAAACGCAGAGATGACCTTTCACACCAAGAAGGGCAGCTTTCATGCATTGCGCGACATCAACCTGAGCGTCGCAAAAGGTGAGTTCGTGACCTTGATCGGTCACTCCGGCTGCGGCAAATCGACGCTGCTGAACTTGATTGCCGGGCTGACGCTTCCGACTGCCGGCACGCTGCTGTGCGACAACCGGGAAATAGCGTCACCCAGCCCCGAGCGCGCCGTGGTGTTTCAAAACCATTCGTTGTTGCCGTGGCTGACCTGCTTCGAAAACGTGCACCTGGGCGTCGAGCGCGTTTTCGGTGCCCATGAGTCGAAAGCGCAGCTCGACGCGCGCACCGCCGCCGCGCTCGAACTCGTCGACATGGGCCACGCCACGGCAAAACGCCCGAATGAAATCTCAGGCGGCATGAAGCAACGCGTCGGCATCGCCCGCGCACTGGCAATGGAGCCGAAAGTGTTGTTGATGGACGAACCTTTCGGCGCGCTCGACGCGCTGACGCGCGCCAAGCTGCAAGACGAGCTGCTGAAGATCGTGCAGCGCACCCGCAGCACGGTGGTGATGGTGACGCACGACGTCGACGAAGCCGTGCTGCTGTCGGACCGCATCGTGATGATGACCAACGGCCCGGCCGCCACCATCGGCGAGATCGTCAACGTGCATCTCGAACGCCCCCGCAACCGCGTCGAACTGGCGGCCGACACCCGCTACGTGAACTACCGCAAGGAGGTGCTCGACTTCCTGTACACGCGGCACGGGCATGTGGAGCGGCAGGCGGCTTGAGGCTGGCTTGGGCGGCGTGATCATCACACTGGTCGGCACGCTCATCGCCAGCCCAGGCATGGCGCCAGGCTCTTTGCGAGCGTATGACGAATGGCGACAATTGAACTGAGAGCCGGATTCGCCAGCGCCAGTCGACCTCAGTGCACTTCCTTCGCGTGATTGATCGTGTACTTCGGGATCTCGATCGTCACGTCCTGCTGAGCCAGGATCGCCTGACACGAAAGGCGTGAGTTGGGCTCCAGGCCCCAGGCACGGTCGAGCAGGTCTTCTTCGGTTTCGTCCATTTCACCCAGCGACGCGAGACCGGCGCGCACCACCACGTGGCAGGTGGTGCAGGCGCAGCTCATCTCGCAGGCGTGCTCGATCTCGATGCCGTTTTCGAGCAGCGCTTCGCAAATCGACGTACCCGCAGCGGCCGTGATTTCGGTGCCTTGCGGGCAGTACTCGGCGTGCGGGAGGATCTTGATGACGGGCATGCGGGTCAAACCTCGGACACGTTGCGGCCGGCTAGCGCCTTGCGGATGTTGCGGTTCATCCGATCGGCCGCGAAGGCTTCGGTGCTGTGAGCCAGCGCTTCGACCGCATCGTCGATCGCGTGGTGATCGGTGCCTTGCCGGGTTGATTCCAGTCTTTCGAGCAAGGTCTCGATCGCTGCGGCCTCTTTCGCTTCCAGCAGATCGCCATCGACCGACATCGCGGCACGCGTGGCAAGCGTCATGCGTTCGGCCTCGACGCGCGACTCGCGCAGTGCGCGCTCCTTCATGTCGACCTCGGCGGTGGTGAAGCTCTCGCTCAACATGCGCGCGATGTCTTCGTCGGCCAGGCCGTAGCTCGGTTTGACCGAGATCTGCGCTTCGACGCCCGAGCGTTCCTCGCGCGCCGCGACGCTGAGCATGCCGTCGGCATCGACGGTGAAGCTGACGCGGATGCGCGCCGCACCGGCCACCATCGGCGGGATGCCGCGAAGCTCGAAGCGGGCCAGCGAGCGGCAGTCGCTGACCAGTTCGCGCTCGCCCTGCAGCACATGAATGGCGAGCGCGGTCTGCCCGTCCTTGAAGGTGGTGAAGTCCTGCGCGCGCGCGGTCGGGATCGAACTGTTGCGCGGGATGATGCGTTCGACCAGACCGCCCATCGTCTCCAGGCCGAGCGACAGCGGGATCACGTCGAGCAACAGCATCTCTTCGGCCCCGGCGTTGCCCGCCAGCGTGTGCGCGTGCAAGGCCGCGCCCAATGCGACGACCTCGTCCGGGTTCAGGTTGTTCAGCGGCGCCTTGCCGAAGAATTCGGCCACCGCCGACTGCACCGCAGGCATGCGCGTCGAGCCGCCGACCATCACGACGCCGTGCACAGCAGACTTGTCGGTCTTGGCATCGCGCAGCACCTTGCGCAAGGCGGTCACGGTGCGGGCAAGCAGGTCCTGCGTGATCGCGTTGAACTGATCGCGGGTGACACGCACCGACAGCTCGGTCGCCGCCGCATCGTCGTTGGTTCCATCGCTCGAAAGCGGGCACGCGAGCGTTGCGTGATCGGCCGCCGACAGCTTTTCCTTTGCAGCCCGCGCAGCCACCAACACGGCCCGCTTGTCTTGCGCCGACTCGGCGATCATCCCCGCTTGCGCCAGCGCCCAGTCGGCCAGCGCATGATCGAAATCGTCACCGCCGAGGGCCGAATCGCCGCCCGTGGCAATGACCTCCAACACGCCGGCGCTCAGGCGCAGCAGCGAGATGTCGAACGTGCCGCCGCCGAGGTCGTAGACCGCGTACAGGCCCTCAGAGCCGTTCTCCAGGCCGTAGGCGATGGCCGCAGCCGTCGGCTCGTTGATGAGGCGCAGCACGTTGATCCCGGCGAGCTGCGCGGCGTCTTTCGTCGCCTGGCGTTGCGCGTCGTCGAAGTAGGCAGGCACAGTGACCACCGCACCGAACAACTCGTCGTCGAAGGTGTCTTCGGCGCGCTGACGCAGCGTGGCCAGAATTTCGGCCGACACCTCGACGGGTGACTTGATGCCGTCCACAGTGCGGATCTGCACCATGCCCGTTGCGTCGACGAAGTCGTATGGCAGCTTGCTGCGATCGGCGATGTCGGCCAGTCCGCGGCCCATGAAGCGTTTCACCGAAACCAGCGTGTTGCGCGGGTCGGTGGCCGCTTCGGCGAGTGCCTCGGCGCCGATCTGACGGCGGCCATTCGGCAGATAGCGCACGGCCGACGGCAAGATCACGCGGCCGCCTGTATCGGGCAGGCATTCGGCCACACCGTTGCGCACCGACGCGACCAGCGAGTGCGTCGTACCAAGGTCGATGCCGACCGCGATGCGGCGCTGATGCGGGTCCGGCGCACCGCCGGGTTCGGAGATTTGAAGGAGGGCCATGTGCAACCCTATGAACGGTGGTCGGGCGCGCCCGAGTGGGCTGCGCTGCGATGGGGTGGCAAGGCGTGACGACGCGGCGGGCTCGTGCCCGCAAGGAGGAGCAACGCCGCCAGCGCGCCGCAGCGCGGCTCAATCTGGGGTGTAGCGCCGGACGCGATCAGCAGGGCGTGGTCGTGGTCGAGGAAGCAAGTGTTCATTGGATGTTGCAAGCGGAAGGAAGCGATCGACTGCCGTTTTCAGGGCGATTGTTCCAGTGCCTCTAAGCGAGCATCGACGTCGCTCGCAAAGCGCTCGACGAACATCAGGGCTCTGACCTGCTGCGCTGCGACGATGTGGTCTAGTCGGTCGTCGATCAGCTTGCGCAAATCGCTCAGGGCGTGATCCCGGTGGGCCGCCACGTCGCGGGCCAGGGTTTCGACTTCGGCCAGCGCCGACGCCACATCGAGCGACTCGCGCCATTCCATCTGCTGCATCAGGAAAGAGCCCGGCATCGCGGTGTTGTCTTCGGCGTTGATGGGTGCGCCGTGCAGTTCGCACAAGTAGGCCGCGCGCTTGAGCGGGTCTTTCAGGCGACGATGCGCTTCATTGATGCGCACCGACCACTGCATCGCCAGCCGCTGTGCCGAAGCGCCTTCGCTGACGAAGCGATCCGGGTGGGCTTC
>JANMTL010000197.1:0-55654 GCA_031390425.1 Rhizobacter sp.
CCCCGAGCGCTGGCGCGTTGTGGCGGTAATGCAAGCGCGGGTCGCGAAAGCCGGTGACGAAAGCGGCTAAGCCATCGTCGGGAGAGTCGTCACAAACGATGATTTCCACTTCACGCCAACTCTGCTCGAGCGCGCTCTTGATCGCTACCGACAAATGGTCGAGGCGCGACTGGTAGGTCGCGATCACGATGGTGACGAGCGGCCGGGTCATGACACGGGCCTCAGCATGACCCGCTGGCAACCGAAGCGACCTTCAACGGCGCAGGCGCTCCGGACAGCACGAACTGAACGCCGAACACGCCGGGAAAATGCGTCAGCGCGCGCCGATTGAGCAGGGTCGACAGCGGGCGACCGAACACCCGGGAGAGCGGAAACACACCGTCGGCCGCGCGCTCTCGGATGTCGAATCCGGCTGCGCGAACCAGCGATGCCGCGCTGTCCCAATCGAAAAAACGGACATGCGTCCGGTCCATCAAACCCCCGTCGGTGTAGCGAAATCGGCCGCGCAGGAACTGCATCCGCTGTTTCCAGAACAGCACGTTCGGCAGCGCCACAAGCAGCGTGCCTCCTGGCACCAAGCAGGCATGCAGGCGCGACAACACCTGTTGCGGATCGGCCAGGTGCTCGAGCACATGCGAGCAAACGATGCAGTCGAACAGGCCGAATGCAGCCGGGTCGCACTGATTCAGGTCGGCGACCTCGACCCGGTCGAGCCGGTGCCGCGCCTGCTCCGCCTCGGCGTCGCTGTGAGTCACACCCACCACCGTGCAACGCATGGCAGCTTTGACGGCAGCACCGAACACGCCCCCGCCGCAGCCGACGTCGAGCAGACGGCCGGTGCCGACGGGAATGCGCCGGAAAACGGCTTGATTGATGGACTGATAGATCATGCAGATGGACTCGACGGCTCGTGATGCGCGTCAAGCGCCTTCGGTCGGGCGGTTGCGATAGCGGTTCCACAACATGCGCCGCAAAGGCGCCACCCGCATCACCACATAGACCACGACCGGCGCAATCAAATCGAAGCCGACCGTGCGGAGCTTGCCGCGCGGGATCGACGAAAAACGACCCGTCCGGTACAGATGGGTGCGACCCAGCAGCGCACGCAACAGGTGGATCAGCGTCCAGCCCTCGACAAAGTCGGGATGCTTTTGGCCGTAGATCGCGTGCGAGATGATCGCGCGCGACACCTCTTTTTCGGAGATGCTGCGCCACGGGTGAAAGACCACCGCATCGTCAGCGAACACGATGACCGCGCGATGGGCTTTCAGGCGCTTCATCAGATCGCAGTCTTCGAGACAGGCAAACGGAAACTCTTCGTCGAAGCGCCCCACCGCATCGAACACCCGGCGCGCGATCAGCAGGTTGCAGGACCACAGCAGGCCGCCGGTCGTGTTGAGCGGCGCGTGGTGGTTGCCGTTGGGCCGTTCGCCGACCGCGTGGATCGCGCCTTCGAACACCTCGGCCTGCGGCGCCGCGCCGATGCGCTTCACATAGGCGCCCAACAGGTCGCCGCCCAGGTAACAGTCGTCGTCGAGAAACAGCACCCACTGGGCATCGCCGACCGCCGCACCGTGGTGGCGGTTGACGGCCGGCCCGCGGGCCGGCCCGGCCACATAGCGCACCGACGGGAACGCCGCATGCACCCGATCGCGCAGTGCCTCGGTGTGGCGATCGTCGGTGACGGTGATCGATTCGACATGCAGGGCGATCGACGGCGCGCACTCGGCATACAGCGACGCCAGCAACCGCATCAAGTCGTCGCCGCGGCCCGCGCAGGGAATCACGATATCGATACCACTCATGCCGTACTCGCCCTCGAGGCGGAATGGCGCCTCAGTTTCCAGGTGAAATAGCCGATCGCCACGACGGTGCCGACCAGCCCGGTGGCGGTGTTGATCTGGAAGCTGCCGCGCACCGTCGACACGTCGACCAGGCTCGCGGCGCCGACCGTGGCGGCGACGCCGGTCGACACGACCAGCCACAGTGGCATCACCCAGCCGCGCGCGCAGCCGATGCTGTAGACCGTGCCAGCCCAGGTGGTCAGCGTGGCCGCCAGGATCATCCAGACCAGCTCCGAATGCAGCCCACCGTACGCACCGCCGAGCACCCACAGAATGGCGCTCGGAAAGGCGCTTGCCAGGGTCAACAAAAGCGCCAGCAGCAACGCGTAGAACGCATTGACACTGGCAAAGCCCGCCACGAGTTCGGTCGGCCCGTCGTGGCGCGCGAAGTACGGCAGCACCAGCGCGGCCGAGACCGCACCGATCACCGCAAACCCGGCGGCCAGGCGGCCCAGCGCGCCCACCTCGGCCACCCGTTCGGCGCTGCCGAAGATGCCGATCAGCCACACCGCGAGCTGGCTGCTGAGCACGAAGTAAACCGAGTTAGGCGCCTGCTTAGCGATGAGCGCGCGCAGTGATGGCGTGTGTTCACCGCGCGCCTGTGCGGGCAGCTCGAGCTGCGCTTCGAGATAACCCCGCCAGACCCAAAAACACGCCACCGCGGCCGCGAGGTTCACGAGGCAAGCCACGGTGGCATCGAGCAAAAATGCGGCGGCGAGCAAGAAACCCGCAAGCTTCGCGGCATTGATAGACAGATCGATTTTTTGCTGCAGCCGGACATGACCCAGCAGGCGCGCGATCGACAGCGCCATGCCGGCACGCACATTGAACACGGCCGCGACCATGATCAGCAGCGTCAACACCGCCACCTGCTGCGGCGGCGCCTGCTGCCGCAGCAGCAGCACCACGAAGCACGGAATCAAGACCGCAAACGACGCCCAGACCAGTCGGCGGTGCAGCGCGTTCGCATCGACCACCAGCTCGCCGAGCGCAGCGCGCTGGCCGAGCAGGCGACCCCCGAGCGACATCACGGCGGTCGCGAGCCCGAGATCGCTCAAGACGCAGGCGACGCTCGCCATGCTGAGCACCAGCGTGTAGTAGCCGTACTGCACCTGCTCCATGTGGCGCACCAGCACGATGCCGGCGGCGAAGCCGATCACCTGCACGATCACCTGCGTCGACGCGAATCCAGTCAGTCGGCCGACACGCTGGCGGGTGATCAACGTGGCCATGCTCATGACCGCCGCTCACCCAGCTTCGCGTCGACCAGCATGCGGAACCACAGCACTTGAAAAAAGGCATACAAAAAGCCGGCCCGCCCGTCGAGAAAACCGCCCTGAATCACGTAGCGATACGTGAACAACAGCACCGCGCGCAGCAGCGGCGGCGCCTGGTAATAGACGCCCTTGTAGAGCCGCCGACGCTCACGCGGATCGCTCGACCAGCGCGCCTCGATCTGCCCGGCGGCCTGCGCATCCGAGCGCATCAGCTCGGCCGCTTCGAGATCGCTCCAGCGGTTGTGGCGCGCGGTCCATTCGCTCAGGCTGCCGACGTTCATGTCGTGCAGCACGCCGCGCAGCCGCAGCGCCGGTTGGTCGGACACGAAGTGCTGGTCGTAGAGCCGGTCTTCGCAACGCGCCGTGCCCGACCTGAACAGGCGCAGATGGAAGTTGTCGTTGCCGCCGAAGCGCAGCGGCTGGCCGAGAAAGTAGGTGCGTCGCCTGAGGATGAAGCCGCTCGCGCCGCCGGGCGCGGCCAGCACGCGCTTGATCTCGGCGATCGCAGTGGCATCGAGCACCTCGTCGGCATCGAGGTGCAACTGCCATTCGCTGCGCGCGCCGAACTGCTCGATCGCCCAGTTGCGCTGATCGGCGTAGTGCTTGAAGGCGCGGTGGACGACCTCGCAGCCGAGCGCAGTGACGAGGTTCACCGTGTCGTCGCTGGAACCCGAATCGACCACCGCGATGTCGCGGCTGACCTCGAGCGCGGCACGTATCGTTCGCTCGATCACGTGGGCCGAGTTGTGCGTCAACACGATGACCCCGAGCTGGCGGCTCGCCGTCGAAAGCAGCGCCGCTGCCGCGTTCATCGGCATCGCTTGGGCGACTGGGTCGACCGCAATGGCCGACTTGTGCAGCAACGTCATCGGCTCAGGTCGACCGCGCAAGCAGTTCGCGAAAATACGCGATGGTCGGCGCCAGGCCGTCTTCGAGCGACACCGCAGGCTCCCAGCCCAGCTTGGTTCTTGCCATCGTGATGTCGGGACGGCGCTGCTTCGGGTCGTCTGCGGGCAGCGGCTTGAAGATCAGCTTCGAGCGGCTCTTGGTCATGCGCAGCACGGTCTCGGCGAGCTGCAGCATCGTGTACTCGCCGGGGTTGCCGATGTTGACCGGCCCGGTCAGGCTGGCGTCGCTCGCCATCATTCGCACGATGACTTCGACCAGATCGTCGACATAGCAGAAGCTGCGCGTCTGCTGGCCGTCGCCGAAGATGGTGATGTCTTCACCGCGCAGCGCCTGAACGATGAAGTTGGACACCACCCGTCCGTCGTTCGGGTGCATGCGCGGGCCGTAGGTGTTGAAGATGCGCACCACCTTGATGTCGAGCGCGTGCTGGCGGTGGTAGTCGAAGAACAACGTCTCGGCGCAGCGCTTGCCTTCGTCGTAGCAGGCGCGGATGCCGATCGGGTTGACGTTGCCCCAGTAGTCCTCGGTCTGTGGGTGGATCGCCGGGTCGCCGTAGACCTCGCTGGTCGACGCCTGCAGGATGCGCGCACCGAGCCGCTTGGCGAGCCCCAGCATGTTGATCGCGCCGTGCACGCTGGTCTTGGTGGTCTGCACCGGGTCGTGCTGGTAGTGCACCGGCGATGCCGGGCACGCCAGGTTGTAGATCTGGCCGACCTCGACGTACAGCGGGAACGTCACGTCGTGACGCTGGAACTCGAAGTAATCGGACGACAGCAGGTGACGTATGTTCTGTCGGCTGCCGGTGAACAGGTTGTCGACACACAACACGTCTCGCCGATCCTTGACCAGGCGGTCGCACAGGTGCGACCCCAGAAAACCGGCGCCGCCAGTGACCATCACGACATCATTCATGGGAGTTTCTTTCTTGAGCGAAATCAGAAAAAAGGGGCAGGCAGGGCGATCAGCGGCGGGGTATCGGTGCAGAGCGCCAGCGCGGTCGCGCTGCGTTGGCACGCGCCCGAGCGGCCGGCTCGCGAGACGCTGACATGGCCGAACCCGCGTTGCGGTTCATCGCGGCAAGCGGGCCGCGAGCTGCGGCGATGCACAGACCCGTGAACAGCCAGCCGTAGACATTGATCGTTCCGTGCCCGGTCAGCTGGCCGAGCAGCAGCACGTAGCTGGCGAACGCCAGCAGCATCATGGGCATCGGGTCCGACACGCGACGGGTGGTCCGCAGCACGAGTCGGATCAACCAGATTACCAGCGCAATTCGAAAAAAGATGAAGCACAGGCCGAACGCCGGCCCCAGATCGACCATGTGCCGCGCGAAATCGGTCTCGACGAGCTTGCCCGGCATCACGCCGTCGACCACCGCCCCCAGCGTGATGCTGGCGTTTCCTCCGTAGCCGAGCCCGTAGCCCAGCGCAGGCACTGCCTCGACCAGGCGAAAGAAGTCGATGAATCCGTACAGCGCGCGCCCCAGCACCCCGCCCTCGAAGTTGGCCTCGTTGGACGCCGCCGTGTCCCACCGATTCACGAAGGTCGCGAACCCGACCGGGAAAACGATCGGGTACAGCACGACGGCGGCTGCCGCCAGCGATGCGGGCAATGCGAGCGCCTTGGCCTTCAACGCCGCACCCCGGCCGACCACGCCGATCGCCAGTGCGAACAGACCGTTCAGCGCGCACTGCAGCGTGGTGCCGCGGCTGCCGCCGAGCGCCACGCAAGTAAGGATCGCACCGGCAGCGACCATCAGCGGCACGAATCCGATCTTGCGACGCGCGGCCGGTATCAGCAGCAGCGCGAGCAAGAAGGCGCTGGCGGTGGCCACGAACTGCTGCTGACCCGAACTGGACGTGAACGGGCCGGTGGGCCGTATGCGTTCGGCATCCAGACCGATGCCTTTGAACTGCAGCTCTTCCTCGGCGGCGATGCCGACGTTGATCGGGGAGCCCTGCGGCGACGAGAACTGCAACGCCACCAGCAGCGCGATCGGCACCGCCAGCAACAGCGTGACCTTTGCGAACCGCATCACGTCCTCGGATCTGAACTGCGCACCGATCAGGAACGCCAGCGGCACGTAAAAGAAGTAGCCGCGCCAACCGTAGATGCCGAGCAGCACCCGGGTGTTGTCGAGGCCACCCACTGCGGTCTGCAGCACGAACAGCAGCAGGCCGAAGCCGCACATGAAAACGCTCAGCGTGAAGAAGCCGCTGTGGCGCGGCCACAGCGCGTAGCGGGTCGCCAGCAGATAGGCGTAGATCAGAAACGGGTCACGCACGAAGAAGATGTACTGACCGAACTGCGGCGCGACGTACTTGCGAATCGAGCCCTCGAAGATGGCGAGCAGGTAGATGATCAACACGACATGAACCAGCCGTTTGCGGGCGCGCTCGGCGGCGGTGTCGGCCAGCCGCGCGGGGGCCGTGCGCACCGCCCGCGCGGCCCCCGCCACCGCATCAGGCAGCGCGTGCGGCGCTCTGCGTGGCATGCGTGCGGTGAACATCGGTGATGACTTGGAGGTAGTCGGTGGCGACACGATCGCGCGTGTGGCGCTGAAGGTGGGCCGCCGCCTCGCTGCGGTAGCGCTCGATGGCCAGCGGGTCGTCCAGCAGCGCTTCGATGGCCTGCGCGAGCGCTTCAGCGTCGCCACGCGGCACGATCACGCCGCAGGCACCCACCGCCTCGGGCAGGCCGCCGCTGCGCGCCACCAGTGGCACGCAGCCACAGGCCAGCGCTTCGAGCACCACCACGCCGAACGGTTCTTCCCACACCGAGGGCACGACCAGCACCTGGTGCGCGTTCAGCATCGACACCAGTTCGGGCCCGACACGGTGGCCGACGAAATCGATCTGATCGGCGATGTGCAGGGATGCGGCTTGCTGGCGCAATGCGGGCGCTTCCGGCCCGCCGCCGATGACCGTCAAGCCGATCCGTCGGCCGCGATGCGCCAGCAGCGCCAATGCGTCGATCAGCACATCGACGCCCTTGTCGCTGACGAGTCGCCCCACGTACACCAGCGGGCGGCTGCGCGCGACGCCTTCGATGCGCACGAACGCGTCGTCGGCGTAGGGATTCGGAACCACCGCACACGGAACCGGCAGGTGGTCGGCCACCGCCCGGCTGACGGCGATATGACTGGCGTGTTGCAGCACCATGCGTTTGACCCAGGCCGCGAGACCGCGCGTCGGAATCCAGGTGTGATGCGCCACCACCCAGGGACGACGCAGCAGCAACTGCGGCCATGCGAACCGCAGGCTGATGTTGTTGTGGAACACCACATCGGCCCAGCGAACGAGTTCGAACAAACGGCTCGCCGAAGGCTGCCGTACGACCTCGAATGTCTCGCCGTCGATAGCATCGGCAGCGGTCCGGGTCACCAGCACGACGCGGTGTCCGACGCGTTGGAAACGCTCAGCGAGCAGCGCCGACACGGTTTCGATGCCGCCGACCGACGGGCGAAAGGGAACCGAGCAAAACAGGATGTTCATGACGCGGTCGCTGGCAGCATGCGGAACAAATTCCGCTGGCCGGAGTGCGGCGATTCCCTCGGTCGGATGAATTGAAGCGCTCGAATGTAGTGGCGAAATGTTGCGGTATGGAGTCAGCCCGCGGTGCGTCGAACGCCACCGGCGGCGCGACAAACCGTCACAAACGCGACCTACGATGCGTCGATGGTCGAGCTTGTCACTCCACGCACGATGGTCGTCAATTTCAACTCGCCCGAGTTGAGCCAACTCGCCCTGGCACTCGCCGATGCTGGCGCCCTCGAAGCCTATGTGCGTCCGTATGCGAACAAGGGGCGCGGCTGGGAACGCGGGCTGTCGGCGCTCCCCCTCGCCGGCCCGCTGTACAGCGGCACGTTCGGTCGGCGTCGGATGACGCACCCGCAACTCATTGCGCTGACCCGCGAAGCCGGTGTGTGGCCCGATGTGTGCGCTGCTGCCATCGGACGGCTGCATGCGCTGTCGCCCGCCACGCGGCACCGCTGGGCGACTCGGCTGTACATGTCGGTGCGCGCGGCGGTCGCGCGAGAGGCATGCCGCCACGTGTCAGGAGCCGAATGCGTCGTCGGCTATGAGGGCTATGCATTGCCGGCGTTCAAAGCCGCCCAGGAATTAGGCGCACGCAGCACCGTGCTCAATTACCCAGTGGCCCACCACCGCCAGCGCCGCCGGGTTCGGCTCGAGGAAAACGAGCGCGAGCCCGAATTCGCCATCACCTGGCCCGACTTCGACGACTGGCCCGAAGGCCACGAAGAGCGGCTGGACGAAGAGGTGCACCGCGCCGATGCGGTGCTGGTCGGTTCGGGCTACGCACGCGACAGCTTCATCGCCGAAGGCGTGGTGCGATCGAAGATGCGGGTGGTGCCGTATGGCGTCGACTTACAGACGTTCACGCCCGCCGTGCCGGATGTGCAACGCCGATCGGATCGGTTCAACGTGATCTACGCCGGGCAACTGACCCAGCGCAAAGGCATCGCCTACCTGCTGCGCGGCTACCGCCAGTTCGCCCGCCGGGACACGCAGCTCACGCTGGTCGGCAGCGTGGTCGGCAGCGACGCACCGCTGCGCCCGTATGCGCACCTGTTTCGACACCTCGCACACCAGACCCGCCCGGCGCTGGCGGCGATGTACCGGGAAAGTGACGTGTTCGTGTTCCCGACTCTGATCGAAGGCATGCCGCTGGTGGTGCTGGAAGCGATGGCCTGCGGCCTGCCGGTCATCGTCACCGCCAACGGCCCCGGCGACATCGTGCGCGACGGCATCGACGGTTTCGTGATCCCGGAACGCGATGCCGACGCGGTGTGCGACCGGCTCGAGCGGTTCTACCGCGATCCAGAGCTGCGCGCGGAGATGGGAAAACACGCCGCTCAGCGAGCGCGCGAGTTCAGTTGGGCGACCTACGCGTCGAATGCGCTGTCTGTCTTGTCCGAGCTTGCACATCGACCGCAGGCCTCGCCGCTGCGGCCGGCCTGGGCCTGAAGGAGCCCATGAGGAAACTGTCGAGACGGGACCGGATGCTGATCGCGCGTTGGGCCCTGGCGCTGTTCATCGGCGTGGCGGCGGACTTCGCAGCGGCTGCCGGGGAGCTCACCTCGTTCGGCTTCACGCTGCCCCGAGACGCGACCACCAGCGGCGGTGTCTACGACGGACAAGGTCATCTGATCCGAACGCTGTGGCGCGCGGAAAAACTGACCGCCGGAGTGCACCTGAACGACTGGGACGGCAAGGACGATTCGGGCAAGGCCTACGCGGGGCGCGAGGTCGTGGTCAAGGTCATTCACCATCGGATCAGCGCAGTGTGGGAGGGCGTGGTCGGCAACAGCAGCACCGCCACCGGCGCGAACCTGCACAAGTCGTTCGTGCCACCGACCAGCCTGTCCATTCAAGGCGATCGGGCCTTCTACGCGGTCGGCTACAACGAAATGCAGCCCGGCATCCATGGTTTCGATTTGGCAGCACCGGGGCGCAACTCGCGGCCGGTGCCAGCGAAGGACCCGTTTGCCGCCATGTCGATGATTGCCACCGACGCGACCCGGCTCTACTGGACCAACACAGGTGGTCTGGCAAAGACCAGCTTCACCGGCGCCCACGACCTGGCCGCCATGCGCCCGGCCACGTTTGCGGCAGGGCGCCCGCTGTGCCTGAACGTCAGGCCGCAGAGCACGCGCTGCTACGAAGACCAGGACTACCCCAGCGTGATCGATGTGGAAGCGGCGCCAGAAGATGCACCCACCGGCCTCGCCGTGCAGCGCCGCGGCCCGGTGCTGGCGGTGGCACACGCAGGCAAAAATCTGATTCGCCTGTTCGACAAGACCTCCGGCGCTCCACTGAGAGAGATCGCTGTTCCGCTGGTGGCGAATTCGATCAACCAGCTGGCAATGTCATCGACGGGCGACCTGTGGGTCATCTCCGGCAAATCGGTGCTGCGCTACACCGGGCTGGACCGCGCACCGAGACTGGCGGCCACGATCAGCAGCCTGACACAGCCGCTGGCGCTGGCCGCCGGTGAAGGCAGCGACGACGCCGTCTGGGTCGCCGACGGTGGTGCGAGCCAGCAACTCAAGAAGTTCAATCGCGATGGCGAGCCGCTCGGCACGATCGGCGTCAAAGGCGGCTACGCGACCGATCCCAAGGTGGCCAACGACAAGCTCTGCTTCCAGGCCCGCGACGGCCGCGAGCAGACCGCCGTGGGCGCAGCCGCCGACGGTACGGTGTGGGTGGTGGACCACTGCAACAACCGGGTGTTGCGCTTTCGGCCGGACGGACTCGGCCGCAGCAACGAGCAGATCGCCTACCTCCCTGCTTCCTACCTCGCCACCGTCGATCACGGCAACCCGCAGCGCGTATTCGCCAATTTTCTCGAGTTCGAAGTCGAACGCCCTGCGCCGCTGCAGCCCGGCAAATCATGGAAGCTGGTGCGCAACTGGCTGGCGGGCTTGCCGGCTTCGTTGGTCGACGACCGCGCCTACAACGGCGGCTTCGGGGGCTTCACGTCGGTCGAGACGCTGTCGAACGGGCGCACCTACGGCCTGCTCCAGGCAAAGGGGCGCCAAGTGATCGTCGAACTGCCAGCGTCCGGGCCCTTGCGCGTCGTCAAGACGCTGGCACCGCCGATGCCGAAGGCCACGCCGAGAGTCCTGTACGAAAACGGCGACCTGGGCTACGCACTCAGCGGGCCGAGCGTCCAGTCGGTATTGCGACAGCCGCTGAAGGGCTTCGATGCCGTCGGCGACCCAGTGTGGTCGGTCGAACCCGTCCAGCTCGCCAGCGTGCCCACCCTGCCCGGCTCACCGTATTACCGCGGCGCGTTCAGCGGCACGCCGCCACGCTTCCCGGTCACCGCGTCCGGCAACGTCGTCTTCTTCGACCAATCGGTCCAAGGCAACGAAGGCTTTCATCTGGGTGCGGCCAAGGCGGGCGGTGCCGAGTGGCTTTGGCAGTCGAGTCCGACCGGCGCTCTCGATGGCAAGGGCAGCTTCCAGACCAAGCGGGTCGATCAAACGATCCACTACGGCGGCAACGCGCTCTGGGCCCACGGCCGCCACGTCGTCTACGGCTACCACGGCGAGTTCTACAAGGACCTCACCAACGGCAAGGTCGGCCAGGCCAACCAGTTCATGCATTTCGACGAGAGCGGGCTGTTCATCGGCCAGTTCGGGCAGCCCTCCACACGGTCGGCACCTGCGAACCTGGCCGGTCTGAGCGGCAACGCCTTCAGCCCGACCCTGGTGCGGGACGGCAGCCGCCTGTACCTGTATCACAACGACGAGTCATCGCACGGCGGTGTTCACCGCTGGCGCTTCGACGGCTGGGACGACCTCGTCGAGCTGAGCGGCGGCGGCGCCACGGGCAGCACCATCGTGTTGCGCTGAATGCCGTTGTCACCACCCGGACCTTCACCCATGAACCCCGCCGAGCGTGCCAATGCGGGATTGCACCCGCACATCGTCAGTCGAATTGCGGCTCTGCGACCCGACAAGACAGCCCGCATCCTCGATGTTGGCTGCGGCACCGGTGCGATGCTGCGGGCGCTTGCTTCGAAGGGGTACTCGAAGCTGCACGGACTGGACATCGCTCCCCCGCTCGAATCGGTCGCCGGCGTTTCGTTCCTGGCCTGCGATCTCGACGCTTGCGCAACGCCGTTCGAGGCGTCGTCTCAAGACCTGATCGTCAGCGTCGAGGTCTTCGAGCACATCGAAAACATGGGTTCACTGCTGACCGAAATCTCCAGACTGCTCGCCGCAGACGGTCATCTTCTGGTCACAACGCCGAACGTTCATTCAATCGAGGCGCGCCTGAGATTCTTTTTGCTGGGTCGGCTGAAGCAATTCGACCCGATAGGCGATCCGACCCACATCTCACCCGTCTTTCTTCATCCGTTCACGCTGCTGCTGCGACGGCACTCGCTGGAAATCGTCGAGTCTTGGGGCTTTCCGGTCGATGGGACCAGCCCGACGTCGAGAACAGCGCTGCGTCTCGCGGCCCGATTGACGAAGTTGATGGGGCTGCCTGCATCGATTGCCGGCGATCAGCTCTGCTTGCTCATCCGCCGGACGGCAAACGCATCGACTTCGACGTCGCTGAACAAAAAGGCCGCGTTGACCGCGCATTACTGACCCGCATCTCGACGCCGACGCAGCCGGATCACCCGCGCTGGTGCGCCGCCGTAGACCGTCCACGGTTCCAGGTCGCGCGTGGCGATGCTGGCGAGGCCGAGCACCGCGCCCTCGCCCACCTCGATGCCGGAACACACCACCGCACGCGCGCAAATCCAGGCGTAGCGGCCGATCGTGATCGGCGCGCTGACCATCGGAAACGCGGAGTCGTCGATGTCGTGGGTGGCGCCGCACAGGTAGGCGTCCTGCGACACGACGCTGTGCGAGCCGAGCCGGATAGGCGCCGGGTTGTAGATCACCGCGCCGTCGGCGATGCCCACCGCGTCTTCGCAGACCAGGTTCCATGGCGCCCAGATGCGGGCGCCGGGGTAGATGTGGCAATTTGCACCCAGCGTGGCGCCGAAGCTGCGCAACACCAGCGCACGCCAAGCGTGAAGCGGCCGGGGTGAAAAGCGCACCAGCACGGTGTAAGCCACCGCCCAGATCGCGCGCGCAGCGCGGTTGGTCCACGGCAGGCTGGCGGCCAGGTACGGATCTGTCACGACGCCATTGGGCCCCATCTGTGTGTCCGGCGATTGACAGCCGTTGTGCTCACCGAAGCCATGGCGATGTCACAAAGCGCCGCTAGTCTCTGCACCGCATGCAGCTCGGCATGTGCAGATGAAACAAGTGCCCGGCATGGCTACAGGTTCGGTTGCAGCAACCCTCCCATCACAGGACCCGGCTCCGGTGTGGCGGGTGCCCGCTGCGCAGTGGGTCATCGTCGCGCTGGTCGGCGCCGCGTTGATTGCCGCCTTCTTGCCCGGCTTGCGCTTCATGGTGTCGAACTGGGAGCAAGTCGAGGAGTACAGCTACGGCTACTTCATCCCGCTCATTGCCGCCTTCCTGATCTGGCAGAAAAGCGACCGCTTGCGGCTGGTGGAATTGCGCGGCTCGTGGACCGGATTGCTGCTGGTCGGCGGCGGGCTGCTGCTGGGGGTGATCGGCGAGTTCAGCGCGATCCGCCTGTTCGGCCAGTACGGCTTCATCCTCGCGCTGGTCGGCCTGTCGGTGGCCTTCGTCGGCTGGCGCGGCACGCGGATGATCGCGGTGCCGCTGGCAATCCTGTTGTTCATGATTCCGCTGCCGCAGTTCGTGCTGCGCGAGCTCTCGCAGCAGTTGCAACTGGTGTCGTCCGAAATCGGTGTCGGGCTGATCCGGCTGTTCGACATCAGCGTGTTCCTCGAAGGCAATGTGATCGATCTCGGCAGCTACAAGCTGCAGGTGGTCGAGGCCTGCAGCGGGCTGCGCTACCTGTTCCCGCTGATGGTGCTGGGCTTCCTCGCCGCCTACTTTTTTCAAGGTGCGCTGTGGAAGCGGGTGTTGATCGTGGTGTCGACGATCCCGCTGACCATCGTCATCAACAGCCTGCGCATCGGCCTGATCGGGGTCACCGTCGAGCACTGGGGCCCGGCGATGGCCGAAGGGCTGCTGCACGACTTCGAAGGCTGGTTCATGTTCATGCTGTGCATCGTGCTGCTGATCGGCGAGATGACGCTGCTGGCGCGCATCGGCAGCCGGCCGACCTCGCTGCGCGCGGTGTTCGGCCTCGAATACCCGGAACCGGTCGTCAGCGGCACGCCGATTAACTACCACCGCTTTCCGACCCCGATGCTGGTGGGCGGATTGCTGCTGGTCGCGGTGGGCGGCGCAGCGCTGTGGTCGCCCGAGCGCGAGCAGATCAAGCCCCAGCGCACGCCGTTCTCGCAGTTCCCGACGCACTTGCCGGGCGACTGGATCGGCCAGTCCGATCGACTCGACCGCGATGTGCTGGCCACCCTGAAGACCGACGATTACCTGCTCACCAACTACACCCGCAACCGCGAGCCGTGGATCAATTTTTACAGCGCGTACTACGACAGTCAAAGCGGCGGTGCGTCATCGCACTCCCCGCGCACCTGCATTCCCGGCGGCGGCTGGACGATCGCGCAAATCGACGAGACGCCGATCACGCTGAATGCCGCCGACGGCCGCCCCGCCATCACCTTGCAGGTCAACCGGACGGTCATCCAGAAGGGCGAACAGCGGCAGTTGGTCTACTACTGGTTCAATCAGCGCGGCCGTGTGCTGACCAACGAGCTGGCGGTGAAGTGGTACATCCTGCTCGACTCGATCACGCGCAAACGCTCCGATGGCGCCTTGCTGCGTCTGGTCACCCCGGTGCCACCGGGCGAGGACATCGCCCAGGCCGATCGGCGCCTGACCGAGTTCCTCAGCGCGGTCGCGCCGCGTCTGAGCCAGTACGTTCCCGACTGACCCCGATGGATGCAAGCGAGGGCCGCATCTATGTGGTCGACCCTGCGGGCAGGGCCGGCTCGGTCGTCGTGGCGAAAGCGCATCAAGACTTCCTGGCGCGACTCACCTCTGCGAATCGAACCTCGCGTCGAACTCCTCATTGAGAACCGGAACATGACACTGCATCACCCCCTCAGAACCGCGGCCGTGTGTGCCGCCATCGCGTTGCTGGCGGCTTGCAGCAGCAAGGTCGAACGCATTCAGTCGGGCCTCGTCAAGGGCGCCGATTTCGTGCGCTTGGCCGATTGGGACAAAGCCAATATCGAAGTCCGCAACGTGCTGCAGATCGACCCGAAAAACGCGCAGGCGTATTTCATCTCGGGGCAGATCGCCGAAGGCAAGCGCGAGCTGCAACGGGCATTCGGCAGCTACTCGAAGGCGGTCGAGCTGAAGGCCGACCACCTGGAGGCCAAAGTGGGCCTGGCGCGGGTGTACCTGTTCGCGGGCGACACCCCGAAATCCGATCAGGCCGTCTCCGAGGTGCTGGCCGCCGATGCCCGCAACCTGGGCGCACGCACCATGAAGGCCGCGCTGCTGG
Organism: Rhizobacter sp.; assembly: GCA_031390425.1. Classification (GTDB taxonomy): domain Bacteria; phylum Pseudomonadota; class Gammaproteobacteria; order Burkholderiales; family Burkholderiaceae_C; genus PBB1. The sequence goes on from JANMTL010000197.1 coordinate 15,025, forward strand.
CGCGTCAGGGGCAGGTGGACGAGGCGATCGTGCTGGCCAAGACGTTGATCGCCGAACAGAAGAGCACCCCAGTCGAAACCAGCATGCTGCTGGCCGGCCTGTACGCCAGCCAAAACAAGGCAGCCGATGCGCTGGCCGCGATCGAAGCCGCATTGCAGGGCGATCCGAAAAACCTCAGCTTGCTGCAGGTGGCGGCACAGATCGCCGGCACCGCCACCGATCTTGCTGTCCAGTCCAAGGCGGTCGGCTTCTTCCGCGCGGCTGCCGATCAGTCCCCGAAGAACGCCGACCTGTGGACGGCCTGGGCGATCCATCACACCCGCCGCAACGAGCTCGACCTGGCCGAACAGGTGCTGCGCGCCTCGATGCGTGCGCAACCCGACGACAGCCAGCGCACGCTGGCACTGCTCGATTTCATGAGCGCGCGTCGCGGCAAGGACGTGGCCGAGAAAGAATTCGTCGCGGTCATCGCCGCCAAGCCCAAAGACGCCACGCTGCGCTTTGGGCTGGTGAACCTGTACCGTGCTTCGGACCGGCCGGCCGATGCCAGACGGGTGCTGCAAGAGATCGTCGAGATCAGCAAGGACGCACCCAGCGGGCTGGTGGCGCGCAACCAACTGGCCGCCGACCGGCTGGCCAACGGCAAGGTCGCGGAAGCCCGCACGCTGATCGGCGAGGTGCTCGCCGCGAGTCCGCGTGACGGTGCGGCGTTGGTGATGCGCGGTCGCATGCTGCTGGCCGATGGCGATGCGCGCAACGCCGTCATCGACCTGCGTTCGGCCGCGAAAGACCAACCCGCATCGCCCGAGGTGGTGGGCTTGCTCGCACAGGCCCATCGCAAGGCCGATGAGCCGCAGCTGGCCCGCGAGGTGCTCGCAGATGCGGTGAAGTTCAAGCCCGACAACGCCGACCTGCGCCTGCTGCTGGCAGCCGACATGGCCGACGCCAAAGAGTTCAAAGCGGCCGCGACCGAAATCGACGCCGCCATCAAGGCCGCGCCGCAAAACCTGCGCGCTTACGACATGAAGGCGCAGCTCGCGCTGGTGCAAAAAGACGGCGCGGCGGCCGAGAAGACCTTCGTCTCGTTGAAAACCCAATTCCCGAAAGACCCGGCCGGCTTCGTCAAGCTCGGGCAACTGTATGCCGAGCAAAAGCGCTTCGATGCCGCGTTGAAAGAGTATGACGCCGCGAGCAGCCTGGCCCCTGGCGCGCCCGGCCCGATGCTGTCGGCAATCGGTGTGCTGATCGCTCAGCGCCGCTTCGATGAGGCGAACACGCGCATCGAAGCGTTGATGAAGCGCGAGCCAAAGAACGTGCTGCCGTACCAGCTGCGCGGCGAGCTGGCGGTGGCGCGTGGCGACCTGCCACTGGCAGAGCAGTCGTACCGAAAGATGATCGAGTTCGCGCCGACCGTTCCCGCGGGCTACACCAGCCTGGCGCGCGTCAAGGCGCAGCGCAACAACCTCGGCGAGGCGATCGGGGTGCTCGAAGAAGGCGAGAGGGCGCTGCCGAAAGATGCGTCGATGGCAGCGATGCGCGCCGAATGGCTGGCCCGTGCCGGCCGGTACGACGACGCGATCGCGCTGTACGAAAAGCTGATCAAGCAGGCCCCCGACGAAGACTCGCATGCCAACAACCTCGCCTACCTGCTGACCGAATCGAAAGGCGACAAACCCAATCTGGAGCGCGCTCTTGCATTGACGAAGCGTTTCAAGGAATCGAACAACGCGGGCTACCTCGACAGCCTGGGCTGGGTTCACTACAAGCTCGGTCAGTACGCCGAAGCGGTGCCGGTGCTCGAACGGGCGGTGCAGCGCACGCCCAATGCACCGCTGCTGCAATTGCACCTGGGCATGGCCCTGTACAAGGCGGGCGACGTCGTCCGCGCGCAGGATTTCCTGAAGAAAGCCATCGACAGCAAAGCCACGCTGCCGAACCTGGATGAAGCGCGGATGCTGATGGCGCAGAAGTAGTCGGGGGACGCAGACGCCTGCGACTGTGCCGCGCACGGCACGTCGCGTCACATTCCTCCGCCAGCGTCAGGATTCGATTCTCGAGACGCCGCTGTGTCCCGCCCTGTGTTTCTGCACGCCGACAAACCCTTCCCGATGCGTCGCTTGCTGCGGCGTGCGCTGGCCTTTGTGCTGGTGTTCATGGCGCTGCAGGCGGGCTGGGAGGCGGCACGCGGCAGCTGGATCGAGCGGCTGTGGGTACACGAGATGACGGTGCGCAGCGCGGTCACCGTGATCAACCTGTTGACACCCGACGTGCTTGCGGTGGCGCAGGCGTCGCGCATCGTCGCACCCGGCGGTGGGCTGAACGTGCTGTTCGGCTGCGAGGGCACCGACGTGGTTTTCATGCTGGCCGCCGCGTTCTTGGTGTTTCCGATGGCGGCCCGTGCGCGGGCGCTCGGCTTGTTGTCGGGATTGGTCTGGGTGTTCGTTTTGAACCAGCTGCGCATCGCCGCGCTGTTCTATTCGTTTCGCGCCGACCGCGCGCTGTTCGATTTGCTGCACACCACCGCTGCACCGCTGGTGATGATCGCATTGACCGGCCTATTCTTTCATCTGTGGTTGCGACATGCCGATCCGAGCGCGCCACGGGGCGATGTCGAGCTTCGCGCCGAAACGTCATGAGCCGTGACCTGCGGCGACTTCACCGAACCGGCGTGGGGGCGTTCCCATTCAAGATGGTGCTTGCGACCGCAGCCGCGCTGACGGTGGCACATTTCTATTCGCGCGACCTCGTGCAACCGATGTTGCCGCTGCTGTCGAAGGCCTTGGGATTGATCGCGGCAGACTTCAAGATCGTGGCAATCGAGCTGTTCACCGACCCAAACACCGCGACATCGATACGTGTGCTGGCCAAGCTGGAGCACACGCTGGTCTTGAATGGGCGCGCCATCGTGCCCACCGACGAATCGATGATGCTCGTCACGACCGCTGTGGGTGGCGTGCTTCAACCGGTGCTGGTGGCGCTGGTGCTGGCGCTGGCCTGGCCGGCACGAGCGATCGAAATGGCACTTCGTTTGGCGATCGCGGCGCTGCTGCTGTTGCTCGTTTTGTTTCTCGACACCCCGATGTCGATCGCGGCCTCGTTCTGGAGCACCCAGCTGCGAATGCACGACCCTGGCGCCGCATCGCCACTCGTCTGGTGGAACATCTTCCTCAACGGCGGCGGACGGCTGGCGCTGGGTTTGATCGCGGGGGTGCTGTCGATCGGTCTGGCGCAACGGCTGGCACCTCGTCCGCAGGCTGCTCCGTGATGCGGGCCTGGATCATCCTCGCGGCATGGCTGCAAGCGGTCGGCCCCGCGCTGGCGGCATCGCTGCCCGACGAGCTGCTGCGAGGGCTGCGCGCTGGCCAGCCGGTCGATGTGATCGTCGAACTGGACGCCGCCGCCATCGATCGGCAAGCCGCGACGCAGCGCGCGCGGCTGCAACAGCGCATCGACGATGACACCGCTCTCGACCGGCGGGCCGCTCGCTACAGCGCACTGAAAGATGAGGTGCTGCGGCCGCTGCGGCGCGCCGACATCGAAGACCTGCTCGACTACCGGCACCTGCCATTGAGCGTCAAGCGGGTGCGATCGGAGGCGGCGTTGCGCGCTCTCGCGGCGCGGCCCGGCGTTCGCGCGCTGCATGCGGACCGCTTGCACCAGCGCGTGCTCGCCGACAGCCTGCCGCTGATCGGCCAGCCGGTGGTCGCCGCCGCCGGGCTGCGCGGTGCCGGCACCACCGTGGCCGTGATCGACGACGGCATCGACCTCGCGCAAAGCGCGTTCGGTGGCTGCACCGCCGTGGCGACGCCGGCCAGTTGCCGCATCGCAGCGGTGCAAACCTTCGTTGCGAGCCCCGGCGCCGGCAGCGCGCACGGCACCAACGTGGCCGCCATCGTCATCGGTGTCGCACCCGATGCCCGGGTGGCAAGTCTCGACGTGTTCACAAGCTCGGGCGCACCGTCGTCGGCCATCCTCAACGCGATCAACTGGAGCATTGCGAACCGCAGCAGCTTGAACATCGCAGCGATCAACCTGAGCCTGGGCGACAACGGCCATGCCACCACGCCGTGCAGCGGCAGTCCGTTCGCAGCAGCCATCGGCAACGCGCGCAACGCAGGCATCGGGGTGGTGGTCGCCGCCGGCAACAACGCCTACGACAGTGGCGCCTACGTCGACGGGCTCAGCGGCCCCGCTTGCGTGCCGGGCGCGGTCTCGGTCGGCGCGGTGTACGACCGCGCGATGGGCGGCCTGATCTGGGGCAACGGCACCGCCACCCAATGCACCGACGGCTCGATCGCCGCCGACCAAGTCGCCTGCTTCTCGAACAGCGCCAGCTACCTGAGCCTGCTGGCACCCGGCGCCATGATCGCGGCGGGGGGCAGCACCCAAGGCGGCACCTCGATGGCCGCGCCGCACGTGGCGGGCACGCTGGCCGTGCTGCGCTCGGGCTTTGCCAATGAAACGCTGGCGATGACCGAAGCCCGGCTCGCTGCCAACGGCCGCCCGGTCGCCGACGTGCGCAACGGACGCACGCAGCCGCGCCTGAACCTGCTGGCTGCCGCCCGGCCGCACAACGACGACTTCGTGAACGCCGACCTGCTGAGCGCAGCCAGCGGTGCCGTGCCCGGCAGCAACCGGCTGGCCACCCTCGAGCCGGGCGAGCCGCAGCCTGCGCCATCGGCAGCCGCGTCGGTGTGGTGGCGCTGGACGGCACCGGCCACCGGCCAGCTCAGCCTCGACACCGCCGGCAGCGGCACCGATACCCGGCTCGATGTGTACCGCGGCAGCGCGCTGGCCGGTTTGACGCAGATCACCGGCAACGACAACGCCAGCGCGCAAACCCAAACATCGGCGCTGCGCTTTCAGGCGCACTCGGGTACGACTTATCACTGGTCGGTCGGCAACGCGACGGCTGGCAGCGGCGATCTGAGCTTGCAGTGGGGCCTGAACACCAACGCACAGGCGAACCTGTCGGTATCGCTCACCGGCCCCGGCAGCGCCCTGCCCGGCTCGAGCGTGAACTACACGCTGACGGTGGCCAATGCCGGTCCGCAATCGGCCACCGGCGTCATCGCGACTGTTGCCTTGCCTGCGGGGATCAGCGTCGCCGCACTGCCGGTGGGTTGCACGGCATTCGGCACATCGATCGTTTGCAACGCGGCCGAGCTGGCGAGCGGTGCCGCGCTGGCGCACCTGTTGTCGCTGCAGATCGACAGCTTGAGCGGGCCGGTCGGCCTGACTGCAAGCCTGTCGTCGGAGGTGCCCGACCCGCAGTCGAGCGACAACACGTCCTCCGCCCCGGTTGCACCGGCCGGCTTCGGCGATGCCGACATCCCGACCCTGCCCGAATGGGGCATGCTCCTTTTGGGCAGCTTGCTGCTGTGGCGCATGCAAGCGACGGATCAGAGGCGAGCACGCACGTGCTAGTCCGAAGGCATCAGCCGCAGCGTCGATTGCGACTGCAGCCGTGCCACACAAGCAGCACACACTTCGTAGCAAGTTCTCGGGCGTTGTCGCTCGGGTCACCTTTCTCAACCGGGGGCTGTGGCCGCCCATCGAAAGACTCTTCATGAAGATCAACACGGCTGTTGTCGCAGCCATCGCCGCGCTTGGCAGCATGGCCGCCAATGCTTCGTTCGTGGAGTACTCGTCCACCATCTCGCCGCAGGCGGTGCCGTTCAGCGGTGGCTTCACGGTGCAAAAGTTCGACACCGCACTCGGCACGCTGACCGGCGTGACCTTGTCGTTGACATCGAACATCAACGCGCAGATCGACATCTGGAGCAACCTCGCCGCGCCTGCCACCTTCACCAACGCTTCTGCGTCGCTGCCGATCACGGTGGCGTCTCTGGCGCCGGATTCGACCTCACTGACCGCGACGGCAATCGCAACCGTTCCCTCTGGCTCGGCATTGCCGAGCATGCCGGGTGGCTTTATCAACACGTACTCGGGCATCGTCGGCACGCACACGGCCTCGACAGCCGTCTTGCCGCTGAACTGGACCTACTACATGGGTCTCGGCCTGGGCTCGGTTTCGTTTTCCGCCAGCGCAGGCGCCGGCACCTTCAGCGGCACCGGGCCCAGCGGTCTTTTCTACAGCGGAAGCGGCGTGGCCGACGGTTTGTTCAAGATCCGCTACGACTACAACGAAGCCGTCTCCGCCGTGCCGCTGCCCGCTGCAGCCTGGCTGCTCGGTTCGGGCTTGTTGGCGATTGGTGGCTCGATGCGCCGCCGCCGCAACGCTTGACCGCATCGAGGTGCGCCGCACGGCGCGATGATTCAGCCCGCAATCAACCGAGCCCGTCGCAACCCCGACGGGCTTTTTTATTCGGAACCTCGCAGAGAGGACATAAAAAAACGGCGAATAAATTCGCCGCAAAGTCGTCTGGAGTCGATCTGGTTTAGTGGGTGGGCGCTACCTGCTTCTTGTTCCGCCGCGCAGAGGCACCGAGCGCCATCACGCCGGAGACCAGCAACCAAGCGGCTGCGGGCACCGGAACGGCCGAGACCACCGTGCCATCGAAACTGACGTTGAGATTCGAGGCTGCCGCGGTCGAGTCAATCAGGCGAAACGTGCCGCCCGCCTGGGTGGTGCCGGTGCCACTGGCTTGCGTCCCAGGGGTGGTGACGATGGCGCCACCGAGACCCACCTCGTACAGCCTGAACTCGACGAAACCGGTGAAGTTCGAAAGTGCGTTGAGGTTGAACGCGTTGAACGTATCGACACTGCTCGCCTGCGTCACGGTGGCGATCGCGGTGGTGAAGTTGTCCTGGTTGGAGAACAGTCCGATCCGACCGGGGCCCGTCCCGGATGAACGGGTGCCGACGAAGAGCGTGCTCAGATCCAGCGCCGATCCAGCTTGCACGTTGAAACTCAAACTGTAGAAGTCGCTGGACTGAGCAGTCCATCCTGTGGAGTTGATCGAATTGGCTGCAGCGGTGGCCGTCAGGCCGGCCCCACGCCCTAACAGACCACCGGAAATTTCTGGTGCAGCCGAGGCGGTGACGTTGCTCGATTGGTTGCCCGGTTGGCCGGTCAAATTCCACTGCGCCACCAAGGCGGCGTGCGCAGACGTGGTCAACAACAAGCCACCGATGAGGGAGGCGACTGCGAATGATTTTTTAACCATGTTGGCTCCAAAGAAACATGCGGGTGAAGGTGCGTCGAACCCAGGTGCTGGCAAGACGAAGGACGGCGGCTGCGATGAGGAAAGCGAAGTTCATTGCGGGTTGCCACTGCGCTGCATGCGCTGCATGCGCTGCCGCATGCCGAGCGTGAGCAGCAACAGCCCCATCAGGATCACGCCCCATTCCGGCAGCGTCGGGATGTCGGCATCGCCTCCTCCAGTGCCAGCGGCCGTCACGGTGAACGATTGCGCCACCTGCGGCGCCGCCGAGTAACTGGCGTTGCCGGTCTGATCGGCGGCGACGGTGCAGGCGCCCAGCGCCACCAGCGTGACGGTGTTGCCCGCGACGGTGCAAGTCGAGGCGGTGAGACTGCTGAAGGTGACTGCGAGACCCGAGCTGGCCGTGGCGGCGATCGTGAAACTGCCGCTGTCGACCGCGCGGTTGGCGAGCGGTCCGAAGGTGATCGTCTGCGCCTGCACCGCAGCCGCCGTGATGTTGAACGAGCGGGTGACGGTCGGTGCAGCCGAATAATTGGCGTTGCCGGCCTGATCGGCCGTGAGCGTGCACAGACCGACGGCGACCAGCGTCACCGAGCCGCCAGTGGTGACAGAACATACCGCCCCCGTGGTCGACGCAAACGTCACCGCAAGCCCCGACGTGGCCATGGCCGACACAGCAAACGCGCCCGAATTCACCGCACGATCGGCGGGTGCCGGGAAGGTGATCGTTTGCGCCGTTGCAAGCGCCAGGTTCAAGCCGATGATGACCGGGTCGTGATCCGACGAGCGGTACGCATTGGCTGCGTACAAGTCCGGCGGGCACGCACCGGTACATGTCGTCTCCGGGCTCTTGAACTCGGCGTTGTAGTCGATGACCGACGGCTCGTCGGCGTTGATGTGCCAGTGCGTGGTGCCCACGATCTGCGACGACAGGCCGGGTGTGGCCAGCGCGTGATCGAGATAGCCCGCCTCGCCGTCGAACACGTACGAGTAGCCTGCCGAATCGAAGCGCGAAATCTGATTGATCAGACCGGCGCTGGTCAGCACATCGATCGGGTCTTCGACGCCGTAGGCGTTCAGGTCGCCGATCACGATCACGTCGTTGTCGGCTGCCGCCGATTGCACCGTGCCGATGAATCCCAGCAGCGCGGTCGATTGCTGCTTGCGACGATCGTTCCAGCAGCCTTGCCCATCGCCCTGGTCGTCATCGACGCCGCCGCTCGGGCAACTGCCTTTCGACTTGAAGTGGTTGACGACCACGCTGAACTTTTGCCCACCGGCGCTGAAGGCCTGCGCAAACGGCGGGCGGTTGTGGATCGCGTTGCCATCGCTCAGCGATGCACCCGACAGTGCCAGCGTGCCGGGCTTATAGATCATCGCCACGCGGATCGCATCGGTGCCGGTGGTCGGCGGCGTCGGCACCACTGCATAGGTGCTGGCGCCGACCACGGCGTTCAGCGCATCAACCAGGTTCTGTGCGGCGATGTTTCCATTGTTCTGGATCTCCATCAGGCCGAACACATCGGCGTTGATGGCGGCCATGGCCTGGACGATCTTCGTGCGCTGGCGGAGGAACTCGGCCAGGTTGTCGGCGCCGCGGCAGTCCGATGGGGTGTTCGATGGCGCGCAGCCCGCACCGGTACTGCCCGTGGCGGTGTTTCCGTTGCCGAAGGTGGTGAAGAAATTCAGCACGTTGAAGCTGGCGACCTTCACGTTGCCACCGACCGCAGGCGGCGTCACCGTGCGCCCATTGGCGCGCGTGAAAACGGGAGGCAGCAACGGGTGGATTCGATAAAGCGACAAGCCGTCGCTGCTGTTCGTAGCCAGCCCATAGTCGATGACACCGGTGATGCCGGTCGGCAGCGTGTCGCCCGCACGCAAGGTGTTGTCGGCGCCGATGTACGGCGTCGGGTTCGGGTTCTGCGCGCTGCTGCCGTCGTCGAGCAGCAGCGTGCTGCGCGCATTCAAGGCTTGCAGGCTGGCACGCAGCGGATCGGCCGGGCGGTATACGTTGGTTGGTTTGATGAGACGGCCATTGGCCGACAGCGTGACCTGCCCATAGCGCCCTTGGAAGAAGTTCTGCGAAGCCGTGAGCGGTGCGTTGATCTGCACCAGCATGCCTTCGTAGCGCTCGAGCTCGCCCGGCGTGCTGATCGGGAAGCCGATGACGGTTGCAGCGATGCTGCCGGTACCGACGAAGGTGGTGGCCGACACCGAGGTGAACTCGGTCACCGGGTTCGCCGCGGTCACGGCATTGGTCGCCGCGCCGGTATTGAATTCACTCACCGGACCGCTGATCTGCACCACGTGCCCCGCCACCACATACGGCGCTGTGCCGGTGAACACGAAAATCCCGTCCGACGTGGCCGAGTCGCCGTCACCGGTCGCGTCCTGGAGGTAGTAACCGTTGTTATTGACCTTCGTCACCACGCCGCGTGTCGTGCGCGTGCCCGTCAGGCTGCTGGTCGTGCCGCTGCCCTGAATCGTGTAGATCGGCGTGAAGCCGGACGCCACCGCGTTCACATTGATGTTGATGGTGCAACTGGCCGATTGCGCGTCGTTGTTGCCGAAGCCGACGACCACTGGGTAGCTGCCGTTGAGCACACTGGCGTCCAGACTCAGCTTGACGGTCGCGTTGCCGCCGTTGACAGTGGCTGCAGTGAACGCGGCCAGGCTCATGCCTGAGGCGTTGCCGCTTTGAAACATCGCGGCATTGACGATGCTGTCGGTGTCGGAGGCCGACAGCGGGAACTCGACCGCCGCGCCGCTGGCGACCGCGAGCGAGGCAGGACACGACGGCACGATGGCAGCAGAGCCGCCGCCCGAGGTGCCACACACCGCCAGCGGCGAGGCGCTGTTGCGCGGGGCTGGGGTGCCGCTGCTGAAATTGCTGCCGTTTTGATCGGTATCGAAACAACCATTGGTGCTGCGCAGCGCGGCCAGCGTGCTGCTCAGTGTGGGGGCGGCCGATGTGCCTTCAAAAAAGTTGGCGCTTCCGTAGCCGACCAGGTCGACGATCTGCGCCAGTTGCGAGGCGCTGCAAGCGGTCGAAGCGCCATTACAAGTCAGGCCGCTGACCGTGTTGACCAGCACCACCTTGCCCGCGGTGGCTGACAGGTTCAGCGATCCAATCGAGTCGGGCGTCGGCAATGCCGCACCAGCCGCAGTGGTGCCGAGTTTGACGAGGTGGTACTGCCCCGGTTGCAGCGTACCGCTGACCGCAGCCACACCATTGGATGCAAAGGTGCCTGTGCCGGAAGCACTGGCGTACTGAACCGACCACCCAGCGATCGACACCGCCGACGTGCCGGCGTTGAACAGCTCAACGTAATCATTGGCATAGCTGCCGCCATTGCCGCCGTACAACTGGCTGATCACCACGCCTGAGGTCGAGGCCCACGCCGGCAGCGCTGCCAGCGACACCAACGTGACGACGGCTGCCGTCAGCCAACGTTTCATGCCCGATTGCACGGTTGTCCAAACTGTCGCCATTGCAGTTGTCCCACCCGGCTTTCGCATGCAGCTCAGCTGGGGTTGAATGTCACCGAGAAAACCCGGCCCTGGTGCCCTCGCGCAGAGGGGCACCAGGGCTGCAGGCTGCACCGCTCGCCAGTTACGACGGTTTGCGACGACCGTACAGGCCGAACAGGCCCAGTCCGCCCAGCAACAGCGGCAATGCGGCCGGCAGTGGCACCGCCGAGGCAGTGGCCTTGAAGTCGATGGTGTCGCCCGACGGCGTGAGCTGAAGCTGGGTACCGTTGAAGGTGACCAGGTATTCGCCGGCACTGGTAGCACCCACCAGGTTGAACAGACTCTCGTACACCAGCGCGGTCACGTTGTTGGTCGCACCCAACCCGATCAATGCACCACCAAACGTGTCGGTGACATTGGTGAATGCAAAGTTACCAAACTGCAGGTTCAGCGAATTGACAGCCACCAGTTGCCCAGCTTGATACAAATCGGTGTCGTAGGTGGCGCTGCCACTGAAAAGGCCGCCCTCGGTCAAACCGAGTTCGAGCTCGAAAGCGTCATCGACAAAATCCATCTTGTACTGAAAGTCGACCGAGACCAGCGCAGCCTGCGCAGGTCCCACCAGGCCGGCGGCCAACACGGCCAAAGCGAGAAGAGTTTTTTTCATGGTGAAGCTCCTGAAACGAATCTGGGTTGCGTGATGCGCGAGCAGGCCCGGGAGATGGGCCCGCTGCGGGGTCAGATGAACGCACCGCCGGCCTTGCGGCGAATGCCGATCACGGCTGGCTTCGGAAGGCCCGAGGTGTTGCCCGGGATCGTGTTGCTGGGCCACTGACTGCCGAACGGAATCGTCCGGCTCTGGTTGAACACGGTCGTGCCATCGAGCGACAGGATCTCGATCGAACGGGTCTTCGGGCCGGTGTTCTGGGCTCCGATCGGCGCGTTCTCGCCCGGGTGTTGAATCGACAACAGCAGGTGGTCGCCGACGAAGGTCGGGCCGGTCATCTCAGCGCGCGTGGGGCCGATGGCAAACGGCAGTTGTTTGCCGGCGTCGGGGCCTTCGGTCGGGATGCAGAACATCCAGTTGTTGCCGAACACGCCGACCGTCGGCTGCGCATTGGACGACCCCTTCAAAGCGTGGTTGATGGTGGTCGGCGTTGCGCTCAGACCCAGGCCCAAACCGTTGTGCAAATCGGTGGACATGTCCATCACGCCCCAGACGTTGAACTTGGCGTCGAAAGCCAGGTTGTCCAGGTTGCCGAAGCCTGCGCCGTTGACCGAACCGGCCTCGCCCGCCTGCAGGAACTTGCTCCAGGTGAAGGTCAGCGCATCGGGTGCGTTGCCGCTTTCGACGATCTTGTACAGGCCGCCGTTCTGCGATTCGGCATTGAGAGCGGTGCTGTACTTGCTGACCGTGAAGATGCGCGAATCGGCGTAGCCGTCGCCACCGGCACGGCCGTCGGTGTAAGCAATGAACACGTCCTTCGTTCTCGGGTGCACTTCCACATCTTCGGGGCGGGCACCGGGCGTGCCGCCGACCAGGTTGGCCGCTGCAAACGCATCGACGAGGACGGCACCTTGCGATGCGTAGAACTGGGCCAGCGTCTTGCCCTGGTAAGTGCCGATGAAGGTGGTTGCCGCCGCCGTGATCGGGTCGGTGGTCGCTGTGTTCTCCGTGAGCGTGGTCAATGGCAGGAAGCCGCCAGCGGTGGTCGATCCGGCGTAACCAATGCGACGTGGCAGGTTGACCAGGCCGTTGCGGTCCGGATTGGCGATGCCTTCTTGAGCGACCTGCACGGAGCCGATCGCGGTCGGGCTGTTCGGGTTGGTCACGGTGCTCAGCAGCAACGGAATCCACACGCCGGTGCCGTCGGCATTGAACTTGGCCACATAGAGCGTGCCGTTCTCGAACAGCGTACTGTTCGAAGTGCTGGTGACGTTGGTGACCACGGCGTCGCTGACGAACTTCCAAGTGTGTCCGCCGCGGCGGTCGTCACCCATGTAGGCCGCCATCTTCTTGCCCGGCTCGACGCGCATGGCCACGTTCTCATGACGGAAGCGGCCCAGCGCGGTGTGCTTCTTGGCGCGCACGGTGGGGTTCTTGACATCGATTTCGGTGACCCAGCCGTACTTTTCGCCGACCAGGCCGAACTCGGCGCCTGCGGTGCGGGCGCCGGTGTCGGTGGTCTGTGCGCCGACCGTGCTGTTGAACGCATAACCCGTTTGTGTGCCGTCGGCCTTCACGCCTTCGGTCACGCCCAGGAAGAAGAACGACGGATCGGCCTGGAAATTCTCTTCGCAGGTCAGGATCGTGCCCCACGGCGTGGTGCCGCCCGAGCAGTTGCCCAGCGTGCCGATGATCTTGTCGCCCAGGCCGTCGCTGCTGAGATTGAAAACCTGCGTGGCTGCCGGGCCGGTCCCCAACAAGTAGTTGTTGTCGCCGACTTGGTGCGCCAACGCGCCCCATGAAGTCACAGCCGAATAGCCGACCACGCCGCGCTCGGCGCTGTAGTAAGCATCGCTGCGCGTCGAGTTGATGCCCAGGCCCGACAGCGCATGGATGCGACGGTTCAGCACGTCGCCGTTTTGCACTGCGAAGCGGCCACCGCGCGTGACGCGCTTGATTCGCAGGATGGAGCCACCCACGTTGTAGAGGCACTCGCCGAAGAAGGCGCGGTTGCGCACGTCCGGCAAGGCGTAGCCGATGACGCTTTGGAAAACGTTGTTGCCAGCCGGGGTCGTGATGGCCGCCTCGGGACAAATCTGCGAGAACGGATACGACACGTACTCGTGGTTGGTCCACAGCAGACCGTCGTTGGTGCCGGCCAGCGGGATGTAGCCGGTGTAGTCGGCGTTGAAACCGACGTAATCGTTGGCAGTCGAGTAGGCCGTGTTGCCGAACGGCCGATCGCCCCAGGCACTGATGACATAGCGCTCGTATTCGGGCGGCACGATGACGTCGTCGATGACGGTGTAAGTTGGCAATTCGACAGCCGGGCCGCCGGTCTCGACCGACGCGATCACCGAGCCCACACCGTTCACGCCGGTCGCAAGAAAGTGGTTGTTGGTCGTGTAGACCGGCAATGGGAACGGCACGCGGACCGGCGTGAAAGCGATGGCGATGGGGGCGGCAAGTGCGCTGCTCGGGGCGAACAACGCTCCGGCGCCGCCGACCGCTGCGGTCGCACTGGTACCACCGACGAAGGCCAGAAAACTCCGGCGGTTGATTTCTTGCATGACAAACGTCTCCTGTTGGCTGCGGTTGAAAGAAGTCCCGTGCACCGGCTCATGTGAGCGATGCATCGAAAAATCGGTAACTGAACGAAAGTTTCGCGAGGCAGCGTGACAAGAGACGCAGATGATCAGCGACCTCTCATGGCCTCTTTGTACTAGTCCGCAGGCACAAAAGGCGGTGTCTGTCGAGTTGAAGGAGTCGACAAACGAAAACGCCGGTGAGCCGCCTCTCGAGGCAACCCACCGGCGGTTGTTTCGTGCCCGTCAGGGAGTCGAAACAGTGTCGGGTTGTTGCAGTGCGCTGCCGATGTTGGACAACTGAACGATCACCGCCCGCGCGCAAGCCAGGGCGTTCAAAGCGCCTTCCATGCGGGTGCTGTCTGCGGCCAACGGCTGCTCACGCAGGCGCCGCTCCAACCATTCGAGCTGGGCGGCGATGAACGCGAATTCTTCGATGCTGGTCATTGGTAATCTCTTTAAGCGTTCACGCGGCGGCGCTGGCCTTGCGGCGGCGAATTCCTGCGGCGCCCAATGTGCCCAACCCCAGCACAAGCAACGGCAGGGCCGCAGGCAACGGCACCGCCGCTGGCGTCGACGCGATCAAGGTGCCGGCATAGGAGCCGGGGGGTGCCAACAAGGTGCCGCGAACCTGGAGCGAATAGGCCCCCGCAGCGAACCCTGCAAACGGCGTGGTCGAGGAACTGATGGTGATCGGGGCGGCGGCAGTCACGCTCTGCCATCCGGTCGAAACGGCCACGTTGGCGCTGTCGAAAAGACCGATTTGCAGGTTCTCGACACCGAACGTGTTCAGGCCGCCGGGACCGTCGTCGAACTTGAACGCCGCCGCGAAACTCGTGACGTCGGCGCCACCGGCCAGAACGAAGTTCCAGGTGTCGAGAAAGTTGTACGGCGCAGACAACGGCGGGCCGGTGTGCACGGTCAGCTGGGTATCGGTGCGGTTGCCGAATTCCACCGACGCGGGCGCGGTGATGGTTCCGGAACCGAGCGTGAAGACGAAGTCAGCGTGTGCCGTGCCGACGGCGCACAGAAAAGCGACACACAGTGAAATGTCGCGACCGAATCGCAGCTTCATGATTTCTCCGTATAAACCTTTGGATGCCACAGCGTGCATAACCAACATGACAGCAGGTCGGGCGTAACGGGCAGTGGAGATGATCCGTATGAGCCGGTCCGTCGCGTCAACGCAGTGACAACGGCCGTCTTGCGCGGCCACCGCGCCTGCCTGCTGCCGATGGCGAAGCCACCCCAGGCTACGGTTCATCGACCGACTGCCTGGACCGCCGGTAACCCGCACTGAACCCGCCAACCAATCGCCGGTACCAAGGCGCTCGTCGACCTTCAGTGCCCTTCTTCTCGCCCTTCTCGGTTTCGCGGGCCTGGCTCATCACCGTGCCGATCAGGTTGAACGGTGCCAGCAGTTCGGCCATGCTTTCCATGTCCTGCATCGAGGTGGTGTGCTCCTCCACCACCACCAGCGTGGTGTCGACCTGCGGCAAAAAGGCCAGCGCATCGGCGGTGTCCAGCAGCGGCGGCAGGTCGATGATGATGTAGCGGTCCTGGTAGCGCTGCTTCATCTCCTGGATCAGTTGCTGCGCCACTTTGGTGGCCAACAGCTCGGCCGAATTCAGCACCGCCTGTTGCCCCGCCGGCAGCAGCACCAGGCGGGCCACGCCCGGGTTCACCAGCAACTCGGAGATCGGTACGCCGTGCGTCAGGTGGTCGCTGAGCCCGCGCGCACCGTCGAGTCCGAACATCGACTGCAGGCCGTGCCCGCTGAGATCGGCGTCGACCAGCAACACGGCCGAGTCGTAGTCGGCTGCGATCGACAGCGCGAGGTTGACGGCGGTCAACGACTTGCCTTCGATGCGGCGCGGGCTGGTCACCGCCAGCAGGTTGAAGCCGTCGGCGCGCAGGCGCTGCAGCACCTGGTTGCGCAGCATCTTGAACGATTCGGCCAGCGCCGAGCGGTCGGCCTTGACGACGCCGTGCGTGCGCTGCAGGCGGACCAGCGCATCGGCCATCACCTGCGTGCTCGAGTACTCGATGCGCAACGGCTCGGTGCGCGCCTGCGTCTCACCCTGCAGCAACTCGGGATGGATGACGTTCAGCGTCGCCGTGTTCAGCGCGAGGGGGTCGCTCATGCCCAGATTGTTGTCGCCCGGCAGCTTCATTGGCGCACTCAATTGGCAATCCGCCGCAAGATGCCGTACCAGGCGACATCGATCGGCATGTAGAAGTTGTGGAACGCCGCCATCGCGAGCGCGATCAGCATCAACGCCCCGCCACTGGCGATCCAGCGCAGCCGCGAGCGGCGCCGCTTGAGGATCGGGCTCGGCAGCGCGGGCAGTTTCGCCAGCACCGGCACTTGCATCACCCGCACGACATCGCGTGCGCTGTGCACGGTTTGGTCGATGGCCTCGCGCAGCGCGGCGGCAGCGACCCCGCCTGCCAGCGCGAACAGCACCCCCATCATCAGGATGACCGTGCGGTTCGGCCGATACGGCTTCTCGGGAAAGATCGGCGGCTCGATCAAGGTGAACCGCTCGGCCTTGCGACCGCGTTCGAGCTGCTCGGCGACCTGCGCCTGCATCTGCTTGTCGCGCAGCTCGCGAAAGCGCGCGCGCGAGCTGTCGAGGTCGCGCGCGAGTTCGAGGTACTCGCGTTCGACCTCGGGCGTCTGGCTGACCCGCCTGTCCAGCAGTTCGAGCTTGCCGCGCATTTCCTGGCGCTCGCTGCGCAGCGACTGAATCTGCGCGATGGCGGTTTCGATCTGCGATTTCAGGTTGATGTAGACGGGGTTGTCGGGCTTGCGGGCACGGCGCGTCTCGTCGGCGCGGCCCTCGGGCGCGTCGGCGCCGGTGCGCACCGCCTTGTCGATCGCCGCGAAGGCACGCTTCAACTGCACCACGTCGGGGTGATCGTCGGAATACTTTTGGCGCAGCAGCGAAATCTGCTGCTGGAGCTGCAGCAGCTTGTTCTCGCGATCGGTGGCGTCGTCCTGCAAACCGGTCTCCTTCTTCAGGATCGCGATCTCGCGGCGCAACCGTTTGACGTCGGGGTGGTCGTCGCTGTAGACGCCGCTCAGGCTGGTCAACTGCAGTTGCAAGGCCTTCAGCCGATCCTCGGGTTCGAGCAGCGTGCCGCCATTGCCGAGCACCGGCGTGCTCGGCTTGGTGTCGGCCAACTGGCCTTGCAGCGCGCTGCGGCGTTCCTCCAGAAACACGATGTCGCGCTCGATGCGCTGGATGTCGGCATTGGTACGTTCGCTGCCCATCTGATTGGACAGGTTCAGCTCAGGCAGCCGACCTTGGTTGCGCGCCTTGAAGGCCGAGAGCGTCTGCTCCAGCTCGGAGATGTGTTGCGTCACGCGGGACAGTTCTTCGTCGAGAAACAGCGTGGTCTCGGCGGCCTTTTGCTGGCGGTTCTTGACGTTCTCGTTCAGGTACAGCGTGGTCAGCTCGTTGGCGATCTTCTGCGCGTTGGCCGCAGACTCGCTGTCGTACGACAGGCTGAAAGCGATCGTCGATTTCACCGGCGAGCCGCTGCGCCGGTCGGTCACCTCGGCGCTGATCGGCGTCAGCTTGATGTCGCGGCGCATGCGGTCGAGGATGTCCTCGCTGGTCTCGCTCTGCCGCGCCTTGCCGTAGAGGCCGTATTTGTCGACCAACTCCAGCAAGGTCGAGCGCGTCATCACCTGCTGGCTGATGACCTGGATGCGCTCGTCGGCAAAGCTGGTGACCGTCGAGCGCACGAACTCCTGCGGAATCTCCTGCTCCTTGATCAGAATCGTCGCGGTGGAGCGGTAGACCGGCGGCAGCGCGACCGCCACCACCGCCGCGATTGCGAACAGCACGGCGAACACCCAGCCGATCAGGCCACGGCGGCGCCGCAGGATGCCGATGTAGTCGGCCAGGCTCTTGCCGCTGTCGGCTGCGACGTCGGCGGGGTTGTAGAGGTCTTGCGGAACGGCGGACATGGTGTGTGCGGGGGCGGGGTTCGGAGTTCAGCGCGATCGGTTCAGCGGGTCAGGTCGATTTTCGACCAGTCGTATTGCAGCGAAACGTTGACGCTGTTGGCCTGCGCCGTGTTGCCGGGGCCGACGTTGTTGGACTGACTCCACTGGTAGCCGGCTTGCAAGCTGAGTTCGGGCGCGAGCAGTTTCGACACCGATATCGAAAGCGACTGCTGCCTCGCCGTGCCATCGAGGCCGCCGCCACTGCCGCCGCTCTGGAACTTCGAGCGCGACTGCGCATAGCCCATCGACGAACTCAGCGTTTCGGAGAAAGCGTGGCTGACGCCCAGGCTCAGCGTGTCGCCCCGCGTCACGGTGCCGGCTCCGCCGGGCGTTTGCTGGTTGCTGGTGGTGAACGACAGACTGGAGGTTTCGTCGAACCTGTAGTTGTAGGTCGAGCTGTACTGCAGACCGTAGTCCGAGGAGTTACCCGAGTTTTGCACGACGATGAACGGCAGCAGCCCCGAGCGACACAGCGCCACCTGCAGCGGGCAGACGATGCGTGTGCGCGCCTGCGAACTGTCGGTGCGGTAGACCCCGAGGTTCAGCGAGGCACTGACCCGCTCGGACAGCGCCCGCGCCATCCCGAAGCTGATGAAGTTGGTCTCGGATCGGTTGGGTCCACTGTCGGCGCGGTACTCCGAATGGCTGACTTGCAGGTTCGCGGTGTCGCTCTCGGTGAGTCGGTACGACAGGCCCGCCGACACGCCGGTGCTGCGAAAGCCGACCGCGCCGGACACCTGCTGGCCGTAGCCGGTGCGCGATGTCGACACCTGCGTGCTGGCGCTGAGCAACTCGCTGATCGCGCGCGACCAGTTCGCCGACAACGACGAGGTGCGGCGCTGGCCGCGGCCCACGGTGACATCGGCGTTTTGCACCACGTTGTTGAAGTCCTGCGCGTATTGCGCCGTGACGCCGAAGCTGTTCAACGGATCGGTCAGCGTCTGGCTGAGCACGAACTGGCCGTCGACGCGGTCGTTGCCACCGTTGCCGCGCTGGCGCAAGGCGGTCAACGCCGCGTTCAGCCGCGTCGCCGAGTTCTCCATCTGCCGCGAAGCATTGAGCGTGTTGGACAAGGACAGGGTGTTCACGAGGCCGGGTGATTCTTTGGAAAGCGAGACGTTGTCATTGAGTTCGAGGCGCGACTGCACGCTGTTATCGACCGTCCACAGGTCGGCCTGAGCTGCACTTGGCACGCAGCCGAATGCCGCAGTGCACAGCGCCAAACCGCACCGGTGTGCGCGAGCGGTCGCACTCACGGCACCAGCAGCACGTCTCCGCTTCTCAGCGTGATGTTCTGCGACAGATCGCCGCCCTTTCGAACGCGGGAATACTGAAACGGAATAGAGGTCGTCTTGCCATCGACCTTGCGGATGATCCGAATGCCGTCCTCCGACGCGAACGGCGTCATGCCGCCCGCGATCGACAAGGCCTGCAGCACGTCGATGTTGCGGCCGGTCTGGATATCGCCCGGCTTGTTGACGCGGCCGATCACGTAGACGCGGTAGCTGGCGACCCGCACCACCGCCACCGTGACCACCGGCTCGGGAATGTATTTTTCGAGCCGCTTGACCAGCTCGTCACGGACCTGCGACGCGGTCTTGCCAGCGACGATGAAGTCCCCGGCCAGCGGGAACGAAATGCCGCCGTCGGGGCGCACCAGCGCCGCGGCCTTGAGCGTTTCGTCCTTCCACACCGAGATGTCCAGCGCATCCTCGGGTCCGATCACGTACGCCGGGTCGGTGATGACGACGCCTTCGACCCGGTCGCCCCACTTGACGGACGCTCCCGTCGACGGCACCGCGGCGGGCGGTTCTTCATCGAAGAACGGGATCGAGGACAGGCTGGAGCAGGCGGCTAGCAAGCTGAGGCTGAACGTCGCGGAGATCGTGCGGAGCAGGATCGAACGCGGGACGAACTTCAGTGCGCACAAGGGTGTCATGTCGGGGGCTTCACCTGTTGATGGAAGGGGGTGGAGAGGAAGGCGAGATGGGCGCGACGGGCACGTCGGCGGGGGGCGGCGCAGCGGGCGCGTTGAATCGCTCGGCGTCGGCGCGGTCCCGGTAGTCCTGCACGAGATTGAACATCTGCACGTCGCCGATGCCCAGCACCGGTTCGCGCTGCTTCAGCACGTCGCCCACCGACTTGCCGCGATAGCGATCCAGCAGCTCGACGCTCAGGTGAATCAATTTGTCGTTCTTGACGGTGCATTCGCCCACCAACGTGACCTGGTCGTCGTGCCGCCGCTGCAACTGGGCTTGCTGCTCGTCGCGCAGCTTGGTCAGCTGAATCAGCTCGCGAGCCTTTTGCGACAGCGTGTCTTCGTGGCTGCGCTTTTGCTCGGCCATTTGCTTGTCGAGCGATGCCACTGCAGCCGTCAGTTCAACGCGGGCCGCCTGCGCCGCTTTCAAACTGTCGTTGGCCTTGCGCAGTGCGCCCTTGAGTTGCGCGAGCTGCTTCGTCTGGTCGAGCAACTGCTTGTCGACAGAGGCCTTGTCGGATTCGACTTTTGTCTTGGCGGCCTGCGCCTCTTGAACCTGCTGCTGCAGGTTTTGCAGTTGCAATTGCGAACGCCGCGCGGCTTTCTCGGCGTTCTTGTCGGCCTCCTGCGCCCCGGCGAAAGTCGGCGTCAGCACGAGGCCAGCCGTCAGCCAAATCACGGTGAAGGAGCGCAGTGCAGGCATGGTCTGCATGGCTTCAGAAGCGCACGTTCAAGTCGAACTGCACCACGTCGATCGACAGCGGCGGGCCGGAGATCGAGTCGCCGCTGAAGTAGCGCAGCGCGGCGGCGGTGTTCTTGCCCAGACCGTAGCTGGCGCCGAGGATGTAGCCCTTGGCGTCGGTGCCGCCGAGCCGGAAGTCGCTGTCGGTGAAGGCGTCGAGCAGCGCATCGCGCTCGATGTTCTTGTAGGCCATGGACACCTGCCAGTTGTGGCGCGCCTTAATCTCAGCGTCACCGAAGGCGACCCGCACGTGATACGCGCTGGTTTGCGGCTTCACGTCGATGCCCACCCGGTCGCTGACTTCTCCGCGGTCGAAGCCGACGTTGCGCACGAAGTCGCCGACCACGATGACTCGCTTGCCGCCGATCGACGGGAAGTCGACCTGCCCGGTCAAATTGAGCAGGCTGAATTCGGCCGCCAAGCCGAGCAACGGCCGAGCCGTGTCCGACGAAATGTTGTAGTACGAGTTGCCCTTTTGCGCGAAGGCAGGCGCGCTGAACTCGTTGGCGGTCGAGCCGACCGGGCTCAGCTTTCCGAGCAGGTTGGTGTAGTGGTAGTAGCCCACGCCGATCTTGCCGCCGATGCTGCGGGGCGAGCTCGCCAGCGTGGCGCCCGCTTGCCCGCCGAACAGCCATTTGTCGGCCGATGCCAGCTCGACTTCTTGCACCGGCATCGCCGCCAGCGTAGCGAAGCCGCGGAGCTCCGAGGTGATCTGCGGCGTCCACTGCACGGCCACGCCGTCGAAGCTCAGGTCGTTGGCCCACAACAAATCGGTGCCGAACCACGGGTTGCCGAAGCGGCCGGCCACGGCATTGACATCGCCGTATCGAAACCGGATGTACGCACGGTCGATCAGCACGGTGTAGCGGTTGTTGAAGTTGCCCAACGTCTGGTTGGACGACAGTGGATCGTTCGCGCTGCCGGTGGTCAGCCGCACACCGCCCGACCAGTGGTCGTCGAGCTTGGCGTTCAAGCCGATGCGGCCGCGAAAGCGCAGGCGGTCGCGGTCCTCGCTGACGTTGAGCAGCGACAGCGAGCGGTTGCGGTTGGTGTCGTTGACGCTGATCGTCGATGCGTTGCCATCGGCGAATCGATCGAACTGCGCGCGAAAACGCAGGTCGCCTTCCCATTCCAGCCCGCGCACCCAGGACGGCACCGCACCGGGCCCCGACCAGCCCTCGCGAAACGCCTGCGCCGCCAGTTCAAGGCGAATTTCTTCTTTGAGTTCCTTGCGCACGAACTCGGGGATGTACGGCACCCGCACGGTGCCGGGCGCGGGTTTCGATGGGCTGGCCGCAGCGCTGTCCGCTGCCACCGGCAGGGTGCTGTTGGCGCTGTTCGGAGCGGTGCCTGCAAAGCCGCTGTCGCCGGACGCGGGCGGTGCAACCGCCGGCTTGGCCACCTCGCTCAGCAAGGCTTCGGCCTTGTCGCGGCTGAGCACGCCCTGGCTCACCAGCTGCTCGATCAGCTTCAAGGTGCTTGCGCGGGCCTGATCGATGTCGGCCTGCTGCGCGACAGCCGGCAGCGTTGTCCACAGGGCCAGCGCGGCAGCGGCGATCGAGCGAGATAGATGCAAGGTCATGGGGATTCGGGACATCGTGAGGCGGGACGCGTTCGGTCCCTCAGGAGCGGTTGCTCAAGCGCAGTTGCATCGGGCGCATCGAACTCGGCGGCACGTCTTTCAACGGGCTCATGTCGAGCAGGGTCAGCTGGATCAGGTCATCGACCTGGGTGTTGCCGGAACCGGTGACGATGTCGGCCTTTTGCACACGGCCGTCGTCGCCGAGCCAGACCTTCACGACCACCCGAAATTCTTCTTTGAGCACCTTGCGGTTGCGCGACAACGCTTCAAAAAACTGCCGCTGCAGCAAGCCGGAGTAGTACGCGCCGCCGCCACCGCCGCCGGTGCCGAGGAAATCCCGCCCGCCCTTGTTGCCTGCCAGCCCGAAGCCGTCGGAGCCCGCGCCGCCTTCGGCATCGACCCCCAGCGGTTTGTCGGATGAAGGCTTCTCGTCTGCGGCCTTCGGCTCATCGGGCCTGGGCTCGTCCTTCGGCTGATCGATCTTGACTTCTTCCTTGATCTTCGGCGGCTCCGGCGGTTTCTCGGGCGGCTTGGGCGGCGGCGGTGGCGGCTGCTTGATCAGCGCGATCTGCTGCACCCCGGTTTTTTTGGTCGATGGACCCGACAAGAACTTCATCAACAGCATCACCACCGCGACCATCAAGACAACGATGCCGAGCCCGAGCGCCACGTTCTTGATCCAGGGGCGGCCGCGCGCCGGCTCGTCGTCCTCGTACATGGGATGGGTTCGTGCGACGCCGTCAGGCCGTCACTTCACCAGCCGCTGGGTGACCAGACCGAGCTGCGTGATGTCGAGTCGGCCCATCAGATCGAGCACGTCGACGACCTTTTCGTAGCTCACCTTGGCGTCGCCCTTGATGACCACCGGAAAGCTCGGGTTCACGGCCTTCAACTGGCGCAGCCGGTCTTCGAGCTCCTGCAGCGTGACCGGGTAGGTGTCCAGAAATATCTGTCCGTCATCGCGGATGGTGATGGCCTTGGTCAACGGCTTGGCGAGGCTGGGCGCGGCGCTCGCCTTCGGCAGGTTGACCTTGATGCCCTGCACCGACGCGGTGGTCATGATGATGAAGATCACCAAGAGCACATAAGACAAATCGAGCATTGGCACGACGTTGATCTCGTCGTAAGCCTTGCCAGCGGCTTGCATCTTCATGGACGGGTTCTCGGTTTCACGCGACTGCGCTTCAAGTCGAGTGGGTCTCGGCGATGCGCGTGGTCAGCTCATCGACGAACACCTGCATGTCGGAGGTCAGCTCGCCGATGCGGCCGGACAAATAGTTGTAGCCAAACAGCGCAGGAATGGCCACCGCGAGACCGGCCACCGTGGCCACCAACGCCGCAGCGATGCCCGGCGCGATGGCGTTGACGTTCACGTCGCCCGCCGCCGCGATCGCCGCGAAAGTGATCATCACGCCGACCACCGTGCCCAGCAGCCCGAGAAACGGGCCACCGGCAATCGCGATGGTCAGCAGCACCATCTGGCTGTTGAGGCGCTGAAGCTCGCGCACCAGGCGCGCATCGACAGTGGCCCGGATGGCCGCCAGCGACTGCTCGCTGATGTTCATCGAGCGGCCGGCCAGCCGGTAGGCCTCGAAGCGGCCTCGCAGTTCTGCGATGCCGGCGGTGTAGAGCCGATGCAGCTGCGAGTTGCGCAGGCTCAAGGTGACAGCTCGCTCCTGGGCGATGTCGTCGGCGGTCGGCGCATCGGAACGAACGCTGCCGAAAAGTCGATCGAACTGAGCCATGAAACGCTGGTTGTCCTTGGCCACGCGGCTCACGAAAATGATCTTCGAGATCATCACGAAGATGCTGATGACGAACATCACCATCAAGATGCCGATGACGATCCAGCCGTCGAGCGTCACCGCGCCGAGCAGGATCTTCAGGTACGACGGGCCGCTGTCACCCTCGGCCGCCTCGCCTTCCGGCAGTCCGTAGACCACCAGCTTTTGATCCTGGCCTTGCGACAGCGCCGCCGTCTTGATCCAGTCGGGCGAACGCGCGGTGGTCGCCACCTGCAGCTCGTCGAGTTCGCCCTTGAAGCCCTTGCCCACCACAGCCGCGCCGGCCATATCGGGCACGCTGCCAGCAGCCCGGGCCGACTCCTGCCCGTTGACGTAGATCGCGAGACCGTCCTTTGCGACCACCGCGATGTGCTGCCAGGCGCCGGGCGTCAGCGCTGCCGATGCGGTGGCCGTCAGTGCGCCCGACTGGGCCACCAGCTTGCCACCGCGCACCGCCACGCGCAGCGGGGCCGCACCGTCGGTTTGCGTGTAGATCGGGGCATCGGACGCATCGGTGGGTTTGATCCAAAACGACAGCGTGAGCCCATTGGCACTCGACTTCAGCGAAGGCGCGGGGGGCAGCGCCAGCTCGGTCACGCCGTCGAAGGCGAGGCTGCCGCCGATCAGCCCGGCGCCGCTCACCTTGGCCGTCGAGCGCACCGCGTGGTTTGCGTTGGCGGTCGCATCTTGCGGCAGCGTTTCGCGCTCGCTGAAGTGATAGACCAACCCCTGCGCGGCGTCGTAGCTGCCCTTCGCATCGTCGCCCGCCGCGGCACCGGGATTGCCGTAGTACAGCCAGATGAAGTCTGCCGCCGCCCCAGGCGCAAGCCGGGGCACCTGCACCCAGATCAACGCCAGTTCATTGAGCCCGTCGAACTTCTCGATGTGAAACTTCAGCGGCGTCTTGTCGTCGCCTGCGATGAACCGCAGGTCGGTGCCATCGGGTTTGGCGTCGACGAACTGGAAGTTGCCGGTGTGCAAGCGAACGAGCACCGGCACCGAGTCGACTGCTGCCGCGATGGGCAGGCCTTCCGCAGCGGTGTTGAGCCCGATCTTGACGCGCTTTGGCCAGTCGGCGTTCCATGCCGCATGCGACAGCGACGACATGAACAAGCCAAACAACGCGAGGCCAAGAACAACAAGTTTTTTCATGACCACGGGAGACCGCCAACCAAGGGAGAACCCGGGAGCCTATTCGGGCTTTGTTTCAGCGCTGTGAATCGAGGCCCAGATGGCGGGATGCAGGAATTTCTGATGGCAAGCGAGTGATGTGAGGCGCCATCACATCGGTCAGCCGCTGTGCCGCCGCGCTGATGTCGAAGTGCCTTCGGTAGCAGTCGACAGCGCGCGTGCGGGCGGCACCGCGCTGCAGCGGACTCAGCTCGAGCCAGCGTCTGAGCGTCGACAGCGTGCCGTCCACGGTGTCGCTGTCGGCATACCCGGCGCCGGTCTGCACGATCTCGCGCCAGATGTTGACCTTCTCCGAGATCAGCACCGGCACACCAAGCGCCAATGCCTCGACCACGGCGAT
The DNA here is from genome assembly GCA_031390425.1 of Rhizobacter sp. GTDB lineage: Bacteria > Pseudomonadota > Gammaproteobacteria > Burkholderiales > Burkholderiaceae_C > PBB1. The sequence goes on from JANMTL010000197.1 coordinate 40,510, forward strand.
GCCGAAATTCTCTTGATGCGAAGGGAGCGCGAACACCTCGGCCGCCTGGATCGCCGACCACTTGGCCTCACCGGTGAGCATGCCGGTCCAGGTGATGCGATTTGCGATGCCCAGACGCTGGGCCTGCGCTTCGAGGCCGGCACGCGTGCCGGCACCGTCATCGGGGCCGGCCATCACCAGATGCAAATCAGCATCAGCAGAGGCGACCTGCGCAAACGCTTCGATCAACAAATCGCCGCCTTTTTTCGGATGCAGCCGGCCGAGAAACAGCACGATCCGCCGGTCCCGGGTTTGCGGCCAACGCTGCACGAAAGATTCAGCCGAACCGAGTGCGTCCGCGCCTGGAATCGCGATGCCGTAGCCGACCACCGCATGGTTCGCGCGGTAGGGCCGAAACGATTGCAACGCGAGACGCGATTCGTCGCTGGCGGTGAACACCACCGCCGCCGCGTCGCGCAGCAAACGCCGTTCGGCCAGCAGCCAGTAGAGCGATTTCTTCAGGTGCTTGAGCGGGTATTCGCGCCCGAACCACGGATCCAGCATGCCGTGCGGATAAACGAAATACGGCACCGGCCCGGCATGCAGCGCCTGCCATACCGCCCGGCCGTGGTACTGCCACAAGCCGTGCACCACCACCGCGTCGAAAGCCCTCACGTGCTCGAGCAGCCAGGGCAACAGCTTGTCGGTGTAGCCGTAGTTCAAAGCCACCGGCCCGACCGCGTGGATCGTGGCGGGAAAGTCGCGCACCCACGCGTCATCGGCTGCGTCGAGCGTCAGGACTGCCGGCTGCTGCCCCATCGCGCTGGTGGCCGCGATCAACTGTCGCAAGCCCTCCGACGGGCCGCCGTTGACCGGGTTGACCGAGCGGATCACATGAAGAACGCGCATATTGGTTCGTGACGCAGAGACCGCGGCTTCGCAACGACCCGTCACTTCGCGAAACAGTCCTTTTGCTGCTCCTTGCAATTCTTGTCGCCGAAGCCGAGCACCTCGACGGTCAAGATGGTCGGTTTTTGCAAGCCGTCAGCCGCCGCCGCTGCGCGCGCCGCGTTGCTGGCACTGGCAGCCGCGTCTTCAGCAGCCTTCGAGGTGTTGGCCGTGCCGCCGCTGGCGAGCGACGATGCCAGGCTGCCGGCCACCGCGACCGGCACACCCACCGATGACCCCGAAACGCTGATGTTGCTGGCGTTGAGTACCGTTTGCGCATTGATCACGATGTTGCCGCTGGACCGGATGCCTGCTTCACCGGCATCGATGGTGCCGGCCGGGGCAAACAGGTACACGTCGCCAGGCCTCGGTGCAGCCAGCGGCCCCAGCCCATCGGGGTCCGAAGTCAGGCTCTGGATGCCGCTGCCGGTGGCACTGGCCGGGATGACGATCTGCACTCCGATCTGATTGCCATCGGCGTCGAGGATCGGCCGGCGCTGCGGTGGCGGTGTCGACAGCGATGTCTTGGCACCGCGGCCGGCATCGATGCTGCCTTGCGACGAAAACATCAGGATGTCGCCGCCCTGCGCCGTGATGACTTTGCCTTGGTTGATGTTGAAGTCGCCTGAAAGCACACTGCGTATCGCACCGCCGTTGTTGGTCAACACGCCGACGGTGCGGGTTCCGGGGGTGGTCAGCCCGGCGACGATATCGCCGCCCGGCGCCCACAAATCGATGTCACTGCCACCATAGGTCTGAATCGATGTCTGGTAACTGGCAATGTCGCCGCTGGCGATCGCCGATGGCGCGACCACTTGCGCCACCACCGCGGCCAGCGCATTGGAAAACACGATCGGTGTCACACCGGTCGGCAACGCGCCTTTGGATCGCCGCTGGAGATAGTCCTTGAACAAGAGCGGATAGCGCTGATCCAGGCTGACGTAGTTGCCGTAAGCCGCACCGCCAGCCGCGGCAGCCAGCGCCGCAACCGAGCCTGCGGCCTGCAACCGGACCACATCGGTTTCAGTATTTAGCAGGCGATACAGATCGGCAGCGGCAGCGCTCTCGGGGGTAAGACCGAGCGGCAGGGTGCCCGCACGGAGTACGCCTTGATACGTTGCCAGCGCGCGCGGCGCTTTCGCATCGAGCGACACGAAGCGGGCATACACCGGATCGCGCAGCGCGAGTGCTGCAACGTTCGCAGCGTCCAGCACCACACTGGCGTCGCGTTCGGTGCCGAGCTGCCGGTACAGGTCGATGATGTCACCAGAGGCGGAGTTGAGCTTGATGATTTCCGCGTAAGCCGTGTCCATCCGCGCCAGATCGATCGGGCCCGTGACCCCCGCCACCAACGTGATGCGGGCGCTTTGCGCAGGCAGTTGCGGATTGGCGTTGTTGCCGGTGGCGACGAGGCCACCGATGTTGCCCGTCGCACCCTGCGACGCTGCGGTTCCGAGGTCGATGTTGCGGCCTGCTTGCAGAATCAAGCGCCCAGGCCCGCCGATCGCTATCGCCTGAGGATCCCGAATGTCGCCCTTGTCGGCACGCACGACACTGACATCGTCGGGCTTGAGGTTCTGCAGCTGCAGACGAGGGCCGACGATATCGACACCGACGCGGAGTTGGCTCGGCCCGGTTAAGACCAGCGAGCTGGCTGAGCCGTCCGACACGAAGCTGCCTTCGAGCGCCTGCAGGTCGAAGACAAACCCTTCGGCGGTATCCCGTGACGCGATGCGTGGTTGATTACCCGTGGGGCGCAGACCCACGCGACCGTCGATCTGACGGAAATTAAAATCGAGGGCACGCTCGAAACTCGTCTCTGGCGTTATCACGCTAGACGGGTCTAGATCGGACCCATAAAACCCAACACTGCGCAAAGAGCCATTGGCCAACATCGCGACTGTTGCCGCGCTTGATGGGAAGGTCGTGATCGCGTCGAGGAGTCGTGGCCCTGCAATGTCGCCGTTGAAAGCGACGAACGACAAGCTGGCCGGAAACGCTCCCGAAATGTTGGTTTGTAACGCGCTGATGGGGGACTCTGGGTTCAGCGTGCGCCAATTTAGATGCAGCACGCTGGCATAAGAAAGATCACCGCTTTTTGCGAACGCACCAGTCCGGCTGTTGGCCGAGTACGTGAAGTAAGTCGAGAAACTGTTGCCTGGGGCGAGACCGAAGAAGCTCGGGTCCGTCAGCGCGTTCTCGTCGTCAAAGCTGAACTCAACGCCGGTCACGAACATCGCCGTCGGGTTGTTGATGCTTTGCAAGGACAGCGAGCCACCCGCAATCAAGTCGATGTTCGCTCGCGCGGGAACATTGCCGCTGCTCGCACCCATCGCATACAACTGCGTACCGCGATGCGCGCCAATATCCCCAGCGGCTTCTATGCGCCCCTCACCGCGCGCAACCAGGAAGGAGCTGCCTTTCACGTCGCCGCCCGCGAGCACATTGAGATTACCGCCGCCCTGTACGTCCAACTGCCGAAGACCTTGGGCATCTGCATAGGTGCGGCCGCTGGTCGGCAGCATGACGGCCAAATTGCTGATGGTGCCACCCGCGAGGATGTCTATGTCACCACCACCCAGCGTGCCGACACCCTGCTGAAAACGTGGCCGAAAGCTCCACCAGTCGGTGGGCTGCAAACTCGCGAACGAGGAAGCCCCGTGTAGAGGCCGGCGCAGCCACTCATTGATCCACAGGTCGCCCGTGGTGCCACCGGCGCCAGCAATTTCTCCACCCGATCGAATCGAAATACCACCCCCATCGATTGCCCAGCGATTTCTGCCTGAAGAAGCAGTGTCGCGGGCGCCGATCGCACCAGCCGTGTAGATGGCAGCCTCCACCGCATCGATCGCAACGTCATTTCCCGCAGCGAGATCAATGCGCCCGGTGCCGGTGCGCAGTTTGGCGTCGGCTCCACTGAGCGTAAGCGAGCCTGAGCCCATCACGATCTCCTCGGGGCGCAAGGTGGTCAGCGGGTTGACCGCAGCCAGGTCGGCGCCCGCAGCCAGGCGCAAGTTCCAGGTGTCGCCGCTCAACAAATCGTCATTGGGCGAACCGAGCGATTGACTCACCGTGAGGTTGCCGCCAGCACGCAGCGTCAGCGTGCCCGGATTACCCCCGGCCAGCCATTGTTCACCGGTCAGATCCCAGGCGGCATCCAGCGACAGATCGCCGCTGGTGCGCACTTCGGTTGCACCCAAAACGCGTGCGCGGGCCAGTGCACCCGTTTCGTCGCGCAGCGCGCCCACGATCGCAGGCGCACTGACAGCAGCCGCTGCAGCAAACGTCGCGTGGTCGTTTGCAAACGCGGCAATTCCCTCGCTGCTGATGGCTTCCACGTTGTAGGTGCGGGTTGCTTCGATATCCACGCCCGCCAGTTCACGCATGAAAACGCTGGTCGAGACCTCCGTCGGCGTCTCACCCGACCCGCGTCGCTGCAGGTACTCGGTGAAGACCAGCGGGAACCGCTGTTCGAGACCCACGTAAGACTGGTACGCCTCACCGGCGCCGTCCGCAAGCGCAGCCAGCACTGAAACAGAACCGGCCTCGAGCAAAGGCTCGAGCGCAGGCTGCTTGTTGAGCAGGCGATACAACTCGGTGGCCGCAGTTCGCTGGCTTTCCAGCTCAGCGTTCCAACGCAGCACTTTGCCTTCAAGGCGGGTCACTCCCAGCACGTCGCTGGCATCGCGTGCGACACCGAAGATCAGCGAGCCCGCCGGTCCCGAATCGCCAGCCCGAACGTCGATCGTGGCCGTGCTGTCGAACACCAGTGCGCCGCTGTTCGCGGCCACCCTCACCTCACCGCCGCGTGCACCTGCGTTGCGGCCACCCGCCAGGATCTGACTGCCTGCTGCCAGCGTGACCCCGGTGCCGGCGTACAAATTCACCCGCGCACCTCCAGTTGCAGCGCCAGTGCCGATCGTGCCAGCCACATCGATCCGCCCTGCGTCGGCCGAGATCGTCACACGCCTGGCAGCCACGTTGTCGAGTGCCGCAACAGCAATGTCGCCACTGCGCAGCCGAAGCTGGCGCTCCTGTGCAAACCCGCCGGCATTCAACGCCGAATTGAGCACCGAAAAGTCAGCCAATGTTGCAAGATCGATATCGACCGATCCCGAGCGCGCACCGCCGGCAGCCTGGCCGAGCAAGCTTCCGGCCAACACAAGCTCAGCGCCACGAACCGCCAGCCGGCCGGCGCTGCCCCCTTCAACAGCGGCCGACACATCGACTGCGGCGCCGTTCTGCACCACCACCGAGCCCGTGGTGGCGCTGAGCGACACCGCGCCACCGTCGGCGGCCACCAACGTGCCATTGAAATTCTTGACTCGTCCACGCGCATCGAGCGATGCGCCGCTGGACAGCGTCACACCGTCGTTCACGTCTGGACCACGCGCAGTCATCGCGATCTGGCCGGAGCTGGCCTGCACCGCGGTGGCGATCGTCACGCGTTGGCCTTCCAGCGTCAATCGGCCGCCCAATTCGGTCGCGGTCGCTGCGGTCTCGCCAGCGGACGGGGTTGCACCAGCCAAGGTCAGCGGTTTGAAGACCGGCGCATCGGGCGCGCTGGTGTCCACAGCGCGCACGGTCTGGTTGGACCCGCTGAGCGCCACCACGCGCGGCGCCTCGAGCGTCAGCGTCGCAGCGGCTTGCAGCGACCCTGTGCCCTGGCTGGCCAGAGTGTCACTGGCCGCGAAGCGCGCGCTCGTGAAGCCGGAGAGTGCCTTGGCGCCTGCACCAAGCACGATTCGGTCGGCCTGGGCCGTGAGCGTGCCCGAGTCGGTGGCCGCGACCGCGTTGATGTTCGAGCTGTTGCGCAGTTCAAGCGTGCGCGCTGCAACGGTCGCTTGCGCCAACCGCCCGTCACCCGTCGGACGGCCGCGCAGCAGAGGCGTATCGAGCGCCAGCTTGATCAAATTGGTCGACCCCAACGACGTGCTGCCGATCACATCGATGGATTCATAGCCACGCAGCACGAACTCATCGAGTGAACTGAATGCTGCAAGATCGCTGTTGGACAGCACGAGCCCGGCGAGCGTACCGGCTGCGCTGGCGGTATCGCCGAGGCTGACCCGCCCGGACGCCAGGCTCAGTGAGCCACCGACACCGGCCGCGCCACCTACGCGCAATTGGCCCTGGGACTCGGTCGAGCGCGTGGCGTCGATCAGCAAAGACTTGCCAGCCGTCAAGCTGGCGCCCGACGCGATGCGCACTTCGCCGGTCGCATCGCTGGCGATGCCTCCCCGATCGATGCGAGTTTGCGCGCCCTGGCTCAAGCGCACCAGCGCCCCGGAGGCTTCACTCTGAATTACCTCGGGCGAGCTTGTGCTGACCGTACCGCTGGCCGCCAACACGCTCGCAGCGCGCACGTCGATCGTCTCCTTGGCCGCAAGCATCAATTCAGGCACCGTCAGCGCACCGGCGCTCGTGTTTTTCACCAGCACGGAAGTGGCGCGGGTGGCGATGGCGATGCCGCTGTCGGTATCGCGGCGAGTGCCTCCCAGCAACACACTGGCGTTCAGGCGGGACAAGGAAGAGCCTTCGATCTGCAAGAACCCGGCCGCGACCGTTGGGTCGGCCAGTCGATCGACCACAGCAATGCGGCCGCCGTCGATGTCTGCTTCGGCAACGCGGCCCAAGCTGTTGGCCGGTGACAAGGCCGCAGCGGTTTTGAATGCGCCGGCCATGGTCAACGTCGTCGCACCTTGAATCAATAATCGTCCGGCATCCCAAGGTGCGCGAGGCGCGGCGCGCCGGTTTAGCGTGGCGGCGGCGGCGAAGAATTCGGCACCGTTCAGGTTGTAGTCGGACGCTTGGCGTACCGCCGAAACGGGACTGAGCACCACGCCCACGCTTTGCGATTCGCGCACGGTGGTGCCTCGCGCAGTGCGGAAGCCGGCCAGCACCACGTCGCCGTTGCTCAGCGTCGTGCGCTGCCCGTCTTGCAGGTTGCGAAAGCTCGAGCCGGTTTGCAACTCCACCAAGTACGCATCGGCCAGCAGCGCATAGCGCGCCGGCAGCAGCGCGTACTCACCAGCCGGCACCGCACCGCCCGCGCCGATCGAGATGCTGTCGTACAGGGCCGTGTCACGCCCGTTGCCGACCGAGAAGCCGAACCCCGGGTCCTTGAGCGATTGCGTGTGCAAGTCGAAAGGAAGGGCCGCCAGCCGTGCCGTCGGAATGATCGCAAAGGTGTTGTCCTGAAGCGTGACATCGTTGTCGCCGCCATTGCCGGGCACAAACTCCACGGCCAACACCTTGCCGCCGCCGCTGAGGTCGACCGTCGCGCCCCGCCGCACGCCGATGCTGGGCGCGTCCAGCGTGATGCGCTTGCCGCCGTCGGTCACTGCACTCAAGGTCGATGCGGGCGAGTTCCCGTCTACGTAGCGCCAGAGAATGCCCGATAAGGTCGTGCCATAGGGCACGGTCAGCCCGTCACTGGATACCGACGTGACGCTGCCAGCCATCAAGTCGAGCGTGCTGCTCGCACGCAAATCAATCTCGCCGAGGGGCGCCTTGAGCAGCCCCGCCTGCACGATCCTCGGTGCGTCTAAAACCAGCTTGCCACCCGCTGAGTAAACATGGCCGGGTGCATTGCCGTTGCTCGTCACGAGAATGCGAGCGCCGTCGGAAAGCGGATCGGCAAGCGGACTCTCGACCGTTACGGTGAACTCGGTGCGCGTCGCGGGGTAGACCTGTGCGGCCTCGAACTCCAGGCTGCCTGCGCTGGCCAGCGACCCGATCTGCCGCGAGAACGCCTGCCCCCCGGTTTGCGACGTGAAATTGACCGGTCGCCCGACCAGCCGGATATCGCTGTCACTCTCGACGCGAACCACGCTAGTGCCGTTGACCACCAGGCTGCCATAAAGGTCCACCACACCGGCGTTGACGTTCAACGCGCCGCTGCCCAAGCGAGTTTCAAGCACCGGCGACGCGGTGCCGTCGGTGATCTGCCAAGTCGGTACGTCCGCACCGGCAACGCGCTGCCGCGCACCGAGCGACTGCCCGAGCGATACCGTCGAGCCACGCAGCGCCACTCGGGCGCCGTCCGCCACATCGATCAGTGGCGCATCGAGGCGGATTCCGCGTTCGAAGGCAAGTGTCGACGAGCCCTGAAATGAAATGCGGTTTTCGGATTGCAGCCGCAGCTTCTCGAATCCGGCTGCAGTGAGTTCGTCTATGTTGATCGTTGCATCGACCAGGCCTGTCTCGCTGGGCACGCTGTTGCGGCCCGGCGTGACGACGATTCGCCGCTCGGCGGGCAGGATCGTCTGCCCGTCCGGGCGCCGCGATTCGAGTGCGAAGCTGCCGCCGGCTGCCTGCGCCGAACCGCCGCGCCCCAACAGCGCACCGTCCAGTACCGTCAGACCCTGCGTCTTGAGGATCACCGAACCGGCGTGTCCGTCGATCGCCCGACGCGCAAACGTCGGCCTGTCGCCAGACGTGGCGACATCCACGGTCTGACTCACCCCCCGGACATCGATGCGCGAACCCGCGTCGATGCGCAAGCCCGTGTTCCTGGCGTCGATGGTCACGCTGCCGCCGTTGACCACCGTGCCCTGCACCAGACCACGATCATTGGGCGTCGGCACGAAGACGCCCGCCGTGGAGATGCTGGCATCGGAGCCGATGCGCAAATCGGGCGTGTCCAGGCTTGCTGGCCCGGCCAGCGTGATGCCGACCTTGCCGCCCGGGGCGCTGATGCGGCCTTCGATCGACAAGCCGTTCACCGCCGACAGCGACACTTCGCCCCGGGCATCGGTGCGTATGGACGCTGCGTCGTTCAGCGTCAGTACGGCGGTGCCGGGAACGCCGCTGGCTCGGGCGTTCAATGCGATGGAAGCCGCTCCACGGAGCGCATCGGGCAAGACCGCCCGCCGGGAGATCGATGCGAGATCGCCGCCGGTGCGCAGTTTCGTCGCCTCCAGTTGATCGACCACCAGGTTCTTTTGCTGCACATGGATGTCGGTGCCGGCAACGATGTCGATTCCGTCGCTGGCTGTCACGCTGACCTTCGAGAAGCCGCGATCGGAGAACAGGCCCGCGTTCAGTCGTGTGGTGTTGGAGGGCAACACGCCGTTGGCATCGTCGGCACTGATTTCCGCGCGCGCCAGACTCAGGCTCAGTTCTCCACCGGTGCCGACGGCAAAGCCGCGCAGGTCTGCCTGCAACCAGTCGGAGGTGGCCTGGTTGGTCACACCATTGGCGATCGCCAGCGCTCCGCCCTTGCCGCCCGTGACTCGTTTGCGACTGTCGATCGCCGCGCCACCACCGACATCGAGTACCGCGCCCCGCTCGAGACGTGTCTGATGGATGGGGCTGTCGATCTGGATCGTGATGCTGCCGCCATCGATCGCTCGCGAAGCCTTGCTGCCGCTCGCGTCAAGGCGACCGGAAGGCAGTGCGTCGCCGACGAACGAGCCATCCACGCGGGAGGTGTTGATCCAAGCGCCGGCGGTTGAAAGCTCCGCCCCGCTGCGCACGATGACGCGTTCGGCGTTCGTGACCAGTTCCGGTGAAACCGGGTCTGTTTGAGGAACGACCGGTTTGATCGTCAATCGGCCGCCGGGCAGATAAATGTCGCCAGCGAGGTCGGCTTGCGGGGTGCGCAACACCAGCTCGCCACCGATGCCGGACGCGACCCTTACCCCAGATGGCACCACGATGCGGCCGTTTGCATTCAGCTCCACCGTTCCGAAGGCGGACTCGACCAGACCATCGGCGGTCTGCCGTGAAATGCCAAAGACCTGGGCCGATGCCAGCGTCACCTCGTCGCGCTGCGCTGCCGTCAAAGCCGTACTGGCCCGAAACGAAGCCCCGAGCGTGTCTGACGCCTGCTGCTCCCAGGTGATGTTGCCGATGCGCTGCGACGCCGCAAAGCCCGCCTGAGCGGCGATGAATTCGCCGATCCGCAACGTGGCGCCGCGGGGTGCTTCGGCCATTTGACGCGGCCCCACCGTCACGCCACCCTTGAGCACGCCGTCTAGCACCAGACCGGCGGCGGATCTGATCGTCACCACCCCTCCGCGCAGGCCCTCGGTGTAGGCATCCTGAAACGTACTCACCGCGCCCAGCGGATTCGCGATGCTGATCGATTGACCCCAGCGCGCGTCGAAACGCTCATAGCGATCCAGCAGCTGCGTGTAGCGGCGCTGCTCGGGCGCGGTCGCGATGTCGTAGATCTTGCCGTCTTCGCCCAGCAGCTTGGTGGTGGTGGCCGAACCGGAACCGTAGCGATAGACGCCGCCTGAGGCATCGATCGTGGCGCCGCTGCGCTGGATGACCGACCCGCTGGAGGCGATCTGCAACTCGCCCCCAGCAGCAGCCTTCTCCGCCACGGTACGCGGGACGATGGCGCGGTAGCCGTCGAGTTCGAGGATGTCGTTGTCTTGCCGCAGATCCACCGTCACCGTCGCCCCGCGCAACACGCCCGACTTCTGGTCGGGGGAGTTCTTCAGCTCGTTAGAAGTGACACGGAAGGTCTGCAAGTTCTTTTTGAAATCGACATCGGTCACGGTCCCTGCAACGCTGGTTTCACTTCCGTCGGCCAGGTAGACACGGGCGCGCTCGGGCTGTGCCGTGTCGGAGGCATTCAAAGCGATGCGACCGCCCGCAGCGCGCACCGTGCCGCTGTTGTTGATCGTGCCGCCGCTCGCCTCGATCACGCCGCGGTACTGCAGGTAGCTTTGGCTGTCTGGCACCGTGGACGTGTCTGCCGCATCCGGCACCACCTCGGTCACGCTGCCGGCCCTGAAATTGACGCTGCCCGCCTTGGTCGTCGGCGTGCCTGCCGGGGCATCGGCCGGCAAAGCCACACGGGCTCGAGCTTTCAGAAAGATCGAGCCATTGCTTTGCACCGCCGTCTTCGCCGAAATCCGGCCTTCTTGATTGACGGCCAGCGCCGCCAGCGACACGTTGCCGCGATCGGCACCAATGTCTCCCGCGTTGCGAATCAAATTCGTCAGGTTCAGATTCGGGCCGTCTTGCACCGCCTCGACCTCGACGACGAATCCGCGCAGCGTGATGTCGTTGGCGTCGTCGTTCAATGCCAGGTAGACCTTGTTGCCGGCTGCCAGGATCACCTGCCCGTCCGGGGCCCTGATGATCCCGCCGTTGTTGTCGATGCTCGGCGCAAACAGCATGATCGAGCCACCGGCGTTCGCCTGCAGACTCGGTGCGGCCGCAGTGGCTGCCGCTGGGCCGCCGAGCACGATCCTGCCCGGTCTGGAGCCGTCCGGTCGGGCCGCCAAGCTGCTGCCCGTATCGTCGTAGCCCCCTTCGAAAGCAGCCGTCTTGAGGCCACCGGCAGTGAGCGCGCCCGATTGGTAACGCTCGTTGCTGAGGTTCAGCGTGGAGGCCAGCAGAGATTGGGTGTTGACCTGTGTGCCGCGCTGAAAAAGGATGCCATTTTGGTTGATCAAGATCACCTGACCGCCTGCGGTCGCCTTGCCGTCGACCACCGGCCCGGTACTGCCCAAACGGCCTCGAATCACGCTGGGGTCGGCGCCGTAGATGCGGTTCAGCGTCGAAGCCGTGCTGCCCTTCAGATGCCGGAAAAGCACCTCGCTGTCGCTGCCGATGTTGAACGAACGCCAGTCGATGATGCTGCGCTGCGACGCCTGGTCGATGGTCATCAGCGAGCGTGCCGCACCGCGGGCCGAGGCATTCACCACCGCCTGCCCACTGACCACCCCGCGCAGCACCGGCAAGGCGTTCGAGGCCACGTTGCCGCTGGTTTGGGCAAACACGGCGTTCGGAAACGCCAGGCCGAGCACGCCCAGGCAGGCCACGACAAACAGGCTGCAGCTTGCTTGCGACCAGCAGGCATTGCCGCGGACCAAGGAGGTGGGTCGAGCGTTCGCGATTCGGCTTTTCATCGACTGAGATTGTGTGGACGGGACATGACAGTTCGCGACGAAGGCGACCGATCCGAACGGGCCTCCTCGGGCCCTATCGGCCGTCGTGAAACTGTCACGCTCGCGACTCGGTCACTTGCTACAAGAGTCGTTTCACATTCCCGTCCGCGCTTGATCAGCATGACTCACCCAGAGATGAACGCTCCCCACACCCCTCGCCCCAGAGGCCACGACAACGGCGAGCTGCTGGCCGCCGCCCAGGTGCTTCAAGAGGCCGGCAAAGCAGCTGAGGCCGAGCGTGCTTACCGCAACCTCATCAAGCGCGAACCCAGCAACTTTGCGGCACTGAACGGCCTGGGCTGCTTGCTGGCTCAGCAAAAGCGCTACCCGCAAGCCATCGAAACTTTTCGGGCTGCCACGCTGGCCTCATCCGGCGATCCGCGCGCCCATGTCAATCTGGCGCAGGCATTGCGCGGCTTGGGCCGAAACAAAGAGGCGGCCACGCATTTCGACCGTGCCGCCGAACTCGCGCCCGCAGAGCGCCACCTGCAATTGTTGGCGCGTCTGCAGCGCGCGACGCTGTTCGAAGAGCAGGGCAACGAAGAGCAGGCACTGGCGTGCTACGAAGAAGCGGTCCTGAACCATCCCGATTCAGCCGACGCCTGGGCCGGCCTGGGCATGATCCAGCTCAATATCGTGGGCCCTGGAGCGGCTGAAGCCAGCTTTCGCCGCTCGCTTCAGATCGACCCGGATCGCGCAATGGTCATGGAAAAATTTGGTCAGGTGCTGCAAGACCAGCGGCAGTACGAAGACGCCGCGATTGTTTTCGAACGCTTGATGCACCGGTGGCCCGAGATGCCATTCGTACCGGGCCGCCTGCTGCATTGCAAGATGTTGATCGCCGACTGGTTGGCGATGGATGTCCTGCAACAACAGGTCGAGACCGGCTTGGCAGCGGGCAAGCTAACCAGCGAGCCATTCGGTTTGCAGGGCTACTGCGCCTCGCCCGAATTGCTGATGCAGGGTGCCCGTCTTTGCGCTGTCCAGGCCTACCCGGACCGATCAATGCAGCTGCGCCGGGCCAAGATTGGTCGGGGACCGAAGATTCGCATTGGCTACGTCGCGGGCGAGTTTCGCAACCAGGCTACCTCGGTGTTACTGACCGAAGTACTCGAAATGCACGACAAATCGCGCTTCGACGTGTTTGCCTTCGACAACGGCTGGGGCGATGGCAGCGAACTGCGACGCCGCATTGAAGCCGCCACCGAGATCGTGCCCATCCGCCAGCTCGACAACCTGCAGGCGGCGCAGGCCGTGCGCGATCGGGAGGTCGATGTCCTCATCAACCTCAATGGCTATTTCGGCCGCACACGGACCAAGTTGTTTTCGCTGCGCCCGGCACCGATTCAGGTGAACTACCTCGGGTTTCCGGGAACCATCGGTGCGCCCTACATCGATTACATCGTCGCCGACGAGACGGTCATCCCAGCCACTCACCATCGCTTCTATACGGAGCAGGTGGTGACGCTGCCCGATTCCTACCAGCCCAACGATTCGAAGCGCTGTGTGGCGGACGACGTGACGCGGGCTGAAGTTGGGGTGCCGGACGGGGCCTTTGTGTTCTGCTGCATGAACAACGTTTACAAGATCGTGCCGGTGGTCTTCGACGTGTGGATGCGCCTGCTGCAACGCGTGCCCGGCAGCGTGCTACTGCTGCTGAGCGACATCCCCGCAGCGCACGCGAATTTGCGATTCGAGGCGCAATCTCGCGGCATCGCTCCTGATCGACTTGTCTTTGGCGAGCCGTGGGCTCATGAGCGGCATCTCGCGCGGCTGCGCCTGTGCGATTTGTTCCTCGACACCTGGCCCTACAACGCACACACGACAGGCACCGATGCCTTGTGGGCCGGCCTGCCGGTGCTGACTTGTACTGGACAGAGCTTTCCCAGCCGCGTGGGCGCCAGCCTGCTGCGTGCCGTCGGGCTGCCGGAGATGGTGACCGACTCCTTCGCCGACTATGAAGCGCTGGCGAACCAGCTCGCTACCGACCCGGGCCTGCTGGCATCGACGCGACAGCGGCTGGGGGCTAGTCTGCGCACAGCCCGGCTGTACGACACGCCGCGCTACACGCGACATCTGGAGGCGGCTTACACGCAGATGGTGGAGCGCGCCCGCGCCGGAATGAATGTTGCAGCATTTGCGATTCAACCACTGGCCTGACAAGCGCAGTTCCTGACCGCACAAAAAAATCGGCGCTCCTCGCGAAGCGCCGACTTGTCCTAACAGGCTGTCGAAAGATCATTGCCATTCGGCAATGACCCCCGAAAACCGCAATTACAGCTTGGCAGCCTTCCCAGGCTGGCAGTTGTTCAAGGTCGTGGTACCGACCAGCCGCGACCATGGGTTGCGAGCCGTGGCGCCAGTGAAATCAGCGACCGGGATCACCGGAGCCAAAACATCGAGCGCCATCAGGCCCGACGGGCCAAAGGGCTGGTTCGAGCCGTTGATGATCTCGATCGTTGTCGGGCTCGCGAAGTTGGCCCGCAGCGCTGTCAAGTAAGCGGTGTAGCCCAGCGCAGCGCTGGTTCCAACTGCGCCGCCAGCGGTATTGATGCGCGTGTTGAGCGAAACGTCGCCGTAGTACGTGTAAGCACCAGAAGCAACGCCTGCATAGGTCGGAGCAACGCCGTTGACACGAACGAAGCGAACGTTGTTCGTCGCGGTTTGCTTGTACTCAAGCGACAACGTACCAACCGCGCCGCGGGTCGCGACGTCGTGGGTGTTCATACAAACAAGAACCTGATTGCTGCCGTTGTTGCGAACGGTGGTGTTCAGCGGATCACCACACAGAGTGGCCGCTGCGGTGTTGTCGGCCGCGTTAGGGCCGCTGACAAAAGGGTCCACCGACGGTTGGCAAATCCGCCCGCCCGGGGAGGTATTGCCAGTGCGGGCGATGATCCCCTCGAAAGTCTTTTGGGTTCCCGAGGTGTTGACGCGGCGCGCCACAAAGATTCGCTGATCCGCAGCCACAGTGATATTGTCAGCTTGGCGAATCGTTGCACCGGTCAGCGCTGGCCACGTCGTATTGGCACCCTGGGTAAACATCGTCGTGATTTGGCCCTGCGAAAGCGAGGGCATGCAAGCCACGATTGTTTGCTCGTCCGGAGTGCAAGTGCCACCGCCGGTCGTGCTGAGCCCCTGCGCGCGCTGAAGTGCGATGTAGGCATTTTGAGTCACCACTGGGCCAAACAACACCGAAGCAAGCGCCTGGGAGGCGAGGTTGTTGTAATTGCCCGCCGCGAGGCCAAAGAAGTTTGGCTCGACATCGGAAATTCCAATGTACGAAGCGGTGTTGGTTGTGGTGG
>JANMTL010000208.1:0-1993 GCA_031390425.1 Rhizobacter sp.
TCGACGGCGGTCAGCACCTGCAAGGTCACCCCGTTGTCGCGAGCGGTGTGCACCAGCGCCTTCACGTCTTTCGGGAAGCACGATCCGCCGTAGCCCGCGCCAGCGTACAAAAAGTGCGTGCCGATGCGCGGATCGCTGCCGATGCCTTTGCGCACCAGCTCGATGTCGGCGCCGACCTTCTCGGCCAGCAGCGCCAGCTCGTTCATGAAGCTGATGCGCGTGGCCAGCATCGCGTTGGCGGCGTACTTGGTGAACTCGGCGCTCTTGATGTCCATCACCAGCAGCCGGTCGTGGTTGCGCATGAACGGTGAGTAGATTGAGCGCATCAGCAACACCGCGCGCTCGTCGTCCGCGCCGACGACGATGCGGTCGGGCCGCATGAAGTCTTCGACGGCCGCGCCTTCCTTCAGGAACTCGGGGTTCGAGACGACAGCGAATTCAAGTTCGACGCCGCGCTTGGCCAGTTCTTCGGCCACCGCGGCGCGCACCCGATCGCCGGTGCCGACCGGCACCGTGCTCTTGTCGACAATGACCTTGTAGTCGGTCATGTGGCGGCCCACGTTGCGCGCCGCAGCGACCACGTACTGCAGGTCGGCCGAGCCGTCTTCATCGGGCGGCGTGCCGACACCGATGAACTGCAAGGTACCGTGATTCACGGCGGCGATCACGTCCGTGGTGAACTGCAGGCGCCCGGCGGCGCGGTTGCGCTTGACCACATCGAGCAGCCCAGGCTCGTGAATCGGAATGCCGCCGTCTTCGAGGATCTTGATCTTGGCCGCGTCGACGTCGAGGCAGACCACATGGTTGCCCATTTCCGCCAGGCAGGCTCCGGTGACGAGGCCGACGTAGCCGGTGCCGATGATGGTGATTTTCATGGGGGTGGTGGGTGCTGTGCAGATGAAAAGGCGGGCGCTTACTCGGTTCGTCCGTAGGTGTCCTTGAACCGCACGATGTCGTCTTCGCCCAGGTAGCTGCCGGACTGCACCTCGATGATTTCGAGTGGCACCTTGCCGGGGTTGGCGAGACGGTGGGTCTGGCCCAGCGGGATGTAGGTGCTCTGGTTCTCGCTCAGCAGGATCACCTGGTCGCCGTTGGTGACCTCGGCGGTGCCGCGCACGACGATCCAGTGTTCGGCGCGGTGGTGGTGCATCTGCAGGCTCAGGGTGGCGCCCGGCTTGACCATGATCCGCTTGACCTGAAAGCGCGCGCCGGCATCGATACTGTCGTACCAACCCCACGGGCGGTGGACCTGCCGGTGCGAGGTGTGTTCGCTGCGGCCGTCGCGCTGCAACTGGCCGACGATCTGTTTGACTTCCTGGCTGCAGCTGCGCTTGGTGACCAGCACCGCGTCGGGGGTCTCGACCACGACCACGTCGTCGAGGCCGATCACGCCGACCAGCCGACTGGTGGCGTGCACCAGCGTGTTGCGGCTGTCGCGCAGCATCGCGTCGCCGTGGCTGGCGTTGCCGGCCGCATCTTTCGCGCTGACCTCCCACACCGCATCCCAGGCCCCCAGGTCGGACCAGCCGGCGTTCATCGGCACCATGCGGATGTCGAACTCGGACGAGGCGGGGCAGCGTTCCATCACCGCGTAGTCGACCGACTCGCTGGGAATCGCTTCGAACGCAGCACGGTCGGGGCGGATGAAGGGGGCGTCGGTGGTGCGCCCGTCCCACGCGATCTGGGTGGCGCTGGCGATGTCGGGCCGGAACTGCCGCAGCGCCTTCAGCCACACCGAGGCGCGCACGACGAAGATGCCGCTGTTCCAGTAGTAGCGGCCGTCTGCCACGTAGCGTTGAGCGGTGGGCAGGTCGGGCTTTTCGACGAATTCGGCGACGAGCTGCGCGTCGTTCGAATCGCCGCGTGCCGCGCTGGCGCAACGAAGGTAGCCGAAGCCGGTCTCGGGTGCGCTGGGCGCAATGCCCAGCGTGACGATGGCACCGGTCGACGCAGCGCGCACGGCGCGTTGCAGCGCGCTGGTGAACGCCGCCTC
>JANMTL010000213.1:0-1830 GCA_031390425.1 Rhizobacter sp.
CCGCTCGACCAGCCGCATGATCATCGGCGTGAAGATCAGCTGCATCGCGAGTTCCATCTTTCCGCCCGGCACCACCAGCGTGTTGGCGCGCGACATGAACGAGTCGTGCAGCATGCTCAGCAGGTAGGGCATGTCGATGCCCTTGGGGTCGGCGAAGCGGATCACGACCAGGCTCTCGTCGGCCGTCGGGATCGTGCGCGCGATGAACGGATCCGACGTGTCCACCACCGGCACGCGCTGGAAGTTGATGTGGGTGCGCGTGAACTGCGGGCAGATGTAGTGCACGTACTCGTGCATGCGGCGCAGGATCACGTCGGTCACCGCCTCGGTCGAGTAACCGCGCGTGCTCTTGTCGCGGTGGATCTTCTGGATCCACTCCAGGTTGATCACCGGAACCACGCCGATCAGCAGATCGGCCAGGCGCGCCACGTCGACCTTCTCGGTCGTCACGCCGCCGTGCAGGCCTTCGTAGAACAGCAGCTCGCTGCTCGGCAGCGGCGCCCACGGCGTGAACGTGCCGGGCGGCTGCTTGAACGGCGCGGCCTCTTCGGCGTTGTGCAGGTACTTGCGGCTGGTGCCGGTGCCGCTTTCGGCGTAGCTCGCGAACAGCGCTTCCAGTTCTTCGAACAGGTTCGCGTCTTCGCCGAAGTGGCTGAAGTGCGGCCGGTTCTGCGTTTCGGCTTCGGCCATCGCGGTCTTCATCGCGACGCGGTCGTAGCGGTGGAAGCTGTCGCCCTCGACGATGGCGGCGGCCACGCTTTCGCGGCGGAAGATGTTCTCGAAAGTTCGCGTCACCGACGTGGTGCCGGCACCGGACGAACCGGTGATCGCGATGATGGGGTGTTTGGCGGACATGCGTTCCTCGTACTGAAATTGAAAAGGCGGTTCAGCCGGCGCCGGGCCGCCCCAAGGCGGCTGAACACCCGCTCGGCGGGTGGCGCCGGTACGCCGGTGCCGGGTGCACCATGACCTATGCAGTGGCCGCGAACAGCCCGCGCTTGCCGAACAGCGGCGAGTCGAAGGCCTCGGGCGGTTCGTCGCGGTGGTAGCCCTCGATGCGCGAGACTTCCCGCTTCGACCCGAAGACGAAGCCGATGCGCTGGTGCAGCGCCTCGGGCATGACCGCCATCAAGCGTTCACGGCCGGTGCTGGCCGCGCCGCCCGCCTGTTCGATCAGGAACGAGATCGGGTTCGCTTCGTACAGCAGCCTCAGGCGACCGGGGCGCGACGGGTCCTTGCGGTCGCGCGGGTACAGGAACACGCCGCCGCGCATCAGGATGCGGTGCGTCTCGGCCACCAGCGAGGCGATCCAGCGCATGTTGAAGTCGGCGCCGCGCGGCCCCGTCTGGCCCGCCATGCACTCGTCGACATAGCGCTTCACCGCCGGCTCCCAGAAGCGGCTGTTCGACGCGTTGATCGCGAATTCGCGCGTGCTCTCGGGGATGCGCAGGTTCGGGTGGCTGAGCACCCATTCGCCGAGCATCGGGTCGAGCGTGAAGGCGTGCGTGCCGCGGCCCAGCGTCAACACCAGCATCGTCGACGGGCCGTAGATCGCGTAGCCGGCTCCCACCTGTTCGGTGCCGGGCTGCAGAAAGTCTTGCGGCTGCGGGTCGTGCCCCGGCGTCTTGGCACGCAGGATCGAGAAGATGCTGCCCACGGCCACGTTGACGTCGATGTTGGAGGAGCCGTCGAGCGGATCGAACAGCAGCAGGTACTTGCCGCGTGTGTGCTGGGGCGGCAGCGTGTACGGCAAGTCCAACATCGACGTCAACGTGGCCGTGGGCAGCATCTTCTCGATCCTGCGTGCCAAGACGCCGGGGCACGACCCGC